>JBPCJL010000242.1:0-3117 GCA_051005355.1 Ilumatobacteraceae bacterium
CCGTGGCACTGGCCGTCGGACGATGACGTGCTGGCGTCACTGCCCGGCTACCGGCACAACGTCAAGGGCCACCCGAGGATGATCAAGGAAGCGGCCCGGCTGATCCTCACCTCCGAGCGCCCGGTGCTCTACGTCGGCGGCGGCGTGCTGAAGGCGCGCGCCGCAGAGGAGGTGCGCGAGCTGGCCGAGCTGACCGGCATCCACGTCGTCACGACCCTGATGGCGCGCGGCGCCTTCCCGGATGATCACCCGCTGGCCCTCGGGATGCCGGGCATGCACGGCAACGCCACCGCGGTCACGGCGATGCAGCGCAGCGACCTCCTCATCGCGCTGGGGGCCAGGTTCGACGACCGCATCACCGGCAAGGTCGATTCGTTCGCCCCGGAGGCCAAGGTGATCCACGTCGACATCGACCCGGCCGAGCAGGGCAAGGTGCGCCGGCCCGACGTGCCGATCGTCGGCGACTGCAAGCACGTTGTCGGTGAGCTGGTGCGGGTGGTGCGCGAGCTGCTCGACGGTGGGACGGCCCAAGCCGACACGTCGGCGTGGCGAAGCAAGCTGTCGGGCTGGCGCGAGCAGTTCCCGCTGACGTACGAGCGCAGCGAGCCCGGCGCGGCCCTGAAGCCGCAGTACTGCCTGGAGCAGCTGCGGGACCACGCGCCGGTCGGCACGATCCTTGCCTCGGGCGTCGGCCAGCACCAGATGTGGTCGTCGCAGTATTGGCGCTTCGACGAGCCGTACACGTGGGTCAACTCCGGCGGGCTGGGGACGATGGGGTTCTCCATCCCGGCGGCCATCGGGGCCAAGGTCGGCCGGCCCGACCGCACGGTGTGGGCCGTCGCCGGCGACGGGTGTTTCCAGATGACGGCACAGGAGCTGGTGACGGCCTCGGTCGAGCGCATCCCGATCAAGGTGGCGCTGCTCAACAACAGCTACCTCGGCATGGTCCGCCAGTGGCAGGAGATGTTCTACGACGAGCGCTACAGCGAGGTGTACCTGTCGCCGGACACGCCTGACTACGTTCTCTGGGCCGAGGCGATGGGTTGCGTAGGCATCCGCGTCGAGGAGCCCGAAGAGGTCGAGCCGGCGATCGAGAAGGCCAACGCCATCAACGACCGGCCGGTCGTCGTGGAGTTCCGGGTCGACTCGGGGGAGAAGGTGTTCCCGATGGTGCCGGCCGGCCAGAGCAACGACGACCTCGTCCTGCCCGCGCTGCAGCAGCCCGACCGCGAATTGCTCCGATGAGCGAGCGAGCGAATCATCGACAGGGTCTTCTCGCTCTGGCCGAGCTCCTGCTGTGCTCCTGCTCGGCGTGACCGGCGACGAGGTCCTCACATGAGCACGACCCTCGATACGCATCACATCCTGTCGGTGCTGGTGCAAAACCAACCTGGCGTGCTGGCCCGCATCGCCGGGCTGTTCGCCCGGCGGGGGTTCAACATCTTCTCGCTGGCCGTGGCGCCGTCGGCCGACGACGGGACGAGCCGGATCACGATCGTCGTGGACGTCGAGTCGACGCCGCTCGAGCAGATCACCAAGCAGCTGTTCAAGCTCATCGAGGTGTTGAAGATCTCCGAGCTCGAGCCGCGCCGGTCGGTCGAGCGGGAGCTGCTGCTGGCGACGGTGCGTGTAACGCCGGAAGACCGGGGCCAGGTGATCGAGTTGACCAACATCTTCGAGGGCAAGATTCTGGCCGTGGCGCCCGAGGCGCTGACCGTGAGCTTGGAGGGGCACCCTGACAAGCTGGACGACTTCGAGTCGCTGCTGGAGGGTCACGGCCTCTCCGAGCTGCAGCGCACTGGGCGGATCGCCCTGCCCAAGCTCGATCGGCAGGCGCGGCTGCGCGCCGTCAAGAACACAGCGAGGAACCGATGACCACCACCACGACTCCGACCACGACCCCCACCGCAAGCACGACCGCCAGCGTCTATTACGCCGAGGACGCCGACCCGTCGATCATCAGGGGCAAGACCGTCGCCGTGATCGGCTACGGCTCGCAGGGCCACGGTCACGCTCTGAACCTGCGCGACTCGGGCGTCGACGTGATCGTCGGTCTTCGCGAGGGATCGGCATCGGTCGAGAAGGCCGAGGCCCAGGGGCTGCACGTGCTGCCGATCGCCGAGGCGGCGGCGGCGGCCGACGTGGTGATGATCCTCGCCCCGGACACCGAGCAGAAGTCGATCTACGACGAGGACATCGCGCCCGGGCTGAAGGCCGGTGACGCCCTGGCGTTCGCCCACGGGTTCAACGTGCGGTTCGGGCGCATCGCGGCGCCGGAGGGCGTGGACGTGATCATGATCGCGCCGAAGGGTCCCGGGCATCTGGTGCGGCGCACCTACGAGGAAGGCGGCGGGGTGCCGTGCCTCATCGCGGTCGAGCAGGACGCCACCGGCCAGGCCAAGGAGGTGGCGCTGTCGTACGCCGACGCCATCGGGGGGACCAGGGCCGGCGTGATCGAGACCACGTTCCCGGAGGAGACCGAGACCGACCTGTTCGGCGAGCAGGTGGTGTTGTGCGGCGGGCTGACGGCGTTGGTGCAAGCGGGGTACGAGACGCTGACGGAGGCCGGCTACGCGCCGGAGATGGCGTACTTCGAGTGCCTGCACGAGGTGAAGCTGATCGTCGACCTGATGTACGAGGAGGGCATTGCCGGGATGCGCTACTCGATCTCGGACACGGCGGAGTACGGGGATCTGACGCGGGGGTCGCGGATCGTGACCGACGCGACCAAGGCGGAGATGAAGGCGATCCTGGAGGAGATTACATCGGGCAAGTTCGCCGACGAGTGGGTGGCCGAGAGCGAGTCGGGCCGGGAGAACTTCAAGCGCCTCCGCCAGGAGGGCAAGGACCACCCGATCGAGCTGGTCGGCAGCCGCCTGCGGGCGATGATGCCGTGGATCGGCGCCGGCAAGACCAAGGTCGCCGACGCTAGCGCCGGCTGACGGCGCGCCGCAGCCGCACTCTGCGGCTGTGGCGCGATCATCGGCACCGAATCCGCACTCTGCGGCCCCGGCGCGATCGTCGGCACCGAATCCGCAGAGTGCTGCCCAGGATGCAGTCTTCTGCAACGCCAGCCGCACTCTGCGGCTCCGGCGCGATTCGGTCGCGCTGAACCCA
>JBPCJL010000243.1:0-6878 GCA_051005355.1 Ilumatobacteraceae bacterium
AAGTTGAGGCCGAGTCCCTCGGCGTTCTCACGATCCGTGGTGTCGGTCAGGATGTACCACACGTTGCGTCCATCGGCCATCTGCCCGCGGTAGAGCGGGAGCGTGATGGACAGGCCGTCCTCGCCCATCGGCCCCGAGCGCAGCAGCTGGACCGGCCCGACGAGGTTCTTGTCGACCTCGGAGGGCATGGGACCGAAGTAGGACTCCGGAACCGATGCGCCGACCTCCGGGCCGGTGATGCCGCCGAGCTCGGGCGGTAGCGGCGGCACGTTGTCATCGGCCGCCGATGGTCCGGCGGCGACGCCGACGACGAGCGCCAGCGCGATGCCGGCGATCGCGGCGATGGTTCCCTTGGTCTTGGTGCGTGTGGTTCTGTTCATCACGTCCTCTCTGAAGCGTGGTCATTCCTGACTCGGGCGAATGTCGCAGCGATGGCGGGCCGAACGACGGCGAGGGGCGGATCTGTTAGCGAAGCGTTAGACCTCGCTCCGCAGGCCGCTCGTCGTACGTCGGTAGCGTCCGCGGCCATCACCATCGACGCAACGTGTGGGGCGCCGTCGACCCGGATCCTCGTGGTCGAAGACGACCCGGCTGTCGCCGACGTCGTTGCGCGCCACCTTGCTCGCGCTGGGTACAGCCCGGAGATCGTCACCGACGGCGCCACCGCGCTCATCAAGGCGATGCGCCGCCCGCCGGACCTCGTCGTCCTCGATCTGTCACTACCGGCGATGGACGGGATGGACGTCCTGCGGCACCTTCGCCATGACGCCGGCCCGCCCGTCATCGCCCTCACTGCCCGAGCCACCGACACCGATCGGATCGCCGGGCTCCGGGCCGGCGCCGACGACTACCTCACGAAGCCGTTCAACCCGGCGGAGCTCGTCGAGCGGGTGCGTGCCGTGCTGAGGCGGGCGGCGCCGAGAGCGCTCGACCGACCGCCGGTGACCATCGGTCCCGTGACCTTGCACGACCGGGAGCGTCGCGTCGAGGTCCGTGGGCGCGACGTCACGATGACGGCGCTCGAGTTCGATCTGCTCTCGTTCCTCATGCACCACCGGGGTGAGGTGTTCCGTCGTCAGGCCCTCCTCGAGCGCGTGTGGGGCTTCACGTTCGGCGACACGGCAACGGTGACGGTGCACATCGGCCGGCTGCGGGCCCGCATCGAGGACGACCCCGCCAAGCCCACGCTGATCCAGACGGTGTGGGGAGTGGGCTACGCCTTCGATCCGGAGCGTCATCCATGACGACTCGGCGTGTGCTCGTGATCACCGGCGCCGTCATCGCCCTGTCGGCCTTCGTCTTGCTCTTGGCCGGCAAGGGTGCCCGCGATGCGCTGACCCTCTCGCTCGGTCCCGGCGGGGCCGCGCTCGCCGTCGGCGGCGCGGGAGCGGCCATCCTCGATCGACTGCGGCACCGGCCGTTCGTGCAGCAGGAGACGGCGGTGACGCTGGCCGCCGTCGGCGCGGCCGCCGCCGGCGCGCTGGTCGCGGCCATGACCATGTCGTTCTCGACCGACGAGTTGCTCGCCCTGGCCGTGGCGATCGTTACGGCGGGGACGGTCGGCATCATCAGCGGTCTGGCGTTGGCGGCGCGCGTGATGCGCGCAGCAGCGACGCTCGAGGACGCAGCGCGCAGCGTCGGCGGGACCGATGAGCCCGGCATCGCCGCGGTGGAGATCTTCGAACTGGCCGGTGTCGGCGATGAGCTGGAGAGCGCAGCCGCGCGCGTCGTCGCCGAGCGGGCCCGGCGTCAACTCGTGTCGTGGGTCTCCCATGACCTGCGCTCCCCACTCGCCGGGATCGGTGCCATCGCCGACGCGCTGGCCGACGACTCCGTCGTCCGGCCGATCGACGAGGACCTGATCGCACGGCACGTGCGCCGGCTGCGCATGGAGACCGAACGGCTCACGCACCTCGTCGACGACCTGTCGCAGTTGAACCGCGTCGAGTCGGGCCAGCTGCAGCTGGAGCTGGAGGAGGTGTCGCTGTCCGACCTCGTCTCCGACGCCGTCGCGGCCGCCGAACCCGTTGCCGAATCGAAGGGGGTACACGTGCGCGGCGCGGTCCGCACGGCACCGCCCACCGCACCGCTAGCGGCGCGAGAGATCAGCCGCGTGTTCGCCAACCTGCTCGACAACGCCGTGCGGGCCACTCCGCGCGGCGGAACCGTCGACGTCGAGGTCGATGCCGACGAGGCGGGCGCGCTGGTCGTCATCACCGACGAGTGTGGAGGGCTTCGTCATCAGCCCGACCGCACACGATCGGGGCTGGGTCTCGTCATCGCACGAGGCTTCATCGAAGCGCACGGCGGCGACCTCTCGGTCAGTGACGTAGGCACCGGATGCCGCCACGTCGTGCGAATCCCACACCCGACGTGAACGTCGCCTGGCACACCGCGTCGGCACCGTCGAGCACGTCGATCCACGACTCGAGACGGCGCAGATCGGCCCACCGGTACTCGGCGGCGGGCGACAGCCCGGCCGGTGCGCCGACGTGCGCCGACGGGTCGAGGTCGTCGACGACGGTGACGTCGTGTCCTGCGGTGACCAGTTGATCGACGATGTGCGACCCGACGAAGCCGGCGCCGCCGGTGACCACGATTCTCACGCCGCCGCCCGCATCTGTCGCCGGACGCCAGCTCGAGCGCGATGCAGGATGACCCGCTGGTTGCCTTCGGAGAGGCCGAGCGCTGCGCACACCTCCTTGGCGTCCCAGCACTCGACGTCGCGCAGCGTGATGACCAGGCGCTGCAAGCGCGGCAGCGAGCCGATGGCGTCGATCACGGACTCGAGCGACTCCGCTGCCGTCACCCGGTCCTCCGGTCCCGCGGCCCACGCGGTCGACTGGCCGCACCGGTGGCTCGACCAGTGAGGCCGGGCATCGAAGAAGCTGTCGACGTCGGCGTCCCGGTCTCGATCGGAGCTGTCGACGACCGACGAGATCGGCACGATTCGGGCCGCTCGCACGCCGATCGTCCGGGCCCGGTTCACGAGGATGCTGAAGATCCACGTCTTGAGCGACGACCGACCGTGGAACCGATCGATCCCGCGGATGATGGCCAACCAGGTCTCCTGCACGACGTCCTCCGCCGTGGCCCGATCGGCGACGTAGCAGCCGGCGACGCGCAGCATGGAGTCGTGGTGCGCCATCACGAGGGAGGTGAACGACGTGCCGTCGCCGGCGCGCAGGGCCTCGACGGCGGAGGCATCCCACGGTGCCCGGTGGCGATCCTCGGTGATTGTCAACTGACCCTCCGGTCCGTGCGCTGACGACCCTGTGACCGAGCGGTGAGCGTGATCTCGACCTCTCCGTCGGCAGGCTGGCCAGGTCTGCCTACCGATGGTGCACGGTCACGCTTCGTCGAGGGTCGATTGTTTCGCGACGCTTTATGGAGGCTTCCGCGACGACGTCTTGGTTCGCGAACCGGCTGAGACAGGCTGATAGGCAACGAATCTGCGGACGAGGAGACAGTGGCGGCCACCCTCGCACCGCCCGCTCACCGAAGGAGACGACCATGACCACGCAGCCCGAACGGCGCACCACGAGCCGCCAGCGCGACCGACCGCCGCCGAGCACCGGACCCGACGAACGTGACGTCTTGGTCGGGTTCCTCGACTACCTGCGCTCATCCATCGCCGCCAAGGCGGAGGGGGTGTCGGAACCAGAGGTGCGCACTCCCGGCGTACCGTCCGGCACCAACCTGCTCGGCCTGATCACGCACCTCACCTACGTCGAGCGGTTCACCTTCCTCGGTGAGGCGGTCGACGACTGGCCGGCGACGTTCCACGCCGACGACGACGACACCGTCGAAGGCGTCCTGGCCGCCTACCGCCGCACCGTCGACGAGACCAGCGAGCTCATCGCCGGTACCGAGCTCGAGGCTGCGGTCCGTCGACCCTCGTCGCGTGGGTCGGCGCCGTCGCTGCGTTGGGCGCTCACCCACATGATCGAGGAGACCGGTCGCCATGCCGGACACGCCGACATCCTGCGCGAGCTCATCGACGGCTCGACCGGTCGCTGACTGCTCGAACGCTCTGCTGCGCCATGCCGCGACCGTTATCGTGAGTGGCTCTGGCGTCGCGAGAGGGGACTGAGCTGGACGGGTGGGTCTGGCGGCAGTTGCGTCGGAGCAACGTCCCGTGAGCGAGCGAGTCTTCGAGCGAGCGAACCATCAGCACAGTACTTCTTCGTCGCCGGCTTTGCGGCGACACGCTCATTGGTGCCCGGCTGACGGCCGAGCTTCGAACCCGTCGCACACCTCGATGATGCACCAATGAGTTCCGCCGAGCGGTTGTCGGTGGGGTTGCTGGGTCCCCTTTCGGTGACGGTCGGGGGCCGTGAGGTCCCGATCAGCGGTGCCCGGCGTCGGGGCGTGCTGATCCGTCTGGTCTTGAACGACGGTCGGCCACTGGAGTCGGGCCGCTTGCTGGAGTCGGTCTGGGAGGGCGATGCGCCGGCCGAGGCGGCCAACAGCCTGCAGGCCCACGTCGGGTACCTGCGTCGCCGGCTGGGCGCGGGTCGACTGTTGACCGAAGGTCGGGCGTATCGCATCGACCCGGACGGGCTGACGGTCGACTCGGTGGAGTTCGAGCGGGAGGTGATGGCGGCCCGGGCCGCGCTCGACGAGCCGCAGCCGGGCGAAGCCGCCCGGTTGGTCCGTTCAGCGCTGGCTCGATGGCGGGGGCCGGCGTTGGTCGACGTGGTCGACCACTCGTGGGGACTGGCGGAAATCGCCCGTTTGACGGAGCTACATGGCGCCGCGCACGGGCTGTTGCTCCAGGCGTTGTTGGCGACCGGGCAGCACAGCGAGGTGGTGGAGGCCGGCGAGCTGGCGGTGGCCGAGCATCCCCTGCGTGAGGAGCTCTTGGGCGTTCGCTGATGCTCGGGCTGGCGCGGGCGGGGCGGACGGCGGAGGCGGGACGGGTGTTCCGCCGCTATCGCACGGGGTTGGGGCAGGAGGTCGGGTTGGAACCGAGCGTCGAGCTGTTTGCGTTGGATGCAGCGATCGTCTCCGGCGTCGAGGCTCCTCGTTCGGTGCCCGCAGGCGGGCCGCCGGCGGGTCGGTTGCCGCGGCCGGCGTCGGCGATGATCGGTCGAGACGACGAACTGCGCCGCCTGGCTGAGGTGGTCGGTGCGCCGGGGCTGATCATGCTGGTGGGGGCGGGCGGGGTCGGCAAGACGAGGGTCGCGTTGGAGGTTGCGCACGCCGTGGCGGGCGGCCTTCCCGACGGGGCGAGGTGGCTCGTCGATCTGGCGGCGGTGGGTCGTCCGTCCGGTGTGGCGACGGCGGTGTGCAAGGTGCTGGGGGTGCCGGCCCGGCCCGGCACCGCCTCGCGGGAGTTGGAGCGCGCCATGGCCCGTGGGCTGCGGGGGTTGATCGTTCTGGACAACTGCGAGCATGTTCTCGGCGCGGCGGCGGACGTCGTGGACACGATCCTGCGCAACTCGTCGTCGGTGGCGGTGCTCGCGACGAGCCGTCAGGCGCTCGACGTCGACGGCGAGCGGGTGTGGCCAGTGCAACCGCTGCCGGTTGGTGTCGCCGGCTCCGGCGGTGCCGTCGATCTGTTTCTGAGCCGCGCCGCCGACGCGGGCGCGGTCCTCGATCCTGAGGCCCATGCCGTGGTGGGCGTGATCTGTCAGCGCCTCGACGGGTTGCCGTTGGCGGTCGAGCTCGCCGCGGCGCGGGTGCGAGCGTTGGGTGCGGACGGGTTGTTGGCGTCGCTGGCCGAACGGCTCGACGGGCTGGGCGGCACGCGCCGGGCCCCACCTCGGCACCAGACGTTGCGAGCCGCGGTCGAGTGGTCGCTCGATCGGCTCAATCCCCGCCGGGCGGCGTTCGAACACAGCCTCGCCGACGACAACATCGAGCGCGCCGGTCGGATCGCCGAGGTGCACCCGGGCGAAAACCGGATCGTCCTCGTCGGCGGTCATGACGATGGCGCCTTCGACGATCCCGTCTGGACGGCGTGCCTCGGTCAGCAACGCAAAGGGCATGGCGAACTCGCCCACCTGCTGCGGGTCACACGGGATGTCGATATCGACGGCGTTGCTCCGCACGGTCACCTCCTGCACTGCGTGAACTGGTTCCCAGCCGCGTTCCTGCCGGCGCATCGAGCCCTTCATCGGCAGCCTCCGTGCAGACATTGGCACGCCATTGCCAAGCGACCCGGAAGCAGGAGAGACCCTCCGAAGAGGGCCTCTGACCTGGGGTTTCTTGCAGCCCGTACGGGATTCGAACCCGTGCCGCCACCTTGAGAGAGCGAAGCGGTCAGTCCGACGCGTGGCGATCTGAGGTAGTCCGTTCGGCTTGAGCAGGGTGAACAGACGAGCGCAGTCCAACTGGTCGCAGCCCGTTGCGATGCGTTCAGCGCCGAAGCAGTAGCAAAGTCAGTAGCAACGGCGTCGATGCGCACGACCTCCGCCATGAGAACGCCAAGCGACAGGGTCCGTCGAGGTTGATGTCGGGGCGGCCCCGAGATCCGCCGCGCCATCGTCACCACTGACCCCGATTGGAACGAGACCGAGAACTCACGATCGCCGCAACCCGCGCCGTCACAACGGGTGACCCCGAACAGACCGGCGATCACCGGTCAGCGCGCTTGCCGGCGGGCCCCGATGTCGACACGACGATCTTCGGGCCTTCGGCGGACTGCTCGTGGGACGAGCGAGCCCGACCGAGTTCTAATGTTTCCGTTGCGGCCGTCACGAAAACGACCTACCGTTGGTTCATGACCCCTGCGGACCGGCAGCTCGAGCACCCCAACGCCACGCTGGTGCGGCGGGCCCACGAGGCGTTCAAGTCGGGCGACATGGACTCGGTGCGTGAGATCTTCGACTGGGACGGCATCCGCTGGGTGCTGCCCGGGCGCAGCCAGGTCT
>JBPCJL010000244.1:0-3161 GCA_051005355.1 Ilumatobacteraceae bacterium
CGCCCGGCCAGTCCGTCGAGCACGGCCAGCAGCTCCGGCCGCACGCCGTCGCCGCTGACCAACCGGCCCCCGGCCAGCGGGCTCCACACGAGCGGCACGATGTCGTCGCGCATGCAGGCGTCGAACGTGCCGTCGCGCAGCGGATCGAGGTGCACGGCGGAGTACTCGGGCTGGTTGGTGACGATGGGGAACGGCAGGTGGGCCTGGAGCGCGGCGACCTGGGCCGGCGTGTGGTTGCTGACGCCGACCTCGCGGATCCTCCCCTCGGCACGCAGCGCCGCCAGCGTCTCGGCGACATCGGCCGGATGCGTGAGGAGGTCGGGCCGGTGGAGCTGCCACAGGTCGATCACGTCGACGCCGAGCCGGCGCTGCGACGCGTCGACGGCCCGGCGCAGCGCACGCGGGCTCGAGTCGTAGGGGGTCGGCGGGACGATGCCGCCCTTGGTGGCCAGCACCATGCGATCGCGTAGCCCAGGGGCGGCGGCCAACACGTTGCCGAGCCGCGCCTCGCATGAGCCGAAGCCGGTGCCGCCCCAGTCGAGGCCGTAGACGTCGGCAGTGTCGACGAGTTTCAAGCCGGCGTCGAGCGCCGTCTCGACGAGGGCGCGGGCGGCGTCCGGGTCATCGTTGGTGAAGCGCCATTGGCCGAGGGCGAGCGGGCCCACCTCGCCGAGGGAGCCGAGGCGGCGCTGAGCCCGATCGACCAGGGATGTCACGGCGTGGCCGCCCGGCGGTCACCTCGCTGATCGGCATGGACAAGGGCCCAGCAGAACTCGACCTTCGACAGCACGCTGGAGGACAGGGCGAACGGGTACAGGTCGCGCATGCCCATCGCCCGGGCCAGCTCGTTGGCGGCCAGGCCGGCCTCGATGGATGCGGTCAGCCACGCCGTGGCGTCGGCCTCGTCGGGCAGCGCAGGCACCACTCCCCACGCCGTGCCCGTCTCGACCACGTCGTCGATGTGCATCAGCTGCGCCCACGACTCGGCCACATCCTCCCACGGGTGTGCCGACGCGTAGAACGAAGCGTGCTGTTCGCGCCACGACCCGTCGTCGGCGCGTTCGTAGTGCTGCGCGAGCGCGGCGGCGTAGTCCGCCCGCTCGTCGCCGAACAGCTCCCGGAAGCGCTCCAGCCGGTCGGTGTCGGGCGCGACCATCGTCAGCCACACGAAGTGCCCGAGCTCGTGGCGCAGGTGGCCGAGTGGTGTGCGGTACTGCTCGCCCAGCCGCGCCCGGATGCCCTCCTGCACCGCCGGATCGGCCTCGTCGAGGTCGAGCGTGATCGACCCGCCCCGGTGGCCGATGACGACGCCGGCGTCGGTCGACTTGCTGCGGTAGGCGAAGCGCAGCCAGGCCCGCCCCTCCGGCGTCCACGGCACCCCGAGCTTGGTCAGCTGGTGGAGGGCCCGCCGCTGGGCGGCCTGGAACGTCACCATCGACCAGTCGTGGTCGTGACTGCCCGAGTCGACCAGCACGCAGCTGCGGCAGCGGGGCCCCGCGGGGTCGGCGGTCCAGTTGCACGACCACGCCTCCCGGTTGCGGCAGGCGACCCGATCGGCGGCGAGGTCGCGCACGACGAGGCCGCCTCCCGTCGTGCTCGGCTCGAGAGCCAGCGTGGCGCCACAGCGCACGCAGTGCAGGGAGTCGAAGAAGATCTCGTTCCCGCACACCGGGCAGTGCAAGCGCCGCACGGACCGGAGTCTGCTCCCTCGCCTCGCCGACGACACGTGACGACCCGGTAAACACGTCCCGTGAGCGTGTCCGTGGCGGTGGACGATCGTGGTGCCGTTCGGGTTGTCTCGATCGACCGTCCGCATCGGCGCAACGCCGTGGACAGCGAGGCGGCCCGGCTGCTGCTGGAGGCGTTCGATGATTTCGACCGCGACGCGTCACTGGCGGTGGCCGTGCTGACGGGGACTGGCGGGTACTTCTGCGCAGGGGCCGACCTCAAGGCGCTCTCAGGAGGTGACCGCCGGCCGGTCGGCGACGACGGCCCCGGCCCGATGGGTCCGACCCGCCTGCGCCTCGGCAAGCCGGTCGTCGCCGCCATCGAGGGACCGGCGGTGGCCGGCGGGCTGGAGCTGGCGCTGTGGTGCGACCTGCGTGTCGCCGCCGAGGACGCCGTGCTCGGGGTGTACTGCCGGCGCTTCGGCGTCCCGCTCGTCGATCTGGGCACGATCCGGCTGCCGCGCCTGATCGGCCACAGCCGGGCCATCGACCTCATCCTCACCGGCCGCGGAGTGAGCGGCGTCGAGGCCGAGCGCATCGGCCTCGTGAACCGCGTCGTGCCGTCCGGGCAGGCGTTGCCGGCGGCAGTCGGGCTGGCCGAGGAGCTGGCCGCGCTGCCACAGCAGTGCCTGCGCAACGACCGCCGGTCGGCGATCGAGCAGTGGGACCTCGACGAGGAGGCGGCCACGCGCAACGAGGCGCAGCTGGGGCGCGCCACCATCGACAGCGGCGAGACGCAGGCGGGCGCGGCGCGCTTCACGGCCGGGGCCGGTCGTCACGGGGCCCGCTGACGGTTTGGTCCTCCGCTCCAAGGGGGACCCCTTCGGCGTGCTCAACCCCCTGCGGCTCCTCCGCGGCCGCTTCATCGGCAGCGCGCTGACGCGCACGGCCATCATGACCTTCGTCTGGGCTCACCGCCACGAGGTGCTGCGGTGGGGACGTTCGCTGTGGGAGCACGTGGCGCACCGGGACCTCGACCCGGCGGCGACGATGCGAACCGCCAAGGTGCTCTTCGCCGTGGCCGGTGACGAGCGGTTCCGTGACGCCAAGCAGCTGCGGCGGGTGACGATGACCGACGGCGTCGTGGATCTGCAGGCCGAGCAGCGCTGGCCGCTCCTGCCGGCGCTCGTCGAGCGGGTCAGGGCCGTGGACGGGGTGCGCGACGTCACGGTCAACGGCGCGCCGCACGTGAGCGCGGTGATCCCCGCCTACGAGGCCGCGGCGCCGCCATCCTCGAAGCGGTGAGCCGTCCGCCACACGCCAGGAACTGCGCCTCGAAGCCTGCTTGACTACCGTCGATGGCCGAGCACGTGGCGCCAGACCTCGCGACGGCCATCGCGACGACGGCGGAGATCGAGGCCGCGGCCGAGGCCGAGGTGCAGGCTGCGCCGGTCCTGCTCCGGCCCGCGATGCGCGGGACGATGCCCCGCTGGT
>JBPCJL010000245.1:0-4823 GCA_051005355.1 Ilumatobacteraceae bacterium
GCGTTGAGGATGGCGAAGACGTTGTCGCCGCGATGGACGATGTGCGTCTCCGCGTCGGGAAGCTCGGAGGCGAGGATCCGGGTGAAGACGCTGCCCCGACCGACCTCCCCGTCGTCGGCGGCGACACCACCGACGGCCCCGCCGCTGGTGACGTACGCGTTGCGCCAACCGTTCCAGAGCCGTTCGAGCATCGGGCGCTAGGCCGTGAGCGCCTCGGCCTGGGCCAAGGTGACCTCGTCGGCGAACCGCTCGACGAACACGGCCAGGTCGACGCCGCGCTCGGGGCGCTCGCTTCCCCGCCGGTTCACCCCGACGGTGCCACCGGCCACGTCGTCGTCACCGACCACGAGCAGGTACGGGAGCTTCTCCATCTTGCCGGCCCGGATGCGCTTGCCGAGCGGGTCGCCGGCACCGACCAGATCGACGCGGCCACCCGCCGCCCGCACCCGGTCGACGACCTTCTCGGCGTACTCCTCGTGGGCCGTCGCCACCGGCAGCACGCGCACCTGTACGGGAGCGAGCCACGTCGGGAAGTTGCCGGCGTAGTGCTCGAGCAGCACGCCGAAGAACCGCTCGACGGAGCCGAACAGGGCACGGTGCAGCATGATCGGGCGGTGCCGGCCATTGTCGGCGCCGACGTACTCGAGATCGAACCGCTCGGGCAGGTTGAAGTCGTACTGGATGGTCGACAGCTGCCACGTGCGACCGATGGCGTCGCGCACGTCGATGTCGATCTTCGGGCCGTAGAAGGCGGCGTCGCCTTCCTTCACCTCGTACTGGAGGCCGTAGCGCTCCAGCGCCTGGCGCAGCGCCTCCGTGGCCGCCGCCCAGTCGTCCTCGGTCCCAACGGACTTGTCGGGATCGCGCGTGGACAGGTTGAACGTGAAGTCGCCGAAACCGAACGCCTTCAGGACCGACAGCACGAAGTCGAGCAGCGAGGCGATCTCGTCGGGCGCCTGCTCCGGCGTGCAGTAGATGTGGCTGTCGTCCTGCGTGAACCCGCGGATGCGCATCAGCCCATGCAGTGTGCCGGCCCGCTCGTACCGGTAGACGGTGCCCAGCTCGAACAGGCGCAGCGGCAGCTCGCGGTAGCTGCGCTGCCGGGACCCGAAGATCAGGCAGTGCATCGGACAGTTCATCGGCTTCATGTAGTACGTGCCGTTGTCCATCTCCATCGGCGGGTACATGCCGTCGGCGTACCAGGAGAGGTGGCCGCTGGTCTCGAACAGCCCGGCCTTGGCGAGGTGCGGCGTGTAGACGAACTCGTAGCCGCCGTGCTCGTGGCGCTGGCGGCTGTAGTCCTCCATCAGCTTGCGCACGATGGCGCCCTTCGGGTGCCACACGGCCAAGCCGCCGCCGAGCTCGCTCGGAAACGACAGCAGGTCGAGGTCAGTGGCCAGGCGGCGGTGGTCGCGCTGCTCGGCCTGGCGCAGCATCTCCAGGTGGGCGTCGAGAGCGGCGGCCGACTCCCACGCCGTGCCATAGATGCGCTGCAGCATGGGGCCCTTCTCGTTGCCCCGCCAGTAGGCGCCGGCGACCTTCTGCAGCTTGAAGTGCCCGAGCCGCCCGGTGGACGAGACGTGCGGCCCCTTGCACAGATCGACGAACTCCGGCGAGTTGCGGTAGACGCTGATGGTGTCGCCGGCGGCGGCCTCGCCGGCGTCGAGGTCGTCGCCCGCCGCCTCCGGGTCATCGGCGGCCCGGACCCGCTCGATGATCTCGCGCTTGTACGGCTGGTCGGCGAAGACGTCGAGCGCCTCGTCCGGCGAGATGTCGGACCGTTCGAAGGTCTGGTCGGCGCGCACGATCTCGCGCATCCGCTCCTCGATCGCCGCCAGGTCGTCGTCGCTGAACGTGCGCCCGCCCGGCAGGTCGAAGTCGTAGTAGAAGCCGTTGTCGATCGCGGGTCCGATCGAGAACTTGGCCCCGGGGATCAGCTGGGTCACGGCTTGCGCCATGACGTGGGCGGTCGAGTGCCGCAGCACGTGGCGCCCGGCCTCGGTGTCATCAGTGACGATGGCCACGGCTTCGCCGTCGTGCAGTGGCCTGGTGAGATCGACATCTTCGCCGTCGGCCGTCGCCGCCACCGCCGCCTTGGCAAGCCGCTTGCCGATCGACGCCGCCACGTCTCCCGCCGTCGTCCCGGCCGGGTACTCCCGCTGCGAACCGTCCGGCAGGGAGATCGAGATGACGTCGCTCATGGCCCGATCGAGTCTACGAAGGACACCAGACGCCGAAGAGGTGCGTTCTGTCCTACCCGATCGGCCGATGTGAGTCGATCGGGGAGGACAGAACGAAGTCAGCGCGGAGTCAAGTGGAAGTTCGGGTCGTGACGGAGGATCTCGCGACGGGCGATGGTCATCTTGTGGACCTCGTCCGGGCCGTCGGCGATGCGCAGCGTGCGCTGATGGGCGTACATGCTGGCCAGCGGCGTGAACTGGGTGACGCCGGCGGCGCCGTGCACCTGGATGGCCCGGTCGATCACCTTGAGCGTCATGTTGGGGATGGCCACCTTGATGCCGGAGATCTCGGTCGCCGCCGCCTTGTTGCCGACGGTGTCCATGAGGTGGGCGGTGCGCAGGACGTACTCCCGGCACATGTCGATCTCGATGCGCGACTCGGCGATCCAGTCCTGGATCAGCCCCTTGTGGGCGACCGACGTCCCGAACGTCGTGCGCTGCAGCGCTCGGTCGACCATCAATCCGAGGGCCCGCTCGGCCACGCCGATCGAGCGCATGCAGTGGTGGATGCGACCCGGCCCGAGGCGGGCCTGCGACATGGCGAACCCGCCGCCCTCCTCGCCGAGCAGGTTGTCGGCCGGCACCCGCACGTTCTCGAAGATGATCTCGGGGTGGCCGCCGGCGTGGTCGTAGCCGAAGACGTGCGGCGTGCGGCCGAACGACACGCCGGAGGTGTCCTTCGGGACCACGATCATCGACTGCTGCAGGTGGCGTGGCGCGTCGGGGTCGGTCTTGCCCATCACGATGAACATGGTGCAGCGGGGCCGCATTGCGCCGGACGAGAACCACTTGCGCCCGTTGAGCACGTAGCTGTCGCCGTCGTTCGCGATGCGCAGGCCGATGTTGGTGGCGTCGGACGAGGCGACGTCGGGCTCGGTCATCGAGAAGGCCGAGCGAATCTCGCCCTCCAAAAGCGGGGCCAGGAAGTCGCGCTTCACCGTCTCCGAGGCGTACGCGTTGAGGATCTCCATGTTGCCGGTGTCGGGAGCGGCGCAGTTCAGCGCCTCGGAGGCGAAGCCGACCTTGCCGAGCTGCTCCGAGATCGGGGCATAGTCGAGGTTGGACAGCTTGGTGCCCGGCGCGTCGGCCGAGAGGTGGGGCAGGAAGAGGTTCCACAGGCCACGCTCGCGGGCGGCGGCCTTCAGCTTCTCGAGGATCGGCGGATCTCCGTCGTGACCGAGCTCGTGGGCCTGCTCCTCGTACTCGGCCTCGTTCGGGTAGATGTGGTCGTCCATGAAGGAGACGACGTCGGCGAGCAGCGCTTGGCCCTGCGGAGTGAACTGGTACGGCATCGTCGCCGATCTTCGCAGCCCCCGGTCACTCCCTGCGAAGTGTGAGCGGAACAGGGCGGACATCCGCCCGCTGAGCTCACCGAGCCGATCGCCCGCCGTCAGCGGCGGCGAAGGAGCACTTCCTGGGCGACTGTGGCGACAAGTTGCCCGGCGCAGGAGCGGATGGTGCCGAGTGACAGGCCGCGGCCGCCGCCGGTGGCCATCGGCACCAGCTCGACGAGCAGCCAGTCGTTGACGTCGACGGGCCGGTGGAACCACACGCTGTGGTCGAGCGACACCGACTGCCGGCGGGCCGGGTCCTCCAGCTCGACGTGGGGCGCCCGAGCCGCCCGAGTCGGGCCGTGGTCGCTGACGTAGGCGACGGACTGAAGGTGCAGCGCCGGGTCGTCGGGCACGGGCGCAGCGGCGCGGAACCAGGAGCGGCGGGTGTGCGGGATGACGTCGGGCACCGCTTCGTTCGGCACGTCGCACGAGTCGAACCACGACGTCTGGTAGCGCCCGGGCGGCAGGTCGTCTGGTCCGGGGATGCCGGGCGTCCCGGGCGCCTCGTATTCCACGCCGAACTCGTCGCGCTGGAAGTCGGCGGTCAGGACGAAGACGGCGCCGTGGTCCTGTTCGGCCACGACGCGCCGGGTGGCGAAGGCGCCGCCGTCCCTGGTGCGTTCAACGGCGTAGCGGATCGGTTCGCCGCCGGCACCGGCCTCGACGAAGGAGGCGTGCAGCGCGTGGGCGGTGCGGTCAGACGGCACGGTCAGTGCGGCGGCCCGCAGCGCCTGCCCGATGAGCAGCCCGCCGAAGACGTGGCGCGGGTTGGGCGGCCGACGGCTGACGAACACGTCGATGTCGTCGTCGACCGGATCGAGGGCCAGCCGATCGGCCATCGTCGGCCGTTCGGGAGGGGTCACCGGGTGTCGAGGGAGCTGAGGAAGTCGAGCAGGGCGGCATTGACCTCCGCCGGTCGCTCCTGCTGCGTCCAGTGGCCGCAGCCTTGGAGGATCACCGACCGGTGCAGCTTGGGCAACGTCGTCGGGAATCGGTCGATGGCCGGCCGGCCCCAGATCGTCGGACCGTCGTGGTCACCGCCGACGAACAGCGCCGGCACCTCGATCGCCGCGTGCCGGTACACCGACAGCTCCTCGAAGTCCCGGTCCACACAGCGGTAACGGTTGAGCCCGCCCGTGAAGCCAGTGCGCTCGAACTCGCCGGCGTAGACGTCGAGGTCCGCTGCCGTCAGCCACGACGGCATCGCATCGGGATAACGGAACCGCTCGTGCATCCGCCCGCCATGGGG
>JBPCJL010000246.1:0-15272 GCA_051005355.1 Ilumatobacteraceae bacterium
CGTCATGCCGGCACCCCCCCGTTCATTGGTGCGATTCCCTGACGGGATGCGACGGCTTCGAAGCTCGCGCCGTCAGTTGTGCACCAATGAGCGAGCGAGTCTTCGAGCGAGCGAACAATCAGCACGGTGCTTCTTCGTCGCCGGCTTTGCGGCGACACGTTCATTGGTGCGCAGCTGACGGCGCGAGCTTCGAAGCCGTCGCATCCCGTCAGGGAATCGCACCAATGAACGGGGGGGTGCCGGCATGACGGCGCCGACGGTGTTCGTGGTCGAGGACGAGGCCAGCTTCGTCGAGGCGCTGACCATCGGACTGCGGCGCGAGGGGTTCCACGTCGAGGTGGCGATGGACGGCTTCGAGGCGCTCGAGCGGTTCGACGCCGTCAAGCCGGACGTCGTGCTGCTCGACGTGATGCTGCCGCGCATCAGCGGCATCGACGTGTGCCGGCAGCTGCGCAAGCGCAGCCAGGTGCCGATCATCATGGTCACGGCCAAGGGCTCCGAGATCGACACCGTCGTCGGGCTGGAGGTCGGTGCCGACGACTACGTGACCAAGCCGTACCGGCTGCGCGAGCTGGTCGCTCGGATGCGTGCCGTGCTGCGCCGGGCGCAGCTTGACGACACGGCCGAGCTCGGTCCGGCCGCGGTCACGGTGGGTGACGTCTCGCTCGACCCGGACGAACACACGGTTCGGATCAACGGCGAGTCGGTGGCGCTGCCGCTCAAGGAGTTCGAGCTGCTGCACCTCCTCCTCGCCAACGCGGGACGGGTGCTGCCGCGGGACACGCTGATCGACCGGGTGTGGGGCAGTGATTATGTGGGCGACACCAAGACCTTGGACGTGCACGTGAAGCGGCTGCGCTCGAAGATCGAGCCGGACCCGTCCCACCCGACCCACATCGTCACCATCCGTGGCCTCGGGTACAAGTACGAGCGGGCCTGACCGCCTGCTTGCAATCTGCTGCGATTCCTGCAGAATGCAGCCATGCCCGCCATCACCATCCGCGACGTTCCCCAGGACACCCGGGACGAGTTGGCCAAGCGGGCTGCCCTCAAGGGCCAGTCGCTCCAGGAGTACCTGCGGGCACAGCTGATCGCCCTGGCCGACCGAATGGACAAGGCAACCGTTCTGGCCCAGATCCGTGAGCGCGTGCGCCTCAGCGACAGCACGGTCACGGTCGAGGACATCCTCGCCGCACGCGATGCCGAGCGGCGGTGACGCTGGTCATCGATTCATCAGCGGTCGCCGCTGCGCTCGTCGAGGCCGGCGCACGAGGGAGCTGGAGCCGCGAGCTGCTCGGGCGCGCCGAGCTGATGGCGCCACATCACATGCTGGTCGAGGTGGCGAGTGTGTTGCGCCGCCTCGTGCGCGAGGGCAAGACGCCAGACGATCAAGCGACGCGCGCCCACGCTGGACTGATCGCAGTGCCGTTCGAGCTGTTCCCCTACGCGCCGTTCGCCTCCCGGATCTGGGAGTTGCGGGCGAACGTGACGCCATACGACGCCTGGTACGTGGCGCTGGCCGAGGCACTCGACGCGCCGCTGGCCACCTTCGACGGGCGGCTCACTCGAGCGCCGGGGCCACGCTGCCGGTTCGAGATCTTCCCGGGGTCGACCTGAGCCCGTCGTAGTCTGCGCCGGCGTGGTGACGGCGGTCCCGATGTCGAAGTTCCGGCGCCTGGCCCTCACGCACGCGGCGATGATGGGCGGCGACGCGGCGATGATCGTCGCCCTCGCCGACTCGCTGTTCCTCTCGATCGACCCGAGCGCGGCCCGTGGCCGCGTGCTGCTGTTCCTCGTCGTCAGCTTCGCCCCGTTCCTGCTGATCGCGCCGCTGATCGGTCCGGCCATCGATCGGGCCGCGGGGGGACGACGCGCCGTCATCCAGGTCATCGCCGCCGTGCGCGTCGTCCTGGCCGTCCTCATGGCGCTGTTCATCGACAACCTGGCCCTGTTCCCGCTGGTCTTCGCCGCACTGGTGCTCCAGAAGGGCTACCTGGTCTCCAAGCAGGCACTGGTCCCGTCGGTCGTTCGCCACGAGGGCGAGCTGGTCGAGGCCAACTCGAAGCTCGGCGTCATCTCCGGCCTGACGGGTGTGGTGGCCGTGATCCCGGCCGGACTGCTGCAGCTCACGCCGCTGCGCGGCTCGGGCACGTTGATCTACTCCGGCGTGCTTTTCGCCGTCGCCATGGTCAGCGCCTCGCGCCTGCCGGCCGACGTCGTGGCGGCCAGTCCGGAGCAGGCCGCTGAGCGCCGCCAGCTGCATTCGCGGCGACTGCGTCTGGCCGCGGTGGCGATGATCATGCTGCGCGCCGGCGTCGGGTTCCTGTTCTTCCACCTTGCGTTCTGGCTGCGGACGCAGTCCGGGGGGACGTTCTGGTTCGCCCTCGCCGTCGGGCTGTCGGCGCTCGGCACGATGGTCGGCAACGCGATGGCGCCGGCCATCCGGCGGCGCTTGCACGAGGAGCTGATGCTGACCGGCGCGCTCGGGCTCGCCGCCGTCAGTGGGATCATCGCTGCGCTGATCGGAGGGCCCGCATTCGGTGTCTTCCTGGCCGCCATGCTCAACCTGGCCGGCGCCGTGGGCCGGCTGGCCTTTGAGAGCATCGTGCAACGCGACGCGCCCGAGGCCAACCGCGGTCGCGCCTTCGCCCAATTCGAGACGCAGTTCCAGTTCGCCTGGGCGCTGGCCGGCCTGGTGCCGGTGATCGTCGTGATCCCCGGCGCCATCGGGTTCCTGGTCGTCGGGCTGGTCAGTGTGGTCGCGCTCGTCAACTACGTGATGGGTTCACGCTCGATGGGCCCGCCGCTGGTGCGGTCGCGCGCACGGATCCGCCGGTTCCAGCGCCGCCGCCGCATCGGCGGCCGACCGGTCACGGCGCCGTTCCCTCCGCCGCCGATCCCCCGACCGAGGGGCTAGAGAACCGCCTACCGTTGGATCATGCTGCTCGCCGACGAGCTCGTCCTCGTCGCCATCGACCTCGACTCCGGCCGCCACCGGTTGGGCACCCGTGATCAGCTCAACGCCTGCCTGGCCGGCCTGCTCGTCATCGAGCTGGTGCTGGACGGTCACGCCGAGGCAGCCGCCAGCGAGCGTGAGCTGGCAATCGTCGGCGACCGGCCGGTCCACCCGGTCCTCGCCGCGGCCGCCGAGGTCCTGGCCGAGAAGGACGGGCGCATCAAGGGCGCCCTGTCGCACATGGACCGTGGGCTCAGGGACCGGTTGGGCACCGGCACCTGGGACACGCTCGCCGCCGCCCTCGTCGACGACGGTTCGCTCGAAGCGGTCGAGGGCGGGCTGCGCGACAAGTGGATCGTGCATGACCCTGCCGCTCGCGACCGCATCATCGCGACGCTGCGTCAGGCCGCCGACGGCGACGAGCCGATGGAGGTGCGCACCGCGGCGCTGCTATCGATGACGGGTCCGGCCCAGCTGCTGGAGGTGGTGGCGCCGGATCGGGCGGGGCGCAAACACGCCCGCCGGCGCATCGATCACGCCCTCGACGGCGCCTCGTTGCAGCCGATCTCCGCCAGCGTGCGTCGGGTGCTGGCCGAGGCGGCCGCAGTGGCGGCGGCCACCGCCGTCGCCGCCAGTGCTGCGGCGGCCACCAGCGGCAGCAGCTGACGTTCGGCCCCGGTGCGTTGAGCGGTGAGGGGCACATTTGGCCCGATCTCTCACCTCACCGCACCGGTCCGTGACAGAACGCTATTCGAGGCGGGCCAGCCAGAGGCCAGGGGCATCCAGCTCGTTCGGCGTCGGGATGGCATCGGCGCGGGTCAGCAACGGGCGGAGTCCTTCGTCGCCGGCCCGGTCGACGACACCCTGGACGAACGCCTTGCCCCTCGCCACCTGATCTTCACCGAGGCGAATCCCGAGCAGCTGCTCGACGAACGTGTCGGTGGCGGTGGCCTCGACCCGCCGGCGCCGCACGGCCTCGGCGATGCGCAGGGCGCCGCCGCCGACGATGCGCGCCGACACGGCGTCGACGATCCAGTCGACGTAGCCCACCACCACGGCGACCAGGGCGTCGAGGCGCGGGCGCAGCGCCTGCTGCTCCGGTGACGTGACCGCGCCGAGCAGCACCTCGGGGTCGCCGAGCGCCTGCTGGAGGGCGGCCATCGGGTCACCGCCGCCGGCGTCCAGCTCACCGAGGCGTTCAACGACGGCGTTCGGATCAGGACGGAACCCGCCGACGTGCTGACGGACGAGATCGCTGAGGGCGTCACGCACGTGTGGCGTGGTCAGCAGCACGTGCCCGGCCAGCTCGTGGGCCAGCACCCAGAGACGCATCTCGTCGGGCGGGATCTCCCAGTCGGCGCTGAACTGGTCGATGTTGGCCGGGATCAGCGTGACCGTCGCCGGTTGGCGCGGGATCGGCAGGTCGTGGACGCCGAAGGCCCTGGTCGCCAGGCGGCCGACCATCGAACCGACGGCCATCCCGAGCATCGCTGGGGCCATCATCTTCGACAGCCCGGCCATCATCGACATCATCGGGTCGTCGGCCGTCGACTCGTCGACCGGCGGCGGTGCGCCGAGCGCGGTGGCCAGGTCGGTGAACAGGTGCCGGTAGGCCTCGAGCGTCGACTGGGCCCACTGGCCGCGCGTCGCCACCTGCGGCTCCGGCGGTTCGTCGGAGGACCCGACGACCTCGGCCACGTGGTACCAGGCGAGCCGAGCGAGATCGGTCAGCGCGAGGCGTACGGCCGGGTCGACGTTGGCCTCCGGCGCGCCGCTGGTGGCGCTCAGCTGGGCGAACTGGCGGGCGGCGTCCCAGTTCAGCGGGCCCTGGTTGGCCAGCGCCTTGGCCAGGTCGCCGAACATCGGCAGGGCCGAGAACGGGTCCTGAGGACCCTCGTCGCGCCGGTCGAGCGGATCGTCGGCCATGATCCGATGCTATGAGCCATCGATAGCGTCCGCCCCCGTGGCGCTCGATCCGGTTGCGGCGCCGCGGCGGGTGCACGTGACCGGGGCCGAGGCCAACTTGGGCACGCGGGTGCTGGCCCTGCTCGCAGCTGATTCGGGGATCGTCGACGGCTCGGCCACCGACAGTGACATCGTGGTGCACCTCGGCGCCGGCGACCACGACCTGCGGGCGCGCCGACGCGAGAGCGTCACCGAGGGCGTGGCGGCGATGCTCGACGACGCCACCGCCGGCGGTGCCACCCACGTGGTCCTGGTGTCGTCGGCGATGGTGTACGGCGCCTACGCCAACAACCCGGTCCCGCTCACCGAGGACGCCATCTTGCGGCCCGACGTCGAGTTCGTCTACGCCCGCCAGCTCGGGACGGTCGAGGCGATGGTCGATCGGTGGCGGCGCGCCGTGCCCGGCCGCACGGTCGCCGTGTTGCGCCCGGTCATCTCGATGGCCGCCGGCGGCACGTCCTCGCTGGCGGCGGCGCTGGCCGTCGGGCTCGGCCAGCGCATCGCCGAGGACGACCCGCCGGCCCAGTTCCTACACCTCGACGACTTGGCGTCGGCGGTGGCGCTGGCGGCGACGGCGCGGCTCGACGGGGTGTTCAACGTGGCGCCGGACGGGTGGGTGGCCGCCGAGCGCGTGCAGGCGCTCACCGGCTCGGGCCCGCGCGTCAGGCTGCCCGACCGCGTGGCCGAGGTCGTCAGCGCGCTGCAGTGGCGCTTCCAGCGTGGGCCGATCCCACCCGGGCTGCGCAGCTACACGCGAGCGCCGTGGCTGGTGGCCAACGACCGACTCAAGGCACACGGCTGGCGGCCGCAGGTCACCAACGAGCAGGCGTACGTCGAGGGCACCGAAGGCCGCTGGTGGACGATGATCACGCCGAAGCGCCGCCAGGAGCTGGCGCTGGCGGGCATGACGCTCGGAATCGTCATCGCCGCGTCCGTTGCGCTCAGCCTGCTCCGTCGCCGGCGCCGGGGGCGACGCTCGGTGGGCTAGGAGGCGGATCTGCCGGCGTCGGCGGTGTCACGGTCGGCGGCGTCGGCGGTGTCACCGTCGATGACGGCGCCACCGTTGTCGGCACGAGCGTGGTCGAGGCGGTGGCCGGTGGCCCGGCGGTCGTCGGCGCAGGTCCGCTCGTCGGTGCCGGGATGGTCGTCTCCGCCACGACCGTCGACTCGGGTGGACTCGACGTGGTCGTGGTGGCGGTCGTGCTCGTCGTCGATGCCGCGGTGACGACGACCGTCGTGGGCGCCGCCGAGATGGGCGGGGTGGTGGAGGGCGGAGCCGCCGGCATGGTGTCGACCGTCACCATCCAGTGCGCATCGGGTTCGCCCGTGGTCAGCCCGACGAGGCGGCCCCGGTCATCGAGCACAGGGGTGGCCTCGGCGACGTCGGCGTTGGCCAGCTCGCCCATCGGCACGGAGATCGGGTCGTCCTCGTCGTGCAGCACGACCATGTCGTCGCCGGACGGGTCGGTCGCCGCGACGTCGAACGTGTCGACGTCCGATCCCGCCGGGAGCGAGACCAGGATCACCTCATCCGTCACGCGCACGATCTCCACCACGGTGATGCCGCCGGTGGCGAGCCTGACACGCGCGGTCGTTCCGTTGAAGCCATCCAGCGCATCGGCCGTGGTGATCGCCCAGCCGTCGTCGCCGATGGGCGTGACGATCGGCAGCCGATCGCTCGCCGGCGCGGTGCGCACGCGCAGGCCGAGCGCCGTTGAGTTCGCAGCCACGGGCGACTCCGACTGGCGCGGCGTCATGGTGATGGCGAGGATGCCGACGAGCAGCAGCCCGAGCGTCGCCGTCGAGACGATGAGGACCCGTCCGGTGCGGCTGGTCGGCTCGTGCGCCGGTGGCCCGAGCTCGGAAGGGTGACGCCACTCGCGCTCGTGCCGCGGCAGCGGTCCCTCCTCCACGGGCCGGGAGCGTAGCCATGGGTCGCGGTGGTCGCCGGTCGCCTCCAGGGGGTCCGCGTTCCCTCGGGTCAGCGGGTCGGCGTCCGGAAACCGAGGGCTACGATGCGGCCGATGCAGGGACCCGCGAGCGGCGACGATTGGCTCGCGCTGACCCCTGCCGAGCTGTCGGTCGACGACGTCTACAGGTGGGCGCAGCGGCCGGACTGCGGCGCCGTGGTGCTGTTCAGCGGCACCGTCCGCGACCACGCCGACGGACGTGAGGGCGTCGAGCACCTCGACTACGAGGCCTACGAGGACGAGGTCGGACCCCGCCTGGCGGCAATCGCCGGGGAGTTGCGCGCCCGGTGGCCGCAGGTCGGCCGCGTCGCCCTCGTCCACCGCACGGGGAGGCTCGAAGTCGGTGAGTCGTCGGTCCTCGCCGTGGTGTCGGCCCCGCACCGGGCCGAGGCGTTCGACGCCTCCCGGTTCGCCATCGATGCGCTCAAGGCGTCCGTGCCCATCTGGAAGCACGAGACCTGGCGGGAGGGCCGCGGGTGGGGCACTGGCGCCACACCGATCCGCACCGCCGGAAGCGCGTCGTGACCGGGGTCGTCGTTGCCGTCGCCGTCATCGTCGTCCTGGCCGCCGTCGTCATCGCGGTGCGACTCCGGCGCCGGCGACCCGACGGCGTGGAGCAGTTCCAGCGCCAGATCGGGGCACTGTCGCCAGCGGCCCGCCGCCCCGTCGTCGACCAGGTCCAGCAACTGGACACCGACGGCGAGGAGGCCACGCCACCGGGCCGCATCCGGCTGCGCGGCCAGCGGCGCGATGGTTGACGCGTTGATGGGTCCTGCCCGTGGCGCGTGATCTCGCCATCGATCTCGGGACAGCCAACACCCTCGTCTACATGAAGGGTCGAGGCATCGTCCTCAACGAGCCGTCGGTCATCGCCCTGAACCGCCAGACCGGTGAGGTGCTGGCGACCGGTCGCGAAGCGTGGGCGATGATCGGCCGGACGCCGGGCTACATCGTGGCCGTGCGTCCGCTGCGGGGTGGGGCGATCACCGACTTCGAGATCACCGAACGGATGATCCGGTTGCTGCTGCAGCGCGTCGGCGTCAGCCGGTTCACCCGGCCGAAGGTCGTGATCTGCGTGCCGTCGGCGATCACGGAGGTCGAGCGGCGCGCCGTGACCGATGCCGCCCGCCGCGCCGGCGCCGCCGACGCCAACCTCATCGAGCAGCCGATGGCGGCGGCCATCGGTGCCGACCTGCCGATCGACGAGCCGGTCGGCAACATGGTCATCGACATCGGCGGCGGCACGAGCGAGACGGCGGTCATCAGCCTCGGCGGCATCGTCGCCCTGGAAGCGGTGCGCGTCGGGTCGTTCGACATCGACGCGGCGATCCAGAACTACGTGCGGCGCGAGCACGGCATCGCCATCGGTGAGCGTACGGCCGAAGAGATCAAGGTCGCCATCGGCTCGGCCGACCCGACGGAGGAAGAGACGCAGGCCGAGGTGCGCGGCCGCGACCTGATGACCGGCCTGCCGAAGACGGTGCTGCTCAGCCCGGAGGAGATCCGCTTCGCCGTCGAGGACGTCATCTCGTCGATCATCGCGTCCGTCGTGCGCTGCCTGGCCAAGGCGCCGCCCGAGCTGTCGCAGGACTTCCTCGTGCGTGGCATGTACCTCGTGGGTGGCGGTGGACTGCTGCGCGGGCTGGCGTCGCGCATCCAGCGCGAGACGAAGGTGCCCGTCAAGCTGTCGAACGTGCCGCTGGAGGCCGTGGTGCTCGGCGCCGGGCACGTCATCGAGCACTACGAGGCGCTGCGCGGCATGTTCATGGGCGCCCGCAGGTAACGAGCGCTGGTGGCAAGCGAGGCGGGTTCCGTCCTCGACGACGGGATCCGGCGCATCCGCACCGAGCTCGGCCTGCCGAGCGGGTTCCCGCCCGAGGCTGCGATGGGTGCGGTCGTCGCCGCCCGCAAGCCGCTCGGCTCACGCGTCGATCGGACCGATCGGCCGTTCGTCACGCTCGACCCGGCCGACGCCATCGACCTCGACCAGGCGTTCACGATCGAGCGCGCCGGCGGCGACCTGCTGCTGCACTACGCCATCGCGGACGTCTCGGCCTTCGTCGAGCCCGGTGATGCCGTCGACCAGGAGGCGTGGAAGCGCGGCGTGACGGTGTACCTGCCGGACCAGAAGGCGCGGCTGTACCCGGCCGCGCTCTCGGAGGGTGCGGCGAGCCTGCTGCCCGACGGGCCGCGTCCGGCCGTGGTGTTCACGGTCCGGATCGACGGCGCCGGCGACGTACGGCTGGACGGCGCCGAGCGAGCGCTGATCAAGAGTCGGGCCAAGCTGGCCTACGACACGGTGCGCAACGACGACCTGCCCGACGGGTTCGACGAACTGTCCGTGCGCATCGAGGCGGCCGAGGATCGCCGGGGCGCGCCGCGCGTGGAGTTCCCGGACCAGGAGCTGGAGCACGTGAACGGCGCCTGGGTGCTGCGCATCGGTGCCCGGCTGGAGACCGAGGACCAGAACGCAGCGATGTCGCTGGCCGCCAACCTGGCCGTGGCCGATGCGCTGCTGGCTGCCGGGACCGGGCTGTTCCGCGTGATGGCCGAGCCGGGGGCGCGGTCGATCGAGCGGCTGCGACACACGGCCAACGCCTTCGGGCTGGCGTGGCCCAAGGGACAGTCGCTGGCCGACTTCCGGCGCACCCTCGACCGCACGGACCCGCGCGCCAACGCCTTTCTCATCGCGGTGCGGCGGGCGGGTGGTGGCGCCAGCTACCAGGCGCTTGCCGCTGCTGCGGGTGGTTCTGCGGACACCAGCGACGGTGTCGCCGGTGATGGCGGTGTCGTTGCGCACGGCGATGTCGGCGATGGCGGGCCGCCCTGGCACTCCGCGATGGCGGCGACCTACGCCCACGCCACGGCGCCGTTGCGCCGGTTGGCCGACCGCTACGTGGTTGACGCCGCCGTCGCCGTGGTCGCCGGGCGCCCGGTCGACGAGCACGTGGTGGCGGCGTTCGGCGCGCTGCCCAAGGTGATGGCCCAGGCCGAGGCCGTCGCCAACCGCGCCGATCGAGCCGTCATCGAACTGGCCGAGGCGGTGATCATGACGGGCCGCGAGCACGAGGTGTTCGACGCCGTCGTCGTCGACGAGGACCGCCACGGCACCCTGGTCCAGCTCGTGGACCCCGCCGTGCTGGCCCACGTCCCCGCCCACCACGTCAACCCCGGCGATCGCATCCGCGTCCGCCTCGTCGCCGTCGACGTCACCGCCCGCCGCATCGAGCTCACCCGCGTCGGGTAGCAGCAACCCCTCGGATCAGGTGGCGTCGACGCGGACGATGGGGCCGTCGCCGGAGAGAACGTAGACCTCGCCGTTGGGGCCCTCCACCACGGCGGTCGGCCCACCGACCTGGCCGAGCTCCACCGTGCGACCGGCGCTGAGCGCGGCGCCCTCGCCGAGCACCTCGGTGGCCCACACCTGACCGCCGCAGAAGTCGGCATAGACGATCCACCCGTCGAGTGTCTAGCCGTTGCGGACGCGGATGCCGCCGCTGACCGAGCATCCGCCGGTGTCGGTGTGGGTGTAGGTGAGGAACGGCGCGACGTGGCCTTCGGCGGGCTGATCGTCGTTGAACCGGGCGTCGCCCTCGTAGGCGCTCCAGCCGAAGCTGAGCCCTTTGCCGGCGTCGACGCCGTCGGTGGCCGAGGCCACGTCCATCTCCTCGATCTCGTCCTGGCCGACGTCACCGATCCACAGGTCACCGGTCAGGCGGTCGAACGACAGGCGCCACGGGTTGCGCAGCCCGGTCGACCAGATGCGCGGGTCGGCACCGGCCGTCGCCACGAACGGGTTGTCGGCGGGCACGGTGTATGGCTCCTGGCCGGAGGGCGTCGGGTCGACCCGCAGGACCTTGCCGAGCGGCGTCGTGAGGTCGAGCGCCCGCCGTTCCGGATCGTCGCCGGACCCGCCGTCGCCCATGCCGATGTAGAGGAAGCCGTCCGGCCCGAACACCAGGTCGCCGCCGTTGTGGTTGGAGTAGGGCTGCTCGATCGTGAACAGGACGCGGGCTTCGTCACCGTCGAGGAAGCGGCCGTCGGGGGCGACGGGGTATTCGGAGATCGTCGTCGTGCCCTCGAGGTCCGTGTAGTTGACGTAGGCCACGTCGCCGGACGGGGCGAAGGCGAGGCCGAGGAAGCCCCGCTCGCCGCCGGCATCCGTGAGGGTCGTCCCGTCGAGCACGGTGGTCGAGGTGCCATCGGCCAGCCGGACGATCGTCCCGCGCTGCTCGACGACGTACAGCCCCGGGTCCCCGGCCCGCCACGCCAGGTCCGTCGGGTTGTCGGCCACACCGATCTCGGCGAAGGTGGCGACCGGGTCGGGCGCTGGTCCAGCGGTCGCGGTGGTGGTCGGCGGCGGCGCCGTCGTCGCCGGCGCGGTCGTGACCGGAGCCGTCGGAAGGGCGGTCGTCGGTGGAGCGAGCGTGGTGGAAGCGGTAGGCGGAGCGGACGGAGTCGCGTCCGTCGACGCGCTCGTCGGCGCGGGCGACGCATCCTCGTCGCCCCCACAGGCGGCAAAAACGGCCAGGGCCGCCGATAGCAGGACGAGGCGCGCCCTCATGTGCCCACCCTGGCCAGGCCTTCTTGGACGACGCTGACGGCGAGGCGCCCGTCCCGGGTGAAGATGGCCCCGCCGGCCAAGCCGCGCGCCGAGCTGGTGGAGATGGCGTGCTGGTCGTACAGCAACCAGTCGTCGGCGCGGAACGGCCGGTGGAACCACATGGCGTGATCGAGGCTGGCCATCTGCATCCCCGGACTGTCCCACGCCAGCCCAAACGGCAGCACGGTCGTGTCGAGCAACGTCATGTCGCTGGCGTACGTGACGATGCAGGCGTGGACGACGGGATCCTCGGGAAGCGCGCCGTCGGCGCGCAACCACACCCGCTGGTTCTCCGACGGCTGGCCCTTGCGGCTGAGCGGGTCACCGTCGACGTAGCGCACGTCGATGGGCCGTGACCGTTCGTACATGTCGCCGAGCTGGTCCTTGTATGGCGCCATTCGCGTGTGCCAGTCGGGCAACGTCTCGGGGTCGGGCATCCCGGCCGGCATCGGCAGCTGATGGTCCGGTCCCGCCTCTTCCCGGTGGAAGCTGGCCTGCAGGTTGAAGATCGCTCGTCCGTGCTGGATGGCGACGACGCGCCGAGTGCTGAAACTGCGACCGTCGCGCAGGCGGTCGACCTCGTAGAGGATCGGCACGGTCGGATCGCCCGGCCGCAGGAAGTAGGCGTGCAGCGAGTGCACGAGGCGAGACATGTCGTCGACGGTGCGCGCCGCCGCCACCAGAGCTTGCCCGGCCACCTGTCCACCGAACACGCGCTGGCGCCGCTCGTCCGGGGAGCGGCCGCGAAAGATGTTGACCTCGATCGGCTCGAGCGCCAAGAGGGTGACGAGGTCATCGAGCGCCGCCTGCATGCGCCCGTAGTCTGCCGGCCGAACACGTACCCGTACGCTCGGCCCCGGATGACGAGCTGGCGAGATCACGCACTGGCCGCAACGGGGTTCATGCCCGAGGACGAGGGCGATGCGCTGCACCGCGCTGCGCTCGACGCCGCCGCCGCCGTGCCGACGGCACCGTTCGTAGAGATCGGCTCGTACTGCGGGCGGTCGTCGATCTGGCTCGGCGCAGCAGCTGAAGCGGCCGGCACGGTCGTGTTCGCCGTCGATCACCATCGAGGGTCGGAGGAGAACCAGGCCGGCTGGGAGTGGCACGACGCCTCGCTGGTCGACCCCCGCATCGGCGAGATGGACACGCTGCCGGCGTTTCGCGCCGCGGTGCACGACGCCGGTCTCGAGGACCGGGTCATCGCCGTGGTCGGGCGGTCGGCGACGGTCGCCCGCTACTGGTCGATCCCCGCCGCGCTGGTGTTCATCGACGGCGGTCATGGCGTCGAGCCGGCCCGCGCCGATTACGCCGGGTGGGCCCCCCATGTCGCCGTCGGCGGTTCGCTGGTCGTGCACGACGTCTTCCCCGACCCGGCCGACGGTGGCCAGGCGCCGTACGAGGAGATCTTCCGGCCGGCCCTCGAGAGCGGCCGGTTCCACCTGGCCTCGACGACCGGCTCGCTGCGCGTGTTGACCAGGGTCGACTGAGTCGCCGGACGGAGCGCACGCCACAGCCGCTGCTGGGCGGGATCCTCGCCAGAACCCTTTCCGGGCGGGATCCTCGCCACCTGCTGGCGACATCCCCGCCCAGATTGGGCGTCGTCACGGCGAGGAAAATGACTCCTGCGTGAACCCATGCTCGCCGTCGCCGGACGGGCGAGCACGATGACGCAGTGAACGCCAGTTCCGCGCTGCTTGCGGCCGTCGACGCCGCGTTCGAGCTGGCGGGGCGCGGCCTGCGGTGGTGGCCCGATCCGCAGGCCGCTCGACGAGGAGTACTCGCGACTGCTCGACCCGGCGAAGTGGCGGATCCTCGGTGCTCGCGCCGAGGCCTGGCTGGTCGCGGTCGTCGACGCCGGACTGGCGAACGTCGAGCGGAACGTAGCGGTCGAGTGGCGGGGCGAACCTGGGCCGGTGATCTCGCGCACGGATCGCGCCGTCCCGCTGGCCGCCGGTGGGCTGCCGCTCGTGGTCGGCCGGAGCCGGCTCGACGATGTCGCCGACGCCGGCGTGGTGCTCGGCGTCGGGGACCCGGTCGTGTGCGCAGGGTGGTTCCCACACTGCGGATGCGACGCCTGTGACGACGGTTCGCAGTTCGAGCTCGATCGACTCGATGATCATCTCTGCGGCATCGTGTCCGGAGTCTTCCGTCGCCTGTCGGACGGGCCGCGCCAGATCACCGTCGTCGGCGAGCGTGGATGGAGTGCGTCCGGGGGGGTTCGGCCACGGCGAGGTCGAGGCGATCCTCGCTGACCCGACCGGATGGGACGAGCTCAGCGGCGAATCGTGGCTCAGCCCCCGTCACGGATGACGGCCGCCCAACGACGAGCTTGCTGCCGGCCCTGAAGAGCGGCTGCTTCCGCCTGGCTTCGGCGACCGACTCGCTGCCTCCACGCCATGAAGTGATCGCAGCAGCTACTGCTCGAACGTGCGGTCGATGCGTTCGAAGCGGCGGCGGATGGGGTCCCGGCTCTCCTCGTGCGGCAGGACGTACAGGGCGTTCGTGCGGATGGCGTCGACCGTCTGGCGCGCTACGTCCTCGACGGCGAGCACGCGGCCCGCCAGCTGCTGGTTCGACTCGTCCTGGTCCGGCACCTGGGGCGACGCCGCCGGTCCGCCGTACTCCACGGAGCGGTTGCGTTCGGAGTCACCGATGTTGGTGCTCACGCGCATCGGGCAGAGCACCGACACGCCGATCTCATGAGGTCGCAGCTCGCGGGCCAGCACCTCTGCCAGGGCGACCACCCCGTACTTGGCGACGCAGTACGGGCCGAGCCCGACGTTCGGCACCAGGCCGGCGAACGACGCCGTGAACAGCAGATGACCGCCCTGTCCCTGCTCGATGATGCGCGGCAGGAACGCCTCTACGCCGTGGATCGGCCCCCACAGGTCGACGTCGATGATCCACCGCCAGTCGTCGTGGGTCATGTCGGCGACCGGGCCGCCGACGGCCACGCCGGCGTTGTTGAAGACGACGTGCACGCGGCCGAGCGCCTCGAACGCCTGGTCGGCGAGGGCCTGCACCTCGTCCAGCGACCGCACGTCACAGCGGACGCCGTGGGTCTCGATCCCGGCGGCGGACAGCTCGTCAACGGCGGCCCCGAGGCTGACCTCCTCCACGTCGGCGAGCACGATTCGTGCCCCGGCCGCTCCGAGCAGACGGGCCGTCGCCAACCCAATCCCACTCGCCCCACCGGTCACCACCGCTCCCGCCCCATGCAGATCGTCCATGCCGGACATGCTGGCAGAGCGCTGCTCACGCCGCCGGTGCCCGGGCGGTCGGTTCGGCCGGTTCGGGCGCCGAGCCCGTTGGGTGGTGGAGGGTGTTGATGCGGTGGATGAGCTGCTGGGCGATCTGAGCTTGCTGGGTGCGCGGCCCGGTGGGCTGATCGCTGGCGGCCTGTTGTCGTAGGGCGGCGGCGATGAGGTGGGCGGGGATCTCGGTGTATGACGGGTTGGGCTGCCACGGCGCGCGAGGTGGCGGCGCCATGTCGCCGGCGCGGTCGGCCGCCCACGGCGGGGGGCCGGGGATCAGCGGGGACTGGTCCGGTGGTCGGTCGGGTTCGGCCGGTGGCGGGTCAGGGGTGACGCCGTGGGGGGCGCGGTCGACGGTGGTGCCGGTGAAGTGGATGGTGCCGTCGGGTCGGCGCAGTTCGATCGTGCGGTCGGGCCGGGTGTCGGCGGCGGCCCGTTGCGGATCGTCGGTGATCTGCGGGGACTGGTCCGGTGGTCGGTCGGGTTCGGCCGGCGAGGGCGCGAGGGTGACGCCGTGGGGG
>JBPCJL010000247.1:0-3776 GCA_051005355.1 Ilumatobacteraceae bacterium
CGCGGGGCCGACGACGAGCTGCAGGCGAGCGCCGCCGACGCCGCTCGAGGACAGTTGCAGCGGGCCGCGGAGCTGGACCCGAGCTATCCCGACCCGCGTTGCTTCCTGGCCGTCGTCGCCGCCAACCAATACGGCGACGAGGAGGTCGCGCGGCAGGAGGGCGAGCAGTGCCTGGCCCTCGACCCGCCCGGCCAGCTGGCCCAGTTCGTCGAACCCTTCCTCGCCGAGCTCACCGCCTCGACGACGACGGGCTGAACGGCATCGGAGGGTTTCGCAGCGCCGAAACCCTCCGATGGTCAGGCCGGTGGGGGCTCGGCGCGCAGGGTGAGGACCTCGTCGCCGGCGAGCTCGAGGACCCAGATGCTGGCCTTGCGCCAGTTGGGCGGACCACTGACGTCGGCACCGCGGCGGATCAGCGCCTCGACGACGTCCGGGATGACGTCGCCGTGGCTGCACAGGACGCCGCCGTCGCCGGCGTCGCGCAGCGCGTCGAGTGAGTCGACCAGTGGACTGCCCTCGCCCAGCCGGTCGTCGCTGACGACCTGCAGTCCGGTCCAGCGCGCCAGCGGCTCGAGCGTCTCCACGCAGCGCACGAACGGGCTCGACCACAGCCCGGTCACCTTGTCGTCTGCCAAGCGGGCGGCGATCGCCTCGGCCTGCCGGCGGCCGTCTGCCGACAGCGGACGAAGGTGGTCGTCACGGTCCCATTCCCGACGCTTGCCCGCCTTGGCGTGGCGGATGAGGAACGCGCTCATGTGAGCACCCCACGGTGCGAGGTGACGCCGAGCCTGAGCACGGCAGCTGCTCGGCCGTGAGCGAGAAGACCGTGTCGATGGTTCGCTCGCTCGAAGACTCGCTCGCTCATTTCATGCAACATCAGCATCGTGCGACGACCTCGGCCGCTCACTGTTGCGGAGCACCATTGAGCGAAAGACTCTGTCGATGGTTCGCTCGCTCGAAGTTGACGATTGCCTCGCTCGCTCGAAGACTCGCTCCCTCGGACAGTCGCTCGCTCACAGCCCGGTAGTTGGCGGACTCACCCCGGGCGCGCTTCGCCGGTGAGCGCCGTGTGGCGCGCCGTGAGGCCCCGGACGAGGAGGAACCAGGCGACGGCGGCGGCGATCGACACGATGCTCTGGGCGGTGGTCAGGCCGGCGTTGTCCCGCAGCGAATCGGCGAGGTCGTCGGTGTCCTGCCCGAACGTGGCACCCTGGAACGCCACCCCGGCGATGACGAAGACGATCGGCGCCAGCCCGAACAGCACCCACCACACGTACACGATGGGGTTGACCGGCGACTGCCGCCAGCTGTCGTCGCCGGGCTGGCTGGACGGGTCGGAGGCCTTCCAGGACTCGCGCAGCACAAGCATCGGGATGGCGTACACGACCAGTGGTGGCACGAACCAGCCGCCGACCGCCCACCCCGGTGACCACTGGGTGCGCCGGCCCATGGCGCGATGGTTGCCGACGATCCGGTGCAGCCAGATGATCGACAGCACGAAGATCGCCAACGTGGCCAGGCCGGTCAGGGCGCCGGTGATGACGAACGGACCGAAGCGCTCGAGGAACTCGTCCTCGTCGATCGTGCCGGCCAGGTAGTCGTCGGCGGCCTCGGTCACCCGGGGCAGGACGAGGATCGAGACCACCCCGGCGACGGCGTAGACGGCGAGCAGGACGGTGATCGCCGTGCGCATCCCGCCGACCCGGGCCAGCGGGACGGCCGACCACGGACTCGCTGAGTAGCCGGCGTAACCGGGCGGTGGCGCCAGGTTCGGTGGTGGTGGTGGCGGTGGCGGGGAGGATCCGGCGTCACTCACCCGTTCGACGGTACTCGGATGGGCGAGCGCGGCGGCTCAGACGACTTTGAGCTCGGGGCTGAAGATCTTCTTCGGGCGTAGGTCGACGGCGATGCGCTCGGCCAGGTCGTGAAAGGCGCGGCCGGTCTCGCTGTCGGGGTCGACGGCGGCGATGGGGCGGCCCTCGTCGCCACCGGCGCGCAGCGCCGGCACGAGCGGCAGCTGGGCGAGCAACGGCACGTCGAGCTCGGCGGCGAGCTCGGCCCCTCCGCCGGCGCCGAACAGCTCGTAGCGCTTGCCGTCGTCGCCGGTGAACCACGCCATGTTCTCGATCACCCCACGCACCGAGAGGTTGACCTTGGCCGCCATCGCCGCCGAGAGCCGAGCCACCTTCTGCGCCGCCGGCTGCGGCGTCGTGACGACGAACACCTCGCCGCGCGGCAGGTACTGGCTGAGCGAGATGGCGATGTCGCCGGTGCCCGGCGGCATGTCGACGAGCAGGAACTCTGGGTCGTCCCAGTAGACGTCGGTCAGGAACTGCTCGAGCGCCTTGTGCAGCATCGGGCCCCGCCACACGACGGCTTGGCCCTCCGGCACGAAGTAGCCGATCGACATGCACCGCACGCCCCACGCCTCGGGCGGCAGGAGCATCTCGTCGATGACGACCGGATCGCGCTGGGCGACGAGCATGCGGGGGAGCGAGAAGCCGTAAATGTCGGCGTCGACGACTCCCACGCTGTGGCCACGAGCGGCCAGGGCGACGGCGAGGTTCGTGGTGATGCTCGACTTGCCGACACCGCCCTTGCCCGAGGAGATCAGCAGCGGGCGGGTGCGCGAGCCCGGCTGGGCGAACGGGATCGGCCGGCCCTCGGCGTGGCCCTGGGGAGTGCCGTGGGAGTGACCGTGACCGTGGGCGCCGCGGCCGTTGCCGCCGTGCAGGCGCTCACGCAGCTGCTCGCGCTCCTGGTCCGTCATCACGGTGAAGTCGAGGGCGACGCGCGTCACGCTGTCCACGGCAAGGAGCGCGCTGTCGACCCGGTGCTGGATCTCGTTGCGCAGCGGGCAGCCGGCCACGGTCAACGCGACGAGGACGGAGACGGTCCCGTCGGCCGCCTGCTCGACGTTACGGACCATCCCGAGGTCGACGATCGAGCGGTGCAGCTCGGGGTCCTCCACGGGACGGAGGGCGTCGATCAGCTGGTCGACGGTGGCGGGCATCGTGCTCCTGGCGCAGAGGGTGGTCGCGGCGACGGCGAATTAGCACTCTCGCAATAGGTAGAATACCGGGATGCCTCGCCAGGTCGCCGACCCGACCACCGGGCCGGCGTTCACGGCGGCAGTGTCGGCCATCACCGACGCTTTCTGCGACCCGACCCGGCGCCGCGTGTACCTGCACGCTCGGGATCGAGGTGGCGACGGCGGCGTCACCGTGGCTGAGGTCGCCACCGCCGTCGGTGTGCATCCGAACGTCGCTCGCCACCACCTCGACAAGCTGGCCGCCGGCGGATACGTCGAGGTCGCCCGCGGGGCGGGGTCGTCGGCGCGGCGCGCCGGGCGACCGTCCAAGCGGTACGTGGCGGCGGCGCCCGGCACTCGCCATGAGGCGTTCGACATGTCGGTGCGCAGCGACGACCTCGTGCTGGCGCTGCTGGGGCGGGCCCTCGACCGACTCCCCGAGGGGGAGGCGGAGGCGATGGCCGAGGAGGTCGGTGCCACCTACGGGCGGGCGATGGCCAGCGGATTGACCGGCGACGACGTGGCCGCCGGCCAACGATCGCTGCGGTCGGCGATGCAGTCCGTGGCCGACGCGCTGACGGCCCACGGGTTCGCCGCCCACATGGCCGCCGGCGAGCGCGACGGTGGTCTGCGGATCATCAACGAGCACTGCCCGTTCGGTTCGGTCGCCACCGACCACCCGGTCATCTGTGCCGTCGACCGCGGCATGGTCCGCGGCATGCTCAGCGCGCTCTACGCCGACGAC
>JBPCJL010000248.1:0-17021 GCA_051005355.1 Ilumatobacteraceae bacterium
GTTCGGCGGCGGCGGGGGCCTCGGCAAGCTGCTCGGCTGAGCACCACGCGTCGGCGCGTCAGCGCGGCGGGAGGTCGGCGCGGCCCCCCCCAGGGAGCACCCCCCCACCCCCCCCCCCCCCTCCTCCTCCCCCTGTGAACAGGAGGACGAGGGGGGCGGGGTGGGGGAGCACTCCTGCGGGGCGGACGCGCAGTCCCCCCTCCGCGCTGACGCGCCGACGCGTGGTGCTCAGCCGAGCAGCTTGCCGAGGCCCCCACCGCCGCCGAACTGCTTGAGCAGATCGCCGATGTTGAGGCCGAAGCGCTCGAGCAGCCCGCCATCCTTGTCGGTGTCGACCTGGTCGGGTAGTTCGCGATCGGCCTCGTCCACTTTGGACTGGTCGCCTTTCGAGCGCAGCAGGTCGAGGATCTGGGATTTGTCGATGTTCATGCACAAACCCTTCCCACCGGGCACGGATCGACACCCCCTGCGTTCGGCGCATGCCAACGTGCGGTGTGCGCATCGCCATACTGGCCCCGATCGCCTGGCGGACGCCTCCGCACCACTACGGACCATGGGAGCGGGTGGTGGCGACGCTCACCGACGGCCTGATCGCCCGCGGTGTCGACGTGACGCTGTACGCCACCGGCGACTCGGGCACTGCGGCGCGCCTCGTCAGCGTCGTGCCGCACGGCTACGAGGAAGACGACAGCTACGACGTCAAGGTCCACGAGGCACTGCACATCGCCCGGTGCTTCGAGGACGTGGCGTCCGGTGGCCACGACCTCGTGCACAACCACTTCGACTTCCTGCCGCTGGCCTGGAGCCGGCTCGTCAGCACACCCGTCGTGACCACCATCCACGGCTTCTCCAGCCCGCGCATCCTGCCCGCCTACCAGCGCTACGACGACCGGGTCGCCTACGTGGCCATCAGCGACGCCGATCGTCATCCCGACCTGGACTACGCCGCCACCATCCACCACGGTGTCGATCTGTCCGAGCTGCCGTGGCGCAGCGACCCCGAGCCGGACGGGCACCTGCTTTTCTTCGGCCGCGTCCACCCCGAAAAGGGAACGCACGTCGCCATCGACATCGCCAGGGCCGCCGGACGGCCCATCGTCCTGGCCGGTGTCATCCAGGACGAGCGGTACTTCGATGAGGCCGTCCGGCCGCGACTCGGTGCCGACGCCACGTTCCTCGGCCCCATCGGTGGGACGGCGCGCGCCGAACTGCTCGGAGGGGCCAGCGGGCTGCTCCACCCCATCGCCTTCGACGAACCGTTCGGGCTGAGCGTGGTGGAGGCGATGGCGTGCGGGACGCCCGTCGTGGCGTTCCGGCGCGGTTCCATGAGTGAGCTGATCCGCCCGGGCGTCAACGGCTTCCTCGTCGACGACGTGCTCGGTGCGGTCGCCGCCGTCGACCGGCTCGCCGACATCGATCGGGCATCCTGCCGGGCCGACGCCGAGCACCGCTTCAGCGCCGCTCGCATGGCCGATGACCACGTCGCGCTGTACACCCGCCTGCTCGACCGGTGGGTCGAGCGCATGTTCGACGCCTGACTGCCGATGGAGCCACGATCACCCACCCGCAGGGGTGAAATCTGGCCGCCGAGGTCGAGGCGCGAGATGTTCGCTGCCGCCGCGGGTAGAGAGGTTGAATCAGAGAGTTTTCCACGCCAGCGCCCCGCCCCCGGCGGTTGCGCATCGGGTTGGTCGGCACATTCCCGCCACGGGCCTGCGGAATCGCCACGTTCACGGCCGATGTCGCTGCCGCGCTCGAGCTGGCCGGGCACGACGTCGACGTGGTCGCCCTCGTCGACGGGCCGCATGACGATGGCGCGACCGCCGCCCGCCATCACCTCGACCGGCGCGACCCGGCCGCCTCCCGCTCCATGGCCGATGTGTTGTCGGCCACCGTCGACGTCGTGCTCGTGCAGCACGAGTACGGCATCTTCGGCGGCCCGGACGGCGGCGAGCTCAGCCTGCTCACCGAGCGGCTGCACGTGCCGTTCGCGATCACGTTGCACACCGTGTCGGGACGGCCGACGGCGAGCCAGCGCGCCGCCCTCGACCCATCGCTCGACCGGGCCGCCGCCATCTTGGTGTTCACGGACGAAGCGGCGGAGCTGATCGCCGACGGTCGGCCCGACCGCTCCGGGCGCTGCCAGGTCGTGCCGCACGGGGCTCCGACCGAGCTGTACCGAGGCGCCGATGACAGCACGCGCCAGCGCCTCGGCCTACCCGACGACGCCACCGTCCTCACCACGTTCGGGTTGCTGTCGCCGGGCAAGGGCATCGAGCACGCCATCCGCGCCGTCGCGTCCTTGCGCAACGCCATCGACGGGCTGGTCTACGTGGTCGCCGGTCGCACGCACCCGGAGGTGGTGCGCCGGCACGGCGAGGACTATCGGCGGCATCTGACGGCGCTGGTCGACCGGCTGGGTCTGCGGGACGTCGTCGTGTTCCGCGACTGGTTCCACGACGTGCCCGCATTGGCCGACCTCCTGGCTGGGACCGACGTGTTCGTGACGCCGTACACCGGCGCAGAACAGATCGTTTCGGGCGCGCTGTCGTTCGCCGTCGCCGCCGGGTTGCCATTCGTCTCCACGCCGTACCGCTACGCCGAGGACCTCGCTCGACGTGGATGCGGGTTGACCGTGCCGTTCGACCGGCCCGACGAGCTGGCGGCCAGCCTCAAGGAGCTGCTGACCGACGGCGCCGTGCGCGCCCAGCTCAGCGCTCGGTCGCACGCCGTCGGCGCGTCGATGGCCTGGCCGTTCGTCGGACGTCGCACCGCTGACGTGCTGGCGTCGATCGCCAGTCAGTGAGCGAGTCCTCGAGCGAGCGAACCACCAGCACGGTGCTTCTTCGTCGCCGGCTTGCGGCGACACGCTCATTGGTGCCGGTTTGATGGCGCAGCTTCGAACCCGTCGCATGCGTCGATGGTGCACCCATGAGTGAGCGAGTCTTCGAGCGAGCGAACCACCAGCACGGTCTTCTCGCTCATGGCCGAGCAGCTGGTGCGCTTCCTTGCGGCGTCACCTCTCACCGTCGGGTGCCGAGATGAGTGGACGCGGACCGGCGCGCTTCGCTCACCTTCGGTCGCTGATCGACGACGTCGGCATCTGGCAGCACGCCAACGGCGCCGAGCCCGCTCGGGAGCACGGTTACTGCCTGGACGACGCCTCCCGGGCACTGCTCGTCACGGCCCGACTCGCCCGGCTGGACCCCAGCTGGCGCCCCGCCGTCGAGACCTGCTGCCGCTTCGTCGATGCCGCCATGGCGTCCACCAATGGTGCCCGGAACTTCATGGACGCCGACGGACGGTGGCTCGACGACCCCCACCCGGGCGATCACGTCGGTCGCACCGTGTGGGCGCTCGGCACGTTGTCGGCTGGTCGCGACCGCCGGCTGGCGAGTTGGGCGGCGCCACGCCTGCGCCGCTTGCTCGACGGCGAGCTGCTGGAGGCCGGCGATCTGCACGGCCGGCTGTACGCCCTGCCCGGCATCGGCGCGGCGGCCGAGCCGTGGATGGCTCCGCTGGCCCGTCAGCTCGCGACCTCCGTGGTGTCGACGATTCCTGACGATGACGCCTGGAGGTGGCCGGAACCGCGCCTTCGGTACGACGCCGGCCGGATGCCGGAGGCATTGCTCATCGCCGGCGCCACCTTCTCCCTCCCGGCCGCCGTCGACACCGGCCGGGTCACCCTGTCGATGCTCACCGACCTCGTCGTGCAGAGCTCGGGCGTGCACCGGTACCCGGGCCACCGGGGCCTCGGCCCGGGCGAGCCCCTCGACGAGAGCGGTGACGAGCAGCCGCTCGAGGCAGCCGCCTTCGCCGCCGCCCACATGGCCGCCCGGCGCGTCCTGGGCTGCCACACCAGTGCGTCGGCGGCGCGCGCCGCCCTCGGCTGGTTCCACGGCGCCAACCGACTCGGTCTGACGCTGATCGATCCGTTCACCGACGGATGCCACGACGGCCTGGGTCGCGAGGCCCGCAACGACAACCAAGGGGCCGAGTCGACGCTCGCCTACGCCGCCTGCTGGCTCGACGTCTGCGCCGGCTGACCCAGCGCTCGGTGGCCGACCATCCAAGTCGCCGCCCGTGTCGAACAGGCACAATGGACAGGGTGCAGCTGGAGCGGCTCTCCCGCACGCCGATCGTGACGTCGACGCACATCCCGGGCTCGAACACGGTCTTCAACCCTGCCGCGAGCCTGACGCCGGACGGCACCGTGCTGTTGGCGCGGGTCGAGGACCGTCGCGGCCTGTCGGCCCTGCACGTCCTGCGGTCCGCCGACGGGATCGGCGGGTGGTCCGCGGACTCACAACCCCTCCTGACCCCCGATCCGGACGACCCGGTGTGCGAATGGGGCTTCGAGGATGCGCGCACCACCTGGGTCGAGGAGCTGGACCAGTTCGTCATCACCTGCACCGCCTACGGCCGCGGGGGTCCGTGCGTGTACGTCGCCACCACGAAGGACTTCAGCACGGTCGACCAACTCGGCGTCGCCCTGCCTCCCGAGGACAAGAACGCAGCGCTGTTCCCGCGCCGCATCGATGGATCGTGGCGACTGCTCCACCGCCCCGTCGCCGTGGCCACGGGTGGCGCCGACATCTGGATGTCGACGAGCGACGACCTCGTCGCCTGGCGCGACGCACGGCTGTTGATGGAGCGGCGGGCCGGCATGTGGGACGCCCACCGCATCGGGTCCGGGCCGCCGCCCATCGAGACGGCCGCCGGGTGGCTGCTCATCTACCACGGCGTCCGCAACACGGTGGCCGGGGGGATGTACCGGGTCGGTGCGGTCCTGCTCGACCTCGACGACCCGACGATCGTCCTGGCGCGGCACCGCGACTGGTTGTTCTCCCCGACGGAGCTGTGGGAGCGGGTGGGCGACGTGCCCAACGTGGTCTTCCCCTGCGGTGCGACGGTGGTCGACGGTCAGCTCAGGCTGTACTACGGCGCCGCCGACACCAGCATCGGCGTCGCCGGCTGCGATCTCGACGCACTCGTCGAGTCCTTGGTGGCGTCCGCCGACGCCACGACGTGAGCGACGAGGCGATCGCGCGTTTCTCCGTCGGACGGCCGGGGTACCTAGCGTCCTAGGTCGGGCGTCGAGAGGAGATTCGGTGTGACCGTGTTCTGGATCGTGTTGGTGGTGGTCGTGCTGGCCATCATCGCGTTGCTGATCGCGTTGCGACGGCGACGCGCCGGCGGGGTGGTGGCGGTCAACCGTCGGAGGCCGGAATGAAACTGCTGATGCGTGGGACCGACCTGGTCGGCCTGCCCGTGGTCACGCTCGATGGCGACGACATCGCCGAGGTGCGTGACGTCCTGTTCGACGGTGAGCACGGCGCCGTGCACGGGTTCACCCTAAACAAGCGAGGGCTGCTCTCCGGGCGCTTGAAGGAGCACCTGCCACGAGCGCAGGTACGTGCCATCGGACCGCACGCCGTGATGGTTGCCACTGCCGTCGAGCTGGCCGGCGATCAGATGGAGACCGCCCCGGCCGGCGGGAACGTGCTGGCCGATCGCGTCATGACCGACACGGGCGTCCAGGTCGGGACGGTCACCGACGTCGTCATCGACACTAGCGACGGCGACGTCGTCGGGTTCGAGCTGGTGCCGGCGGACGAGCCCGACCAGAAGAAGGGCCGGCGGGCCTACCTGCCGCTGCCCGAGACCGGCGCCGTGTCCGGCGAGGCGGTCATCGTCCCGGCCGCCTGCGTCGACTACATCACGAGCGACTTCGAAGACTTCGACGAGGCCGTCGACCGCTACCGCACGCAGCAGGGAGGCGTCCTGTGATCATCGATGAACTGATCGGCAAGGACGTGCTCGACCTGTCCACCGCAACATCGGCGGGGCGCGTCGACGATGTCGTCGTCGACCCGCAGGGTCGTGTCGCTCGCGGCATCGTGATCGGCAAGAGTGCTGGCGACGGCACGTGGCTGCCGTGGTCCGACATCAAGTCGATCGGGCCGGACGCCGTGACCATCGATCGGTCCGACGTAATCGTCGTCGCGCCGAACGACCTGGGGCCCGGTTGCCGCCTCGGCGGCGTGTTCGGTCGGCGGGTGCTGACCGACGAAGGTCGGGAGCTCGGCCCGTTGAGCACGATGGAGGTCGACGAGGGTTCGGGCGCACTGACGTCGCTCGTTCTCAGCGATCGCCGGATCATGCCCGACCAACTGATCGGCATCGGCTCGTACGCCACGGTCGTCCACGACCCCGGCGTCACCTGACCTGCGGAGACGCTCAGCGAAAGCGCCGCAGCCGCAGGGGGTGGGCCGTCGCGACGGGTTGTCGAGTGCGGTGAGAGATGAGCGGTCGGAGAACGCTCATCTCTCACCTCCCGGCCGCACCCGTCGGCAAACCGGCCCTCCGCCCGCTTCAAGAGCCTCTTCGACCACCCTGGCGGCCGCAGGGACCAGACCCGTCGCCAGTCCAACGGCTCAGGGGAGGTAGCGGCCGGCGATGCGATGGAAACGGGAGCGGCCGAGCACGGCGTTGGCCGCCTCCAGCCCGGACATCACCGCCGCCTCGATGCAGCCGGCGTTGAGCCCACAGTCGGTCCAGTCTCCGGCCAGGAACAGGTTGTCGTACCCGCTCTCGTCGGGACGCAGGCGGAACCGGTCCGTGCCGGCCACCGACTGCACGTAGCGGTCGGACGGGTCGACGTTGGCGACCACGTACTGGGTGCGGAGCGCGTCGGCACCGGTCGTCCCGCCGGCACCGCAGAGGAGCTCCCAGCGGAAGCGGCCGTCGTCGTCCACCCCGGGCAGCAACTGGGCGAGGTCATGCTCGACGAAGCGCTGCGCGTTGGCCCTGGCCCGTTCCAGCGAATCGACGCCGTCGTCGGCACCGTCGAGCGTGCCGCAGAAGTAGGCGATCGTCCGTGGCTGATCGTCCGCCGGCCAGTCCTCGGCCGCGATCACCTGCGGCATCGACGCCCACGTGTCGAGCGGCTTGGCGTAGCCCGTCATCGTCACGCCGGGTCGCGACCACCCGAGGGCCGGCTCGTCTTCACGGAGCCACAGCTGCACGGCCTGCGTGGCGACGGTCCGCACGTTGTCGACCATGGCCCGCCACGTCGGCTGGTCGTCGATCAGCTCGGAGCAGACGATCGGAGCCATGCCAACGGGGATGGCGAACACCAACGCGTCGAAGTCCGCGCCGGCGCGCAGCACCCGAGTGGCGACGTCCTCGTGCGCGGCGCCGTGTGACTCGAACGACTGACCGTCGGAGGCCCCGGGCGGCATGGACAGCTGGTCGAGCAGTGGAGCCGCGGGGAAGCAGGACAGCCCCTTCACCTTGACGAGCGGCTCGTACCGCGCGTGGCCGGGTGCCAGGCCGGCCTGCACGCCGAGCCGCACGCTGGCGATGCTCGACCGGTCATCGGCCAGGCGCAGCTGATCGACGCGATGGAACAGCTCGAACTCCACGCCGCGCCGGCGCAGCACCTCGTAGAGCGGGGCGAACACGACGTCGCCCATGCCCGCCCTCATCTTCCAGAAGATCGCGCCCTTGTAGTCGAAGAACGTCTTGCCCGACAGGAAGACGCCCCACCCGGCGCCGAACGACGCGCGGGCCGGATCACCGTCCTGATGGGCGAACACCAGGTCGTAGAGACCCCGCACGAGCGTCGATTCGACGGCCTCCGGTGTGGCGCCGTGGCGCCGGATCCACGCCCGATAGTCCTCGTCGTCGATCTTGCGGAAGCCTTTCGGGTCGGTCAGCAGCCCATCGGCGACGATGCCGCGCAGCGTGGCCAGTACGACGGAGACGAGGTGCCAGCTGCGCTGTAACCGGGCATCGTCGAGCGCCATCGTCGCCGCGCCGCCACGGCGCCGACCGGGTGGGACGGCGCTGGCCGACAGCGCCACGCCACCGGTGGGCTGCATCGAGGTGAAGAAGTCGCGCAGCAGCACCACGGCGCGACCGACGAACTCCGCCACCGTCATGGCCCCGCCCGCGGCGTCGGGCTCCCCGGGCACTGCATCGTTGCCGGCGAAGTCGCCGATCCACGGTGACCACCCGTCGTCATGGCGCTGGAACAGGCCGACCACCGGCGCCGGAATGATGGCGTCACGCCACGTCTGGACCGGTGCCGTCGGATCGGTGTGTGGTCGATCGAGCTCGGCGTAGCACTCGCGCAGCAGTCGGAACGCGTTCTCGTAGTAGCCGAGCCCGATGTGCAGGCCGTGCTCCTCGATGCGACCGTTGGCGCCCCGGCTGCTGGCGCCCTTGCCGCCGAGGCGCCATCCGCGCTGGTACACGGTGATCGACTCGAAACGCTCCCGCCAGCCCGGCTCGCTGAGCCGCCAGGCGGCGGCCATTCCGGCCATGCCGCCGCCGAGGATGGCGACGCGCCGCCGCAGGCGCGTCATCCGACGGCGGCGTCAGCCCGCAACCGGCTCAGGTCGTCGGCGATCCGGGGCCGGAACATCGCTGCGCCCTGGGCGCGGGCGATGGAGTCGGCCTCCTCCAGGATCAGGGCGGCACGGACCGGATCCGGTTCGAGCAGGGCGGCGGCTCGGCGGATGCCGGCGTCGTAGAACCGGACGCCGGTCCGCGCGGCCAGCGCCGCCGCCTCGTCGAGACGGTCGTGGGCGGCGTCGGCGTCGCCGGCGCCTCCGTGGGCAAGGGCGACGGCCGTGAGGATCGACGGGAGCAGCACCTGGACATCCATCAACTTCCACATGCCGACGAAGCCGTCCAGCTGAACGGCCAGAGCAGCCAGCTCGGCGCGTTCGATGGCCGGTTCGTCCCAGGCCCGGTGGACGTCGTTGACGAGCCGCTGGGTCGACGCCGCGATCACCCAGAAGTCGAAGCCGTGCTCCTCGCCCAGTCGCAATGAGTGGTCGGCGGCCGCCGCTGCCTCGTCAAAGGCGCCGAGGTGGGTCAGCGCCCAGGACCGGTACGTCGAGTTGTACGCCGCGCTGTACGCGCCCTGCGGGAACGGCAGCTCGGCGGCCACGAGGTCGGCGGCATCGAACGCCTTCGCGGCGCCGACGTTGTCGCCGTGCACCAAGCGGGCCAGTCCGAGGTGGGTGTGGATCGAGGCGGTCGGATCGTTGGGGACGAACCAGCGGACGGCGACCCGCTGGTCGGGGGCGTGGCTGCTGACGGCGGCCGCTGACTCCTCGAGCCGTCGCCGGGCGTCGATGAAGCGGCCACCGAACCAATCGAGCATCCCGAAGGCCGCCGTGTTCTCACTGCGGAACCACTCGCGCCCGTCGAGCACGACCCGTTCGAGCACGACGGTCAGCTCACCGGCGCGGGCCAGTTCGCCGCGTGCCGCGTAGTACGCCCAGAGCGGGATCAGCGTGCGCAGCACCTCCTCGCTGGACGCGCTGCCGAGGGCCAGTTCGAGGCATCGCTCGTAGTCGGTGACGGCGGAGGCGCTGGCGTTGCCCTCGACGGAGACGGCGAGGAACGCCCGTCCCAGTCGCAGCTCGATCTCGCGTGATGTGCGGGCGTGCTCGTCGGCCAAAGAACGGACCAGCTCGATGGCTCGATCGAGTCGGGCGCTCGTGACGGCGAGCGCGCCGATGCGGCGGGCGTCGTCGGCCGCCCGCTCGTAGCAGGCGAGGGCATCGGTCAGCCGTTGGGCGATCTCGTAGTGCCGGGCCAACGCCAACCAGTCCACGGCGGTGTCGTCGGCGGCCGCCCGGCGGACCACGTCGGCGACCCGCCCGTGGAGGAGCTGACGAGCCGACGGCGGTTGCAGCTCCTCGGCTGCCTCACGGATGAGGTCGTGGTGGAACCGGTAGCAGTCGGCGGACCCGCTGACCGGCTCGAAGGTGCCGCTGGCGACGAGGGCAGCAACGACCGGGCGGACGTCGTCCGACGCCACGGAGACGACGTCGGCCAACAGGTCGAGGTCGAACACGCCGCCGAACGCAGCGGCCGCGGCCACGATCTCACCCGCGCCTTCGATGGCGTCGAGCCGGGCGGCCAGCGGCTCGTACAACACCTCCGGGATGCCGGTCGGCGTCCGTCCATGGTCCCCCAGCCGCTCATCGGCATCGGCGGCGTCGGCGCTCCTGGCCTCGATCGCGGCGCGCACCAGCTCCCCGAGGTACAGCGGGATGCCGGCGCCGCGCACCACCAGCTCGGCGCGGAACGAGGCGGTCACGCCATCGCGATCGAGCGCGTCGATCAGCGCACCGCTCTCCTCGGCGTCGAGCGGCGACAGGGCGACGCCGGCGGCCTCGACGCCGGGCACCGCGTCGACGCGACTGGTCAGGACGAGCCGCAGCCCCGGTGCCCGGGTCGCCACGATGCGCGTGACCACCTCGAGGGTCGCCTCGTCGTACCACTGCGCATCCTCGGCGAGCAGCAACGCGTCGTGCGGCGTGGAGCCGACGACGTACTCGACGACCGCCGAGGTGACCTCGTCGTGCAGCTTGCGACCGTCGGCCGGCGGGCGCGAGTAGCCGGCGGTCGGGTCGACACGCAGCAGTGCGGCCAGCGCCGGCACGAGGGTGGCGTCGACCCGCACGTCGTCGAGGTGCGCCCGCAGCAGCTCCAGGCGATCGTCGCCGGTGGAACCGCGTCCGATCCCGCAGCGCTGCTCGAGCAGTTCGCGGAACGGGTGCAGCGGGGCGGCGTGGATCGGCGAACCGCCGACGCGCAGGACGGCGGCGCCGGTGGTGGCGATCTCGGCGGCGAACAGGCCGGCGAGATGGGACTTTCCGATGCCCGCCTCGCCGGAGATGAGCACGGGCTCGCCGTCGCGCCACGCCCGGCGCAGGCGATCGAGCTCGGCCGTGCGTCCCACTCGGGCTCGGCCGTGACGCGGAGCGCGGTCGCCCCGGCGCTCACCGAGGATCCGCCACGACGCCAGCGGCTCGTCGACGCCCTTGACCTTCCGCGGTGTCTGGGCGCGCACCTCGAACCGCTCGGCGACCACCCGGAACACCGGTTGTGACGTGACGAGCGTCCCGGGCTCGGCCAGCTCGTGCAGCCGGGCGGCCACGTTCACTGCCAACCCGTAGACGTCGTTCTCCGCAGGATCGATGTAGACGAGGCCGCGGTGCACGGCGACGCGCGCCGAAAGCGGTTCGCCGACCTCGTGCTCGGCGCGCGCCGACAGCCTGCGCATCGCCTCGAGCAGGTCGAGCCCGGCGTCGACGGCGCGCCGGGTGTCGTCCTCGTGGGCGACCGGGAACCCGAACAGGGCGAGGATGCCGTCGCCCTTGACGGCCATGATGCGCCCGCCGTATGACCGCTCGATGATCTCGCGGCACGTCTCCTTGTAGCGGCCGATGATGCGTCGGTAGCGCTCGGGGTCGTGGCGGGAGGACAGCTCCGTCGACCCGACGAGGTCGCAGAACATCATCGTCGGGCGCCGCAGCACGCCGGCGTCGGCAGCGCCGCCGAGCAACGTCTCCACGTCGTCGGTGTCGCCATCGAGCGCCCGCACCTCGTCGGCCAGCCGGCGAGCCACATCGAGTTGCCCGCCGTTCACGGCATCGACGGCGCGATCGAGCAGCGCATCCAGCTGCCCGCCCGCCGCGGTGGTTGACACGGAACCCTCAGCTCACCTGCAGCCAGACGGGGATCGAGACGCTCGTCGTCGCGTTCCCCGAGGAGCCGGGGGGCGTGGTGGCGGCCGCCGCGCCGACGTAGGTCCCGGCGCGCTGCTCGCCGATGGTCGCCTTGATGACGAAGTCGCCGGCGGTCGACAAGGGTGATGGTGGCTCGACCTCCAGCGCCGAGACCGGGATCCGGTCGTTGAAGCCGCTCACGAGGGGACCGGCCAACGCGATGTCGCGAGCCACTGACGAGACCCCGGCGTGGCACGGGTTCGAACGGAGCGTCCGGGTCGGGCGCGCCGCGGACGGTGTGTTCGACGGCGCCTGCGTCGGGGCTGCGAACGGTGCCAGGAGGTGCAACGCATCCTTGGCCGCTCGAGCCCACGAGTCGGTGACGTCGCCGACGAAGTGGTCCATCGTGTAGGTGCCGGCGGCGACCTTGTCGACGGCCGAGCGGTACTTCGACGCACAGGCCTTGAGGCCGTCGGCCGAAGTGTGAGCGAAGTGGTCGATGAAGTGCTCGAGCTGATCGAACAGCGGACCACCGCTGGGCACGTGGGGATCCCACGGGTGCTCAGGGGAGCTGTTCCCGAGGGCGCAGTCGACCGCCATGGTCCGCGCGGCCTCGCCGTAGCCGAGGGCGCAGCTCCACATGGCGAACGACGCGGCGTCGTACTCCCGGTCGAAGCGGACGCGTTTCGTCGTCACGACGCGCAGTCCGTCGGTGTCCTGATAGGCCGTGATGGTTCCTTCGTCGACGGTGACGTATCCGTCGGCGTGGTGCGGGTGCGTCGCGTCGGTGCACAGCTGGTACTCGAGGCTGATCCCACCTCCCGGGAGGTTGGTTCGCACGAACCGGAGGGGCGTCGTCAACCTCCACGCGTTCGGGTTGTCGCAGTCGAGGCTGATCACCTCGCGGTAACAGGTCGGGCTGACCTCGACCGGGGTGAGCGGCTCCATCGAGCACCACAGCGTGGCGCAGGTCGGCCAGTTGGCGGGATCGAAGTACCGCTGTAGCTGCTCCAAGGTGACTTCGGTGGTGGCGAAGTACGTCTGCAGCACGGAGGCGCTCTCCTGGTGGCCGCCGACGGGGACCGACAGCACGTCGTCCTGGCAGCAGTCGTAGGCGGCGAGTGCGATCTGGAAGTGCACGAGTCCGTCCTCGCGCGCTTGATCGATGATCGCTTGCCATTCGGAGTCGTTCGACGTGTCACGGAGACCGGCGCCGCCGAGCAGCCGCAGGAGCTCACCCGCATCACCACCGTCGGGCACGAGTGGGCCGAGCAGCAACGCCAGCTCGTCGATCTGGGCGTCACTCGGGGGGACGGCCCGGACCACCGCCGCGATCGCCAGCAACCGCTGTGCGCCGACCGAAGGTCGGAGGTCTTCCGTGCCCATCGTCACCAGCAGTTCCTCAAGGGACTCAGGTAGACCGGCGCCGAAGGTGGAGTCGATCTCCTGGAACCGCGCGAACCACCCGGCGGCGCCCGCGGCATAGGCAGGGAGGATCGCCGCCAGCCGCTCTTGGGCCGCGGGATCGTCCACCGCGTTCTCGTCCGCCACTCTGAAGAGGGCGAGGTTGTTCTCCCGCTCGCTCATTCGAATCTCCAGCCCCTCGATCCGGGCGCCCACCATACTGACCCCTCGTGACGGGGATCGGTGCCGATTTCGGCCGAGCTGAGTGACGGGAGGGTCTGTGAATCCCGATCGGGACCAGCGCGCTGCGGGAGCGCTGCCGCCGTGGGCGGCGGCGTTCGACCCGGCGGGGAACCTCCGGGCGTTGACCGACCTGCAGCGCAGGGGCCTCGAGGCGGCGCAGCAGCTCACCGACCGGTTGGCGCGCGCGGTCGACGGCACCGCTGATCCGGTGGGCCCGGCGCCTGATGACAGCGCCGGCGTTGCATCGGGACTGGACGGGCTGGTCGACCTGTGGGCCGAGCTGACCAAGGGCGCGCTGCGCGTCGTCGTGAGCCAGGTCGGGTCGCTGGCTCCGAGGCCGGCCGGCGACGGCGCCGGTCCGGACCGCAACGTGAGCGTCGTGCTCGCCAACGGTTCGGGCGCGTCGACGGAGATCTGGCTGCACAACGAGAGCCAGGCCGACCAGACCGACCTGCGGCCGCACTGCGGCGAGCTGCGCGCCGCCGACGGTGCGCTCCTCGCCACCGACGTCGTCTTCGAGCCTCCGACGATCGAGGTCCTGCCGGGCCGCTCGAGCAAGGGGGTGATGCTGCGCGTCGGCGAGCCGCCAGCCGACACGGTGCCCGGCACCTATCGCGGCGTGGTGCTCGGTGACCGCCTGCCCGACGCTTGGCTGACCCTCACGGTTCGCGTGACGTCGTGATCGCGACGAGCAGCAGAGTGGGTGAGCGCGTCGAACCGATCCTCACCGACATCGGCCGGCGGGTCCGCCGGGAGATGTTGGACGCCATCCCCGACGGCGAGCCGCACGAATGGCTGTACGAGCTGGTGCGCGCCTACCCGAGCCGGCCCGGCAAGGCCATCCGCCCGAGCTTGTGCGTGGCCACGTGCCGGGCCTTTGGCGGGACCGCGGAGGCGGTGCTGCCGATCGCCGTGGCGATCGAGATGCTGCACAACGCGTTCCTCATCCACGACGACATCGCTGATGCCAGCCAGTCCCGGCGCGGCACCGCGACGTTGCCGGCGCAGCACGGTGTGGCGTTGGCGATGAACGCCGGGGACGCCTTGGCCGTGCTGGCCAACCAGGTGTTGCGCCGCCACCTCGCCTCACTCCGGGAACCGGTGGTCAGCCGCGTGTACGAGGAGTTCGACACGATGGCGATGCGGACGCTCGAGGGGCAGGCCACGGAGCTCGGGTGGCGTCGCGATCAGGTCGTCGACCTCGGTGCGGAGGACTACCTCGACCTGATCATGCACAAGACGTGCTGGTACACGACCGTGCACCCGCTGCGGGTCGGGGCCATCGTGGGGACCGCCGGCGGTCGCGTCGACGTGCGGCCCATGGTGCGATTCGGGTTCCACCTCGGCGCGGCGTTCCAGATCCGTGACGACCTGCTCAACCTCATCGGCGACGTCGGCGAGTACGGCAAGGAGATCGGCGGCGACCTGTTCGAGGGCAAGCGGACGCTGATGCTGATCCACCTCTTGCGCCGCGCCACCGGGGCCGACCGGCAGTTGCTGTTGCGGTACGTGGGCCTGACCCGTGAGGAGCGGACGGCCGGGATGGTGGCGGAGATCCGTGGGCTGATGGACGCGTACGGGAGCATCGAGTTCGCTTCCGAGTACGGACGCGGCATCGCCTCGGCTGCACTCGACGCGTTCGACGAAGCGTTCGCCGCCGCCCAGCCCGGCCCCGACCGGGACTTCGTGCGCGACCTGATCCCCTACGTCCTCGGCCGCCGCCGCTGACCGAGCTCCCGCGCCCGTCAGCTCGACAGCAGCGCAGGTGCGACGGCGAGGCCTTCGGCGCGGGCGCCGGTGTGGAGGCGACGGTCCCAGACCGCCACAACGATGTCGGGTGAGCTCACCGCCATGACGCTGGCCAGGTGGACGGCGTCGGCACCCCGCAGCTGCTGCCGTCCGCTGAGGTCGGCAGCGTGTCGCTCAACCGTCGCGGTCAGCTCGACCGGTCGAACCGCCGACCAGAACTCCTCCCAGGATCGAAGCGCGATGTCCAGGTCATCGACGTCGAGGTCGTGGTTGCGTCGTGCGGCACCCAGCGCGGCGCAGACCTCGGGGTACGCAAGTCGGCTCGACAGGGCGGCATCGCAACCGTCCCAGAGGCGCGCCGCCACGGCGCTGCCATCCTCCTCGATCACCAGCTTCACCAATGCGCTCGAATCGAAGTAGACGAGCGCCATGCAGATCAGCGACGCTGCTCGCTGATCACCTCGGCGAGGAGCCGGCGAGCCCTGGGGCGCTTGCGGCCCTGCGCGACCGGCCGCTGCGGCGTGGCCGGCCGGCCGATGACCCCTTCCGCCTGCAACCGGTCGAGGGTCGAGGCCGACTCGATCCCGACCAGGCGAGCAACCGGCACGCCGCGCTCCGTGACCACGATGTCGTTGCCTTCGCGGGCGCGACCGACCCAGTCACTGAGGTGTGCTCGAAGATCGGAGATGGCGACGTCCACGGGAGCGACTGTACAACAAGGGTGCGCCCCACTTGTACGTCGAACGGCTGCGCCTCGATCCGTTCAGACTCCGCACTCCACGCCGGCGGCCAACAGGTTCTGGCACACGGTCGACCTGGTGATGCGCCAGGTCCCCTCGACGAGCCGGGCCTGGCCGTAGGCCCGTGGCTCCTCCGCCGGCAGGACGGTCGAGGTGTAGATGAAGCTGGCCTCGGTCGGTGAGAAGAACACGAGGTCGGTGATCTCGACCGTGGTCCTGTCGATCTGGCCGCGATCTGACGGCCCGGCCGCGGCGACGCGCAGGTCGATCCCGCTCGGATCATCCATGGTCCGGGCCAAAGTGGCGTAGTCGGCCATGCCGGCCACGAGCTCGTCATAGACGCGTTCGATCTCACCCTGGGCGGCGGCGGGGTCGGCGGGACCGGTGTCACCGGGCGGCGGGAGCGTGATCGGCACCGTCGTCGGCGGCGCTGGCGGCTCCTCGTCGATGAAGACCTCCTCGCCCATGCACTCCGGGTCGGTCCACATGGGCGGACCGTTGCGGCCCTGCATCAGGGCGTCGCCGGTGATGCGCTCCGTCGACCCGTCGGCGTGCAGCAGCTCCACGCCCATCTGTCGCATCCCGTCGCTCCACGGGTCGCCCATGGGGACACCCCGACCGACCGCGGTGCCGCCAACCGCTCCGGCGTTGTCGGGCTCCTCGGCTGCGGCTGCCACGGCCATGGCGGCCAGGCCGTCGATCGGCTCCATCGAGTCCTGCCCGCCGCCGACGATGCTCAGCCGGGCCATGGTGACGTCCGGGCCGACTTGAACGAGCACGCCGTAGAGCGGAGCGCCTTCGATCTGGCCACCGATGAGCGGGGTGACCGCCGCTGCTGGCGGCAGGACCTTGGCCAACGGCATCTGCGTCTGGGCAACGGCCTCGGCCGACACCGCCGTGGCACTGGCCATCGATTCCGACTCGCAGAACTCCGGCGCGTCGGGGCGGGCACCGAACTCCCCGCCGAACATCGGCACGATCGACGGCCATCTCGCGCTCGTCGGCGGCGGTGACCTGACCTTCGGTGGCCGGCGGGTCGACGCCGAGACGATGGAAGTCACGAACTTCGACCACACGCCCGGCTGATCCTCGAGGTCAGCCTGAACCTCGGCGCCAACCGCAGCCTCAATCTCCTCGGACTCGACCGCGGTGCCCGCACCATCGACGAGGCCCTGGCCGGCACAGGTCACGTGTTCGCCAGAGACCGGTACCACGATCGCACCGGGCGCCGACGGCGAAACCCCTCGACTCAAAGCGCAAGACGCTACATCGAGACCAAGAGCGGACGGCTCGTCGCATACGCCCTGATGGTCAACGCCGCCGGCCTGAACTGGGCGCAGTCCTCGCC
>JBPCJL010000249.1:0-7300 GCA_051005355.1 Ilumatobacteraceae bacterium
CTGCCGCCGCCACCACAGGCGACAGGGTGATCGGGGTGGGCGAGGTCGTGCGGGGCGCAACCGACGTCGGGCCCGTTTTCGGCGCCGCCGCGGACCGAGTCTTCGATCGCTTCCACGCCGCCAGTGACTCCGGCGGCACCGGGCTGGGGCTGGTCATCGCCCGCCAGCTCGTGGAGGCGCACGGCGGGCGCCTCGACGGCGCCACCGCACCGGGCGGCGGCGCCGTGTTCACCATCCACCTGCCCATCACCACCGATCGTGAGGTGAGTGGTGAGGGGCCTCAGTCCCCTCACCTCTCACCTCGACACGGATGACGGCGCCGGCTCGCGCCGGGCGGCGCATAGCGTGCCGGCCATGACCGAGGCCAGCACATCGACCGCCAGCACGAAGCCCGTCGGGATGCACCACGTGGCCTATGCCTGCCGGGACGTCGAGGCGACACACCACTTCTACGAGGACCTCATGGGGTTTCCGCTCGTGCACACCGAGTTCGAGCCGCGCGAGGGTGGCGCCTACCTGCGTCACGTGTTCTACGACCTCGGTGACGGCACGTGCATCGCGTTCTTCGACCTCAACGGCATGGGCGAGCGCGAGGGGTGGACCAGCGCCATCTCCACCGGCAACGGGCTGCCGGTGTGGGTCAACCACGTCGCCTTCAAGGCCGACCAGGTTCGCCAGGACGAGGTGCGGGCGCGCATGGCGGGCGAGGGCATCGAACCGCTGATGGACATCGACCACGGGTGGTGCCACTCGCTGTACTTCGTCGACCCCAACGGGATCATGGTCGAGCTGTGCCGCGACACCCCCGGCATCGAGGCCGACCCCGCCGAGGCGACGCGACTGCTGCGGGCGACGGCCGGCGCACCGGCGACCGCATAGCTCTTGTCCGCGAATTGGTCGCTCTGCAACCAATTCTCTGACGCTGAGGACGTGGCAGCCGCTAGAGGATCCGGACCGGCAGCTCGCGCGGGCCGCGGATCTGACCAACGCTCCAGCGGACCGGGCCGGCCAGCTCAAAATCCGGGAAGCGGGCGATGAACTCCTCCACCGCCACCTTCACCTCGAGGCGGGCCAGGTTGGAGCCGAGGCACCGGTGGATGCCGAGCCCGAACGCGGCGTGGCGGTTCTCGAGCCGATCGAGGATCACCTCGTCGGCGCGGTCGAACAGCTCGGGGTCGCGGTTGGCGGCCGGGAACGGCAGCAGCACCCACTCGTCGGCCTTCATCGGGCAGCCGTGGAAGTCGTGGTCCGTGGCCACCATGCGGGCCATCGTGACCGGGGCGTAGGCCCGCAGCAGCTCCTCGATCGCCGTCGGCATCAGCTCGGGTTCGGCGGTCAGCCGGTGGCGGTCGGCGGCGTGCGTGGCCAGGTGCCAGATGCTGGAGCCGATGGCGCTCCACGTCGTGTCGATGCCGGCGATCAGCAGCAGCGCGATCGAGCCACGCACGTGTTCGTGGCTGAGCTTCTGGCCGCCCAGCTCGACGTCGAGCAGGTACGAGATCAGGTCGTCCTGCGGTTCGGCCCGGTGGCGTTCGATGTGCAGGTCGAGGTAGGCGTCGAGCTGCTCGAACGTCCGCTTGCGCTCCTCGGGGGGAAGGTTCACGCCCTCCAGCGAATGGTGCACGATCTCGCGGAACTTCTCGTCGTCGTCTTCCGGCAGCCCGAGCATGCGGGCGATGACGCTGACCGGGATGTGCTGGGCGTACTGGCGAGCGGCGTCGACGACGGTCTCGCCCGGCGTGACCTCGCCCATCTCGTCGAGGCGCTGGCGGCACAGCCGCTGCACCTCGGGCTCCCACGGCTCGATCTGCTTCGGGGCGAACGGTGGCAGGAGCAGGCGGCGAGCCAGCTGGTGGAACGGTGGGTCGCTGGTGATGGGCGGGGCGCCGCCGATCGGCGCCTCGGCTTCGATCGTCGAGGTGCTCACCACGACGGACCGACTCGTGAAGTGCTCGGTGTCGTAGGCGACCTCGCGCACCAGCTCGGCCGTGAACGGCGCCCACATCCCGCCGTACCGGTCGCTGTGGGCCACCGGGCAGCCCGACTGCACCAGGTCGACCCAGATCTCGTGCGCCCGCTGGTTGTACTCGGGGTCGGCGTGGTCGAGGTCCGTCGCCCAGTCGGCGACGGGGCCGTAGATCCCGGTCGGGGCGCCGTACCCGGCGTCGCCCGAGTGGCCGCCCTGCTCAATTGTGTCCGTCACGTCACGCTCCCGTCTCGACGGCCTCGTCGGTGCTGATCGCGTACTCCGGGCAGTTGGCCACGGCGAGGCGGGCCTGCTCCTCCAGCTCGGGCGGGACCGTGCCGTCGCCGATCACCACCGCCTGGCCGTAGTCGTCGACGTCGAACAGCTCGGGCGCCAGGGCGTAGCAACGGTTGTGCCCCTGGCATTTCTCCGCGTCGACCCGCACCTGCATCTGCCGGAGCGTACGTCGCCAACTCCCACCGACGGCGACCGAGACCATCCCTACAGTTGTGACCTGTGACGACTGAGTTCCTCCCGTTGGATGCCGGTCGGGTGCGGATCCGCGCGATGACGCCCGACGACGCCGAGGCCTTCGCCGGCTACCGGTCCGACCCCGCCATCGCCCGCTTTCAGAGCTGGGACGCGCCGTACCCGATCGAAGCGGCCCGCCGGCTCATCGATGGGCAGTCGGCACTCAGCGGACCGACCCCTGGCCATTGGATCCAGCTCGGCGTCGAGGTCGATGGCGTGCTCGCCGGCGACGTCGCCGTCAAGCTCAGCGACGACGGGCGCATCGCCACCATCGGCTACACGTTGGACCGGGCGCGCCAGGGACGCGGCCTGGCCACCGACGCGGTCGGCGGTGTCGTCGAGCGACTGTTCGAGCAGCTGGGGGTGCACCGCGTCGAGGCGTCGCTCGACCCGCGCAACATCGCCTCGGCCCGCCTGGTGGAGCGGCTCGGTTTCGACTTCGAAGGCACCGCTGTCTCGTCCGAGTGGGCCGACGGGGAGTGGCTCGACGAGGACCGCTACGCGCTGACCGCCGAAGCTCGGGCCGCCTGGCACGCTCGGCCCCGCCAGGAGCCGGCCGACGTGCGGCTGGTCGAGGTCACCTCGGAAAACGTCCACGGCCTTCGCAAGCTGCGCACCCACCACACCGAGGGGCGCTTCGTCGCGCCGATGGAGGGATCGTTCGCCGACGCCCTGGCCCCCGAGGACGAGGGCGGCTTCCCGGTCGTCCCGTGGCTGCGCGGCGTCGAGGCCGACGGCGAGCTGGCCGGATTCATGATGGTCGCCGAACGCACCGAGCACCATTCAGAGGCGTACCTGTGGCGCCTCTTGATCGACCGTCGTCATCAGCGGCGCGGGATCGGCCGGCGGGCCGTGCTCGCGCTGGCCGATCGACTCCGCAGCGAAGGACACACCAGCCTCGCCGTCAGCTACGTGCCCATCGCGGGCGGCCCGGAGCCGATGTACCGCAAGCTCGGGTTCGTCCCGACCGGCGAGCTGGAGGGCGACGAGGTCGTGGCCCGCCTCGACCTGACGTCGACCTGACGTTCTCGCCGCCGCGAACGGCGTCGTCTACGGACGGTACGGGGGCGCGACGCCCCAGCCCCAGCGCGGGACGGGTGCGCCGGTGCGACCCCCGCACCGGGTTGGGAGTTGTGCATGGCCAGCCGTGTGCCCCACTCGACGTAGCCGACGAACGCGGCGCGGAACTCCGGGTCGGCGGGCAGTTCGGCGTCGTCGGCAGCCTGACTCATCAGCGACGCGAACCGGAAGCGTTGCTCCATCGTGATGGCCTGATCTCGGTGGTGCGCCAGCATGTTGGCGTAGCCGCCCAGTTCGGACGTGTACTCCGCCGGTCCGCCGAAGACCTCGACCCACCAGCGGGTCACGTTGGCCCGATGCTCCTCGCCGACCCCGCCGGGGAACATCCCGCTCAACAGGTCGTCCTGCTCGACCCGGTCGTAGAACGCATCGAGCAGGCGGCGCAGCGCTACCTTCCCTCCGGCCCACTCGTACAGCGACGGCGTGTCGTCCACCGGCCGAGGGTAGCACCAGCTACGGATTCGATAGTGACTGTTCCTCGGCTGCGTACGGCTCGTTCGGTACGTTCGGGCGCATGACCAGCGGCCCGAACTCGAGTGGTGAGCACCGCGACGTCAACCTGGCCAACTGGGAGAGCCGGGTGCCGCACCACGTGGTCGGGTACGGCATCGATCGCCTGCTTGCCGACCGCGAGGCGTTGTCGTTCGTGGTGACGTTCGACCGGCCACGGCTCGGCGACATCGCCGGGCTCGACGTGGTGCACCTGCAGTGCCACATCGGCACCGACACCATCTCGTTGGCCCGGCTCGGTGGGCGCCTCACCGGCCTGGACTTCTCCCCGTCGGCGCTCGCGGCGGCCCGCGACCTGGCGGCACGGGCCGGGCTCGACGTCGACTTCGTCGAGGCGGACGTCGACCACGCCCTCGCCGCGCTCGGACCCGAGCGGTTCGACGTCGTCTACACCGGCATCGGTGCCATCAACTGGCTGCCGTCGATCGAGCGGTGGGCCGACGTCGTCGTCGCGCTGCTGCGGCCGGGCGGCCGGCTGTTCATGCGCGAGGGCCACCCGATGTTGAACACCCTCAGCGACCCGAGACCAGACGGCCTGCTGGTCGTCGAGTACCCGTACTTCGAGACGCCGTCGGGCACCAGGTTCTCGATGCCGAAGTCCTATGTCGACCACGAGGGGGAGCTGGCTGCGCCGACGACGATCGAGTTCAACCACGGGCTCGGGGAGGTCGTCACCTCGTTGCTCGATCGGGGGATGACGCTGACGCAGTTGGTCGAGCACGACAGCGTCCCGTGGGACGCGCTCGGTGACTCCATGGTCGTCGGCGACGACGAGGAATGGCGGCTGGTGGACGCTCCCGAACGGGTGGCCCTGACGTACACGCTCCAGGCCGCCAAGCCGGCGTGAGCAGCTCCCCGCCACCGGCGGCGCGGTCGGCGTAGTTTGCGACCCGTGGACCTCAGGGCGGAGGTGGAGCGGCGGTACGCCGCCCAGGTCGAATACGGCGGGCCGGAGCGTCCGGTCCACGCCGTTGCGCCAGAGGTGTCCGTGCTGGTCATCACGTACCAGCACGCCGCGTTCGTGCGCGAGTGCCTGGACGGCATCCTGGCCCAGCGGACGGACTTCCCGTTCGAGGTCGTCATCGGCGAGGACGGCAGCGATGACGGCACGGGCGAGATCTGCGCCGACTACGCCGACGCCCACCCGGACGTCGTGCGCCTCTTCCGGCGCGACCGCCGGTTGACGCAGTTGGCGCTCGATCCCGACGGTGTCGTGTCGCTCAAGCGCCTCAACGGCCGCTTCACCCGGCTCGCCGCCCGGGCCGACGTGCTGGCGTTCTGCGAGGGCGACGACCACTGGACCGACCCGACCAAGCTGCAGCGCCAGTACGACGTGCTGCGGTCCGACCCCGGCGTCGCCGTCGTGGTGCATCGGGCGGCGGTCGTCTGGACGTCCGACGAGGCGAACCCGTGGCAGTACGCCCCGGCGGCCCAGACCCACCTCTCCACCGAGGACGTGATCTGGGACGCAGGCACCCCGACCTGTGCGGTGATGCTGCGCGACGTCGGCCTGGAGGATCAGCGGTTCTTCGACTGGTCGTGCCGCACGCTGAGCGTCGACTACCTCGTACGGGCGGTGGCCAGCTTCTCGGGCAGCACCTACTTCATCGACCGGGAGATGGCGGTGCACCGCAAGCACCCGGGCGGTCTCAGCCAGTCACCCGCCTACCGCGACCGCCTGCGCTTGGCCGAGAGCACCCGCAACCTCTACCTCGCCATCCGCGACCTCGGCCCGCCCGATCAGCGGGCGCTGACCAACCCCAAGCTGGCCGGGGTCACCGCCAAACTGGCGCTGGCGGAAATGCGCGCCGGCCGGCCGTGGCTGGCCGCCAGACATGCGGTTGCGTCCGCCGGCTACGCCGTCGGATCGCCGCGCCAACTGCTTCGCCAGCGCCGCCGCATCTGGCGTCGTGTCGGACCCTCCATCGCCGACCTCACCCACTCGCGCGGCTGAGCGCGAGTACGCAGGGCAGCCCAGCGCCGTCGGTCGCGGTCCCGTCACGTGAGCACATACGGTTGAGCGAATGCGCAGGGGTACGTCCAGCAGGATGCGCACGACCGGTCAGGTCGCCCTCGGTGCTGTGCTTGCGCTTGCCGGTTCGAGCCATCTGACGTTCAAGCGTGACGAGTTCAAGGCGCAGGTCCCGCCGTGGGTGCCGCTGGACCCAGACCTCGTGGTCCTGGCGTCGGGTGTCGTCGAGATGGCGCTGGGTGGCGCGCTGCTGACCACCTGGAACCAGCCGCGCCGCGCCACGGTTGGTGCGGTGGTGGCGGCGTTCTTCGTGGCGATCTTCCCAGGCAACATCGCCCAGTTCACCGAGCATCGCGACGCCTTCGGCCTCGACAGCGACACGAAGCGGTTCGTGCGACTGCTGTTCCAGCCTGCTCTCGTGGCGTGGGCGGTGGCGGCGACCGACGCACGCCGGGTGCTCGTCGCTCGCCGATCCCGGTAGACGCAGTGGCGAATGCCGGGCCGCTGAGTCTGAGTTCGGCGTCAGGCGGCGCAGTTGTCGCGTGCGCACCACCGACCAGCGACTGCCCGGCAGCGACCGACTGACGCATGCATCGGTCCGAACTCCGCCCGCATGGCGATGACTTCGGCGGCCAGCAGGAGTCGTATGGGCATGACACCTCCGCCGACCGCAGCTGAGCTCATCGACATCGATGACACGTCGACCGCCGTGATCCGCGGCGTCGTCCCGGTCGCCGAGCTGGCCGACTTCTTCGACCGCTCGTTCAGCACGCTCGCCACCGTCACGTCGAGCCAGGACATCGCGATCACCGGACCGGCGTTCGCGCTGTACCACGGCGCACCCAGCGACGCCGCCGACCTCGAGGTCGGCGTCCCGACAGAACATCCCGTCGAACCCACCGACGGCGTACAGATCGGGTCGCGGCCCGCCGGTCGCGCCGCCCGGCTGGTCCACCACGGCAGCTACGACGAGTTGGGCTCTTCATGGCAGCAGCTCGAGCGGTGGATGCGCGCGCAAGGGCTCGAACCGGCGAACTCGTTCTGGGAGGTCTACGTGACCGAACCGACTGCCGAGATGGATCCTGCCGACCTGCGTACCGAGCTGATCTGGCCCGTATCCGGCTGAACTCGAGCGCGCCGCCAGCCGGTCAGGGACCGCTCTGGCGGTGCGGGTCGAGCTGTGGCTCGAGGCGGATCTCGGTTGGACAGGCGGTCGCCGAGGAGGTCACGACGTAGAGCAC
>JBPCJL010000250.1:0-4776 GCA_051005355.1 Ilumatobacteraceae bacterium
GCCATCATGTGGGTGACCCGGTCGATCTCGGCATCCGGCAGGGCGGCGCGGAGGAACTCCAGCTCGGTCGAGCAGCACGTCGGGTGCTCGCGAGCGACGGCGAAGATGGCACAGTTGCGCTCGACGATGCGCGTCGTGCCATCGGCGTCACCTTCGACGGTCGCCATGTAACCGTCCTCGTCGAGGATGCGGGCCAGCTCGTCGACCTTCTCCGCGAAGCTGTGCCGGTCGGCCAGGCGGGCACGAGCGCCGGCGATGCGCTCGTCGCGGCGGCGGGCGAAGGCGGCGTCGACAGCGGCGGACGGCAAGTAGTTCAACAGCTGGTTGGTCAGCTCGCCGTAGGCGCGCGGGAACAGCGCCTCGGCCTGCGGGGCGATCCGGTAGACACGCTCGGTCCGGCCCTGCTGCCCCGCCGTCCGCGTGGCGTCGGCCGCCTCCAGCAGGCCGACCGCGGCCAGGCCGGTCAGGTGCTGGCGGGCGCCGCTGATCGTGATGTCGAGCTGGGCGGCGACGTCGGCGGCTGTGGCCTCCCCGCGCCGACGGACGGCGTACAGGACGCTGCGCTGCGCCGCGCTGACCGGTGGCGGCACTGCCACCACGGATGTTGCGGCGCGCTCCGTCATCGCGTCTGTGCGCCGGTCGGCGCCAATCGGCCGGTCACGGCGTGCACGCCTGCTTGCGATGGCCGCTCCGGCAGCAGCAGGTGGACGTCGCCGAACTCGTGCCAGCGGTACCCGGCGACCACGGCGGCAGCGTAGGCCGACCGCAGCGCCGGCCGCCCGGCCACCGCTTCCAGCAGCTGCAGGTGGCTGGCCTCGGGCTCGTGCCAGCCCGGGAGCAGGCCGTCGACGGCCCGCACGCCTCGCTCGGCGGTGACGACCAGCTCGGTCCACCCGCTCGCCGGGTGCGCCGTTCCATGGTCGTCGACCGCGGTCTCGAGCGCCCTGACGACCGTCGTGCCGACGGCCACCACCAGCCCGCCGGCGTCGTGCGTGGCGTTGACGAGGCGGGCCGTCGCCTCGGGCACCCGGAACCGCTCGGGGTACGGCATCTCGTGCGCCTCGAGCGAGGCCACGCCGGTGTGCAGGACGATGGGTGCCACGACGACGCCGTGGGCGACGAGGTCGGTCACGACCTCGGCCGTCAGGGCCCTCCCGGCCGACGGCATCTCGGCCGAACCGGGCTCGAGGGCGAAGGCGTTGGTGTACGCCTCGATCGGCCAGGCGTCCGGCACGTAGCGGTAGCGGATCGGTCGGCCGAAGCGGGCGAGGTGCTCGAGGAGCGGTCGAGCGAGCTCGACCCTGGCGACCCACAGCCGCACCGACCGCGGCATCCGCCCGAGCAACCGGACGGCACCGCCGCCGGCCAACGTGAGGACCGCACCGGTCAGGTCGCCGCCGTCGGGCACCGTGGCGCCGCCGGGCACCGGCCGGCGCACCTCGACCAGGTGCAGCCCGGTCGGCAGCTCGGGGGAGACGTGGACCACGACGGCGCGACCGTCGGCGGTGGTGGCGTCGATCGCCGCCGGGACCGTGGCCGAGGTGTTGACGACCACCAGGTCGCCCGGTTGGAGCCAGCTCGGCAGGTCACGGGCGATCGAGTGCTGCGGCGCCCGTGCGCCGATCGAGACCATCATCCGCACGGCGTCGCGCCGGCCCAGCTCCTGCTCGGGCGGCGCCGACGCCTCCAGTTCGGCGGGCAGCTCGAAGTGATCGAGGACGGCGCTCATCACGATGCGACCGCCACGTCGGCCAGTCGGTACCGGCCCGACGGCGGCGACCCGTCGAGCACCGCGAGGAACGCCGGGACGACCGCCTCGGGCTCCGCCCGGTCGGAGATGTCCTCGCCTGGGAAGGCGTCCTGGTGCATCTGCGTGCGCAGGTCGCCAGGGTCGACGCTGAGCAGCCGCAGCTCCGGCCGCTCGGCGGCGAGCACGCGGCCGATGTGCTCGAGGGTGGCCTTGGTCGCGCCGTAGGCGCCCCAGCCGGGGTAGGCCTCGACCGCGGCGTCGGAGGTGACGTTGACGACGGCGGCACCATCGGCGAGGTGAGGCAGCGCCTGCTGGATGAGCCCCAGCGGCGCGATCACGTTGATGGCCACCAGGTCGGTCAGCGCTTCGAGCGGGAGGTCGGCCAGTAACGGCAGCGGCGACGGACCGAGTCCACCGGCGTTGTTGACGAGCAGATCGACCGAGCCACCGAGCTCGACGGCGGCGTCGACGAGGGCCCGGCGGTGGTCGGCGTCCGTCAGGTCGCCTGGGATGGCGACCACCTGCGACGCACCGTCGACGGCGACGGCCAACGCCGTCGCGTTGCGGGCGTCGGTGACGACGGCCCAGCCCCGATCGGCCAGCCCCCGCACGATGGCCCGACCAAGACCTCGCGATCCCCCGGTGACGATGGCGGTACGGCGGACGGACATGGCGGTCATGGCGGCTCCCTTCGTTGGTGCCGCCAGTTTAAGCAGTGATCACTGCTTTTAACTCACTTGGCGCGCACAGCACTCTCCAGCTCCGGAGCGCTGAACGGCCCGATGGCGTGGTTGTCGGCGATGTACCGGTACAGCGCAGTCCCGAAGACGCCGCGCGTAGCCCCGGCGAAGACGGAGCCGGCGACGGCGAGGACGACGCCGAGCAGTAGCAGCCCGGCGCCGAGCACCTCGAGACCGGCCTCACCGCCGGCCAGCAGGGCAATGCCACCGACGCCGGCGAGGACCCCGACGAGCACGATCAACCCGGCCACGCCACCGATCACCACGTTGCCCGTGACCTGCTGGCCCCAGCGCTGGCGGAACAGCGAAGCCGACCGCTTGATCGCCGCCACCGGCCCGATGCCCTCGAAGGCGAGGACGGGAACGACCATGAACGTGATCAGCCCCCAGATGGCGGCGCCGATCCCCGCCCCGATGTTGCCGGCGATACCGCCCTTGTCCCGCAGGAGGGCGAAGAACGCCGACACTGCGGCGGACACCGCGGCCCAGGCGGCGATCACGCCGATGCGCCCGCGGGCCACACCGCGGGCGGCGCGCAGATCGGGTGTTTGGCCGCGCAGGGCCTGGTCGGCGGCGGCGGCCAGCGCCACGTTGAAGTAGATGACGAAGAACGACGCCAGGTAGGCGCCGACCACGACGAGCGCCACGCCAGCGACCTTCGTCGTCGACGACGACGAACCCTCGTCCCGACTGAGCAAGTACGCGCCGGGCAGGCAGAACACCACCGCGGACGCCAGCGCGAGCAGGCCGCCGTAGATCGGTAGGCGGATCAGGCCGGGGTTCGACCGCACCACTCCCCACGACTTCTTGGTCAGCTGCCAGCCCTGGCGCATGCGCTCGAACATGAGACGGACAGTAGTGACGGCGCCGGCCGGCTCGCTCGATGCCCTCGTCTCCACCTCTACCCTCACGCCGATGACCGAGCGCTGGACCGCCGCCGACCTGCCCGACCTCAGCGGGCGCACCGTCGTCGTCACCGGCGCCAACAGCGGGATCGGGCTCGTCGCGGCGCGCCAGCTGGCCGGCGTCGGCGCCCACCTGGTGCTGGCCGTGCGCGACGAGGCCAAGGGACACGACGCTGCAGCGACGATCTCCGGCTCGACCGAGGTGCGCCGGCTCGATCTTGCCGATCTCTCCTCCGTCCGGGCGTTCGCCGCCGACTGGGACGGCGACCTCGACGTCCTGATCAACAACGCCGGCGTGATGGCGCTGCCCGAGCGGCGCACCGTCGACGGGTTCGAGATGCAGTTCGGCACCAACCACCTGGGTCACTTCGCGCTCACCAACCTGCTGCTCCCCCACCTCACCGACCGCCTCGTCACGGTGTCGTCCGGCGCCCACCGCATGGGCCGCATCGACGTCGACGACCTCAACTGGGAACGGCGGCGGTACCGCTCCTGGCCGGCGTACGGGCAGTCCAAGCTGGCCAACCTGCTGTTCACGCTGGAGCTCGAGCGGCGCCTCGCCGACGCCGGCTCGGAGGTCCGGGCGCTGGCCGCCCACCCCGGCTACGCGGCGACGAACCTGCAGTCCCACACCGGCAACCCGGTGGCCAAGGCGCTGATGGCAGTGTCCAACCGGGTGATCGCCCAGAGCGATGAACGCGGTGCACTCCCTGTGCTGTACGCCGCCACGGCCGATCTGCCCGGCGGCAGCTACGTCGGGCCGGACGGCTTCCAGGAGGCCAGGGGCCACCCGACGCTCGTCGGCCGCAGCGCCGCAGCCTCCGACCTCGACACCGCCGCCGCGCTGTGGGCGGCATCGGAACGACTGACCGCCACGACGTTCCCCGACTGAGTTCGGCCGGGCTCTCGGCCGGCGGTGACACCCCACTGGTACGGTCCGCGGGGTGCTGGTCGACGACCTGTCAACGACTTCCGGCTACAGCGCCATTGCGGCGCCAGCACCATTGCTCGACGTGCGCCGAACGCTGTCCTGGTACCGCCACGGCGCCGCCGACCCCACGACCCGCCTGTCCGCCACGTCGATGGCGCGGGCCAGCTGGACCGTCGACGGGCCAGCGACCGCGGTGCTCGACTGGTCGGGCGGGTCCCTCGACGTCGAGGCCTGGGGCCCCGGCCGCGATGCCGCCGCCGGCGCGGCGCTGGACATGGTGGCCGCCGATCGTCTCCCGACCGACCTGCCCGACCACCACGCCGTCGTCACGCGGGCTGCCCACGTCCACCGCGGTGTCCGCACCGGCGCCAGCGGCGACCTGTACCACCTGCTGCTGCCGACGATCCTGGCCCAGCGGATCACGGGCGGGGAGGCGGTCCGACAGTGGCG
>JBPCJL010000251.1:0-5831 GCA_051005355.1 Ilumatobacteraceae bacterium
CGCGACGCCGGCGATCCCGTCGAGCTGGCCGCCCGGTACGACCGCGAAGGCGCCGACGAACTGGTGCTGCTCGACATCACCGCCTCCAGCGACGCTCGCGACACCATGATCGATGTCGTCCACCGCACGGCCGAAGAGGTGTTCATCCCCTTCACCGTCGGCGGCGGGATCCGTACCGCCGATGACGCCAGGCGAATGCTGCGCGCCGGCGCCGACAAGATCAGCGTGAACACCGCCGCCGTCGGGCGCCCGGCGCTGATCGGTGAGGTCGCCACCGAGTTCGGCGCCCAGTGCGTGGTCTGCGCCATCGATGCCAAACGAGTGAGCGAGAGCTGGGAGGTGTACCTCCACGGCGGTCGCACACCAACCGGGATCGATGCCGTCGGCTGGGCGGCCGAGGCGGCCACGCTGGGCGCGGGCGAGATCCTCCTCACGTCGATGGATCGCGACGGCACCGGCCTCGGCTTCGACCTCGACCTGACCCGCGCCGTCGTCGATGCCGTCGGCGTGCCGGTCATCGCCAGCGGTGGGGTCGGGACGCTCGAGCACCTGGTCGACGGCATCGTCGACGGCGGCGCCGACGCCGTGCTGGCGGCGTCGATCTTCCACTTCCGTCAGCACACGATCGCCGAGGCCAAGGCGGTGCTGGCGGCACGGGGCGTTACGGTCAGACCACATGAGTGAGCGAGTCTTCGAGCGAGCGAATCATCAATCACGGTCTTCGGCTCATTGGTGCACCACCTCTGACCCGAACGCGTCGCATCATGTCAGGGTGCACCAATGAGTGACATGGAGTACCGCCGGTTGGGACGCACCGGCATCAAGGTGTCGGTGTTGTCGTTCGGCTCGTGGGTCACGTTCGACCAGCAGCTGAAGGACGATGTGGCGATGGAGTGCATGCAGGCCGCCCATGACGCCGGCTGCAACTTCTTCGACAACGCCGAGGCCTATGCCGGCGGCGAGAGCGAGGCGATCATGGGGCGGGTGCTGGCCGAGCTGGGCTGGCCGCGCTGGTCGTACGTGCTCACCACGAAGGTCTTCTGGGGCCTCAACGACGCCGTCAACATGCGCAACACGCTCAACCGCAAGTACCTCTTCGAGGCCATCGACGGGTCGCTCGACCGGCTGGGGCTCGACTTCGTCGACGTCCTGTACTGCCATCGCGCCGATCCGGACACGACGCTCGAGGAGACGGTGTGGGCGATGTCCGACATCATCAGCGCCGGCAAGGCCCACTACTGGGGCACGAGCGAGTGGACGGCCGAGGAGATCCGCGGCGCCATCGACATCGCTGAGCGCCACCACCTGCACAAGCCGGTCACCGAGCAGCCGCAGTACAACCTGCTCGAGCGCACGCGGGTCGAGCAGGAGTACGCCCGACTGTTCGAGGACTTCGGCTACGGCGCCACCATCTGGAGCCCCCTGGCGTCGGGCCTGCTGACCGGCAAGTACCGGGACGGCATCCCGGAGGACTCGCGCGGCGCGCTCTCCGGCTACGGCTGGCTCGGCAAGCGGCTGCGCGACGAACGGGCGATCGCGCGGGTCGAGGCGCTGCGCCCGATCGCCGACGAGCTCGGCTGCACGCTGGCCCAGCTGTCGCTGGCGTGGTGCACGAAGAACCCGAACGTGTCGACCGTCATCACCGGCGCCAGCCGGCCGGGCCAGGTGACCGAGAACTTCGCCGCCCTCGACGTCATCGCCCGCCTCGACGACGACGTCATGGCGCGCATCAACGACGCCGTCAAGTAGCGGCGATGCGCTCGACGGCGTCGAGCAGGCGGCCGACATCCTCGTCGTCGAGGTAGGCCACGACGCCGGCCCGCACGACGCCGCCGCGCTCCGCCAGTCCGAGCTGATCGACCGCCTCCACGGCGTACGAGTGCCCGGCCCAGGTGGCGATGCGCACCGCCGCCAGCTCCATGGCCACCTCGCTCGGGTGATGTCCGTCGACGGTGAAGGCGACCGTCGGCGTGCGCGCGTCCATCGTCGGCGGACCCCACACGAGCACGCCGTCCATCGACGCCAGTCCGTCGAGCAGCGGCGCGAACGCGGTGGCTTCGGCGGCTGCCAGGCGGTCGACGGACTCGTCGAGGAGGAACCGTGCCGCCGCCTCGACGGCGGCGATGGTCTCGAAGCTCGGCGTACCGGTCTCCCAGCGGCGTGGGCCGTCGTCGGGCGCCGGGCGGACCTTGGCCACGGGCAGCTCGTCGAGGAGGGCCGGGTCGGCGCACAGGATCCCGGCGTGCGGGCCGTACCACTTGTAGGGGCTGGTCGCGAGGGCATCGCAGCCGAGCGCCCCGACGTCGATGCGCCGGTGCGGCGCCAGGTGCACAGCGTCGACGAACACCTTGGCGTCGGCGCCGTGGGCGGCGGCGACGATCGGTCCGAGGTCGGGGATCGTCCCCAGCAGGTTCGACGCGCCCGTCACCGCCACCCAGCGCGTGCGCTCGTCGATCAGCTCGACGACGGCCTCGGGATCGAGCCGGCCGGTCGCCGGATCGAACGGGGCGAGCACGTGCTCGGCGCCGGCGGCATCGCAGGCCAGCCGCCACGGCGTGATGTTGGCGTCGTGATCGAGCCGGGTGCCGACGACGCGATCGCCCGGTCGCAGGGTCGCCGCCACGGCCCGTGTGAAGGCCAGGGTCAAGGTGGTCATGTTGGCGCCGAAGCACACGCCGTCGACCGACCCGCCGAGCAGCGTCGCCACCGTGTTGCGCGCCCGCTCGAGAAGCGAATCGCACGCCGCGGCGGCGCTGAACGAGCCGCCGGCGTTGGCGTTGTCCCCGCTCGCCGCCCAGCCGGCCATGGCCTCGATCGCCGAGTCGACCATCTGCGTCCCGGCCGGCCCGTCGAAGCGCGCCCAGCCGTCGCGGACACCGGGGAACCTCGAACGAAGCTGCGTGTCACCCATCGCGCCGAGTGTGCCAGGCGGTAGGACCGGTAGCTTCGGCGCGTGCCCAGCACGATCGACGACAAGCTGCCGATCAAGATGCTCAACGACCGCCTGCTCGTGCGCATCCCCGACAAGGACGGCGAGCGGCGCACCCAGGGCGGCATCCTGATCCCGGCCACGGCGCAGATGGCCAAGCGGCTCGTGTGGGCCGAGGTCGTGGCGCTGGGGTCCAACGTGCGGACGGCGGAGGTGGGCGACCTTGTGCTGTTCAGCCCCGAGGACCGATACGAGGTCGAGGTCCAGGGATCGGACTACATCATGCTGCGTGAGCGCGATCTGCACGCCGTGGCCGCCGAGCGCATCGAGGCCTCCACCGGTCTGTACCTGTGATCGCCGCCTCCGCCGAGGAGTTGGGCGCCGTCAAGTACGGCGACGACGGGCTCGTGCCGGCAATCGCCCAGGACGTCGACGGCACCGTGTTGATGCTGGCGTGGATGACGCCCGAGACGTTGCGCATGACGCTGCACGAAGGACGGATGGTGTACTGGAGCCGTAGCCGCCAGGAGATCTGGCGCAAGGGCGACACCAGCGGCGACACCCAGGAGGTCGTCGACGCGGCGTACGACTGCGACGGCGACGTGCTGCTGTTCACCGTCCGCCAGCACGGGCGCGGCGCCTGCCACACCGGCGCGCGCTCGTGCTTCTCCCGGCGGTTCGGAGCTCACGGTGCGCCTGCAGCCCAGTAGGGCCGACTTTCACGCCCTGGCTCGCACGTACACCGTCGTGCCGGTGTGGGCGGCACTGCTGGCCGACCTGGAGACACCGGTGGCGGCCTACGCCAAGCTGGTCGGCGACGCGCCGGGCTTCCTGCTCGAGTCGGTTGAGCACGGTGAGCGGTGGAGCCGGTTCTCGTTCGTCGGTCGTGATCCAGTCGCCACGCTGATCCTGCGTGACGGTCGGGTGGAGGTCGACGGTCGCCTCCCCGTGCCCCTGACCGCTCGAGGCGGGATGCTGGCCACCCTCGACGAGATGCTGGCGACGTATCGAGCCCCGACCATCCCCGAGCTGCCGCCGCTGCACGGCGGGCTGATGGGTTATCTCGGCTACGACGTGGTCCGCGAGGTCGAGCGGCTGCCCGACCCGCCGCCCGACGACGCGCACGTGCCCGACGCCGTGCTGTCGATGATCGGGTCGCTCGCCGCCTTCGACCACTGGCGCCAGCGCGTCACGCTGATCGAGAGCGTCCCCGTGATCGGGCTCGCCGACGACGCCGCGCTTGACGCCGCCTACGACGCCGCGGTGGCGAGCATCGAGCGGGCCGTCGCCGACATGGCCCGCCCGTTGCCGTACGTCGCCGTGGCGCCGCCGGACCCGGACGACCCGCCGCCGGAGGTCAAGAGCACGATGCCCGACGGCCTGTACCAGCGGGCGGTCGAGGTGGCCAAGGAGCACATCGTGGCCGGCGACATCTTCCAGGTCGTGCTGGCCCAGCGCTACGACCTCGTGCTCGATGCCGATCCGTTCGACGTCTACCGGGTGCTGCGCCAGGTCAACCCCAGCCCGTACATGTACTTCGTGCGGCACCCTGCGTTGACCATCGTCGGCTCATCGCCCGAGCCGATGGTGCAGGTGCAGGGGAGCCGGGTCATCTCCCGGCCGATCGCCGGGACGCGCCGCCGCGGGGCCACGGACGCGCACGACCGCCGCATGGCGGCCGAGCTGACCGAGCACCCGAAGGAACGGGCCGAGCACGTGATGCTGGTCGATCTCGCCCGCAACGACGTCGGCCGCGTCGCCCGGTTCGGCAGCGTGCACGTCGACGAGCTCATGACGCTGGAGCGCTACAGCCACGTGATGCACCTCACGTCGCAGGTGTCGGGCGAGCTGGTCGAGGGCCTGGGGCCGATCGACGTGCTGCGGGCCACGCTGCCGGCCGGGACGGTCAGTGGCGCCCCGAAGGTGCGGGCGATGGAGATCATCGACGACCTCGAGCCGGTGCGCCGCGGGGCCTACGCCGGGGTGGTCGGCTACGTGGACTGGAGCGGCAACCTCGACACGGCGATCGCCATCCGCACCATGTTCTGCCGCCCCGACGGGGCCAGTGTGCAGGCCGGTGCCGGCATCGTCGCTGACTCGGTGCCCGACGACGAGGACCTCGAATGCCGCAACAAGGCGGCTGCGCTGCTGGCCGCCGTCCCCGCCGCCCGCCGCATGACGGCTGCCCGTCGCGCCGCCGGCACCGTGGCGTAACCCTCGGCGGGTCAGAGGACCCAGGTCAGGAGGAAGACGAGTGAGAGGATGGCCAGGACGGGCAGCAGCAGGATGGCGATGACGATCAGGGCCGGGAAGGTCGTCATCGCCCGCAGCGTCTGCGGCAAGGCGCGGAAGCTGCCGGCGGCCGAGGAGACCTGGCGGAGCCGCGTGAACTGCGCCGTCTGACCCATGGCGACCGGCGACCGGCTCGTCGCCGCACCTTCCTCCTGCACCTCGACGGTCTCGATGACCACCTGCTGCGCATCGGCGTTCTGGGTCAGCAGGGTGCGGACGTCTTCGTAGAGCGCTGTCGAGTGCGTGCGGATGCGCCGCAGCCGGACCGCCGCAAGCAGCGGCCCACCGGCCGCGATGACGACGAGGGCGGCGCCGACGATCGCCCACGCCGAACGAGTCGAGCCCTGCAGCGCCGCCAACCCGAGGAGGTAGGTCACGACGGCAACGGCACCGACCACCAGGGCAAGGCCAGTCGCCAGTCCCGCCGCCCGCCGGGCCAGCTCGCCGATGACGGCCACGGCTCGCCCGGCCAGTTCGTCGATGTCGACCACGGTGCCAGCCTGGCACGTGCGCGCAGCGCACGGCCGGGCGCGCGAGCGCCAGCGAGCCGCAACGGCGATGGGGGCCTGGGGGGCGCAGCCCCCCGGCTATCGACGGCACACTGGGACCA
>JBPCJL010000252.1:0-11525 GCA_051005355.1 Ilumatobacteraceae bacterium
GCACGTGCCACCGGGCGTGCTGGCGCGCCGACCCGCACGTCGGCCGTGCGCCGGCGCCGCTCGGTCGGCCCCGAGACGGCGTCGGCGATCAGTGCGGAGGTGCCCGACCAGCGGCGCGCCGCCACGCTGACCGAGCAGCTGGGTCAGGCCTACGCCGCGCTCGACCGCGAACGGTTCGACGACGCCCGCCGGCTCGGCACGGCCCTGTTGCGGCAGCTGCCGCGCGTGGCCGCCGTCCATGAGGTGGTCGGTCTCGCCGCCTACCGCACCGGCCGGTGGCGCCAAGCCCTCACCGAGCTGGAGCTGGCCCAGACCCTCGAGCCGTCGGTCGAGCTGCTGCCCGTGCTCGCCGACGTCCACCGGGCGCTCGGGCACTGGTCGGACGTCGAGCGGATCTGGTCCGACGTCCGGGGCGCCTCGCCGACGCCGGAGGTGATGGCGGAGGCGCGCGTGGTCGCCGCCGGCGCCCTCGCCGATCGAGGCGATCTGCCCGGCGCGCTGCGGACGATGGAGCGGGCTCGTACGGGGCCCACCGAGACCAAGCGTGTTCGCGATCACCACCTGCGCCAGTGGTACGTGCTGGGGGACCTCAACGATCGCGCCGGTGACCCCATCGAGGCCACCCGCTGGTTCGAGGTCGTCGCCCGTCACGATCCCGACTTCGTCGACGTCGCCCAGCGCCTGCGCGCGCTCGGGCGCTGAAACCCGCCAGTTCATCGGGCGCGCACCCATCGACCACACTGTGGCGGTGGATCCGCTCGTGAACGCGCTGGCCGCCTCGACCGCCGACGGTGAGCTAGCCGGCAACTGGTCGTGGACGGTCTGGCTGCTCATCCCCGTGGTACTCGTGCTGGCCGTGCTGACGGCGCGCGCGCTGGGCAGCGCCGACGACGATCCGGCCGCTGCGCCACCACGCGGCGGCGGGGTCGACCGCTTCCTCGCCCGCACCGAAGATCAGGCCAACTGATGCGCCGGGCCATGCTCACCCTGGTCGCCGTCGGCGCCCTCACGGCCGCCGCCTGCGGGCAGAAGGCCGGTGTTGCCGGCACGGGCAGCGGGGACGACTCCGGCGACGGCGGGTCGACGGCGACCACCTCCGCACCAACTCAGACGACGGCCCCGGCCTCGACGGCGCCGGACGCCACGACCGCCCCCGACGGCTCGACCGAACCCGACGGCTCGACCGAACCCGACGGCTCGACGGCGCCGGACAGCACCACCGAGACCACCGCCGCCGTCCCGGAGACCGGCCCGTTCGCGCCCGGAGACAACGACACTGCCGGGGTCACCGACACCGAGATCGTGATCGGCATCCACGCCCCCGTCACCGGCGCCTCGCCGATCCCGCAGGAGAGCTTCGACGTCGGCAAGGACGTGTACTGGCGCTTCCTCGCCGAGAGCGCACCGGACACACTGTTCGGCCGCAACGTGCGCGTGGTGTTCCGCGACGACACCTTCAACCCGCAGCGGGCCGTCCAGGTCTGTCGGGAGATGGTGGAGCAGGACGGTGCGTTCCTCCTCGTCGGCGGCGGTGGCGCCGACCAGATCACCGCCTGCGCCCAGTACGCCAACGAGAACGGCATCCCGTACCTGTCGGCCGGCGTCAACGAAGTCGGACTGGCCGAGCTCGACACGTACTTCTCCACGTCGCTGACGTACGCCCAGCAGGCCCCGTTGATCATGGCCCAGCTGCAGACGCAGGGATTCACCCAGGCGGCGCTCGTCGTGTCCGACACGCCCTCGTTCAACGACGCCTTCGACGCCCTCAAGGCGGCGGCGGAGGAGGCCGGCATCGGCCTGGTCTACGAGTCGCGCATCCCCAAGGAGCTGCAGCAGGCGGAGTCCGAGTCCATCATCCAACAGCTCAAGAGCTCCGGTGCCGAGGCGGTCATCCTGCTCGCCTCGCCCGTCGCCTACGTCCTCAACCTGGCACCAGGGGCGGCGGCGCAGAGCTACGCGCCGGTGTGGATCGGGCCCGGCATCACGAGCGGCCTCAACACGGTCGCCGCCATCGGCTGCCCGTCGGCCGGCGCATCGATCGCCGGGGGCGAGTTCTTCTCCCCGACCCCGGCCCTGGCAAGCGCCGACGAGTTCGATCCCGACTTCAACGCCGCCTACAGCCAGATCGTCGGTACGGAGCCGCCGGTCGATGACGTCGTCCTCCAGCTGTGGTCGCTGAACAAGGCGATCGCCCTGATGCTCGAGGCCACCGGGCCAGAGCTCGGTCGGGCGGCGTTCATGAACACCCTCGTCACGACGGAGGAGTTCGACAACGGCATCTACACGCCGCTGCGCTACACGGTCGACGACCACTTCGGCGGGACCGGCGCCTACCTGCTGCAGACCAACTGCGACCTGGGCGCCTACGAGACCGTCGACGTGTTCGAGGGAGGCTGAGCGAGTGGGGCAACTGCTCGCTCACCGCTCGAAGCTGATCACGCTCGGTGTCGTCGTCGCCCTCGTGGTGCTGCTGTTGGCCACCGGGCAGCGGGCCTCGCTCGTGATCGGCCTGTACACGGGCGCGGCGTACGGCATCGTGGCGATCGGGCTGGTGCTGATCTACAAGTCGAGCGGGGTCTTCAACTTCGCCCAGGGCGAGTTCGGCACCGTCGCCCTCTTCGCCCTCTACCTCCTCGACTTCCACATGGCCTACTGGTTGGCGCTGCTCGGTGCGCTCGTCGTCGCCGGCGTGATGGGGTTCCTCACCGAGCGGATCGTCGTGCGCCCGCTCTTCGACGCGCCGCGCGTCATCCTGCTCGTCGCCACCGCTGGCGTGGCGTTGCTGGCGATCGGCATCGAGATCTGGTTCGCGGGGACACAGGGCAAGTCGATCCAGCCGGCGTTCGATCGGGTCGACCGGGTCACGGTGTTCGGCCAGCAGATCTCCGATCAGCGGCTGTGGTTGATCGGCACGCTCGCCGTGCTCGCCCTGGTGCTCGGGCTGTTCTTCACCCGGACGAACCTGGGGCTGGCGATCATCGGCGCCAGCCAGGAGCCGACGGCGACGGAGCTGGTCGGCATCAGCGTGCGCCGGCTGTCGACCTTCGTCTGGGTCGTCGCAGCCCTGCTCGGGGGGCTGGCGGCCGTGATCGTGGTGCCAACGGCCGGCAGCTTCGGCCCGGCGATCATGACGACGTCGTACCTCATCCCGGCGTTCATCGCCGCTGTGATCGGCGGGATGACGAGCCTGCCCGGCGCCTTCGTCGGCGGCGTGCTCGTCGGTGTCGTGCAGTCGGTGGCCACCAGCGCGGCGATCTTCGAAGACATCCCGGGCACCAAGAGCACGCTCGTGCTCTTCGTGGTGCTGCTGGCGGTCCTGCTCGTCCGGCCGCAGGGCCTCCTCGGGCGGGGTGCCTGAGATGACAATGACCGCCGAACCGGCCGCCACGGCGTCCTCGTCCTCGTCCTCGTGGTCGACGACGTCGTTCCGGCCGTCGCCCATCGGTTGGGGGGCGCGTGGCGTGGTGTGGTTGGGCGTCGCCTACCTGGTGCTGATGTTCCCGCTCGGCCGGCCGGCCGTCGACCTCGTCATCTACACGACGGCGGTCTGCTACGCCATCGTCGCCCTGTCGCTCAACGTCCTGCTCGGGTACGTCGGACAGATCTCGCTCGGTCACCAGGCGTTCGTCGGGGTCGGGGCGTTCGTCTCGGCCTACATGGTCACCGTCCAGGGGCAGTCGTTCTGGGTCGGCGTCCTCGCCGCCGCCGCCATCGGCGGGGGCCAGGCGCTCATCCTCGGTGGGGTCTCGCTGCGCATCCGCGGTCTGTACTTCGCCCTGGTGACCCTCTCGTACGGGCTCGTGGCCCGCGACAACATCTTCGAGATCTCGGAACTGACCGGCGGCGGCGCCGGACAGCCGGCGCCAAAGCCCGAGCTCTTCGACACCGAGTGGCGCTACTACTACCTCTGCCTCGCCTTCCTCGCCGTCGTGCTGGTGATCGACTGGCGGATGATGCGGACCAAAGCGGGTCGGTCGCTCCTGGCGCTGCGGGAGAACCCGCGGGTGGCCTCGACGTTCGGCATCAACGTCCGCCTCGCCACGCTGTTCGCCTTCGTCGTCTCCGGCACCTTCGCCGGTCTCGCCGGGGCGTTGATCGCCCACAACGACACGTTCGTGTCACCGCAGGTCTGGGACTTCAACCTGGCGCTGGTCTTCGTCATCATGACGGTCGTCGGCGGCCTGCGCAGCCGCGCCGGCCTCGTCATCGGCGGCGCGTTCTTCGCCCTGCTCCCGTACCTGTTGGAGCGCATCCCGGGCATCACCACCTTCCTCGAGAACATCCCCGGCCCGACCTTGTCGACGGCCGATGCCCGGCTCGTCATCGGGCCGCTGCTGCTGCTGCTCACACTGATCCAGTTCCCCGGCGGCATCGGCCAGCAGCTGCGGCCGATCACGCGCTGGCTGGCCGGGAACCGCTTCGACCTCCACGACCGCGGGCTGAAGGAGGTGCAGATCACCGATGTCCGTGCTTGAGGCGACAGATCTCTCCATCCGCTTCGGTGGCGTGCAGGCCAACCGGGACGTCAGCATGAAGATCGGCGAGTACGAGATCGTCGGCATCATCGGTCCGAACGGCGCCGGCAAGACCACGCTGTTCAACTTGATCACCGGCTTCTACACGCCCGACTCCGGGCGCGTGGTGTTCAAGGGCGTCGAGGTCACCAACCTGCCGGTGCACAAGCGCTCGGCGCTCGGGCTCGGCCGGACGTTCCAGAACGTCGGGCTCGTGAAGGGCGCCACCGTGCGCGACAACCTGATCACCGCCCAGTACCTGCAGGCGCAGTACTCGCAGATCGGCGGGATGCTCGGCAGCCGCAGCTCCGTCGTGACGGAACGCCGCCTGCGGGCCAAGGCCGAGGCGCTGGCCGGCGCGCTCGGCCTCGGCGAACTGCTCGACACCCAGGTGGCCGGCCTGCCATACGGCACGCTCAAGCGGGTCGAGATCGCCACTGTGCTGGCCACCGATCCGGACGTGCTGCTGCTCGACGAGCCGTCGTCGGGGATGGGGCCGGAGGAAGCCCACCGGTTGGGCGACACGCTGCTCGAGCTGCGCCGTGACTTCGGGGTGTCGATCGCCATGATCGAGCACCACGTGCCGCTCGTCGTGCGCGTCTGCGACTACGTCTACTGCCTCGACTTCGGGGAGCTCCTGGTCGAAGGGACGGCCGAGCACGTGCGCAACGACCGCCAGGTCGTCGCCGCCTACCTCGGCGAGGACCCCGACCCGTCCGTCGTCGAGCTGGAGCGCCAGCTCGACTCGCTGGTCGAGGGCGACTGATGGCGCTGCTCGAGGTCGAGGGCCTGCGCGTCGGCTATGGGTTCCCGGTGCTGATGGGCATCAGCTTCGAAGTCGAGGAAGGCGAGACGTGCGTCCTGTTCGGACTCAACGGGGCCGGCAAGACGCCCACGGTGGCCAGCATCGCCGGGCTCCTCAAGCCCGACGGTGGGTCGATCCGCTTCGCCGGCGACGAGATCGCCGGCCGCAGCCCGACCAAGTTGGTCGGCCGCGGCATCGCCCTGGTCCCCGAAGGTCGGCGGGTGTTCCCGGCCCGGACCGTGGCCAACAACCTGCGCCTCGGCGCGTGGACGCGCCGCCGCGACCGCAACCTCATCGAGGAGCGCCGGCAGCTGGTGATGGACTACTTCCCACGGCTAGCCGAGCGCGAGGACCAGGCCGCCGGCACGCTGTCGGGTGGCGAGCAACAGATGCTGGCCATCGGCCGGGCGATCATGTCCAAGCCGAAGCTGCTGCTGATCGACGAGGCGTCGCTCGGGCTGAGCCCGGCACTCGCCAAGGTGGTGTTCGAAGTCGTCAAGCAGATCAACGACGATGGCGTCACGGTGGTCATCGTCGAGCAGAACGTCGGCGTGCTGCCCTACGCCGATCGGGCGCTGATCATGGAGAAGGGCACGCTGATCTTCTCCGGCGTGGGTGACGAGATCCAGGGCGCCAACCTGCGCGAGACGTACCTCGGCGGCGGCGACGACAGCGACCACTGATGGACAGGAGAGCTCGATGAAAGATGGTTGGTCCCGCTTCGGCGGGGTGCTCGGCGTCGCCTACTGCGTCGCCGGGTTCTTCCTGATCTTCCTCGGCTGGAACGGCGCCGCCACGTACGACCGCGTGGCCGCCCAGGTGCCGTACATCGTGTCCGGCGGCTTCGGTGGGTTGGGGTTGATCGTCCTCGGGTCGGCGTTAATCGTCGCCCAGAGCCGCCGCCGTCAGCCGGTCGCAGCGGCGGCATCGATCGCACCGTCGGCGGCCCCGCTCGGTGGGCACCGGGTCGAGACGGGCGATCAGGGCGGCGGCGACACGGTGGTCGCCGGGCCGACCAGCTACCACCGTCCCGACTGCCGAGTCGTCCAAGGTCAGGCCGACGTCGTCACCATGACGGCCGCGGCGGCGGCCTCGTCCGGGCGCACGCCGTGCCGGGTGTGCATACCCGGCTGAACTGGGCTACAGCACCAGTCCGATGTCGTCGTCGATGCGGCGGGCTTCGGCGTCCTGCTTCACGGCTTCGTCGTCATCGCCGGCGTCGCCCCGCCGGCGCAGCAGGCGGGCCAGGTCGCGCCGGGCGCGCGCCTCGTGTGGTCTGGTGCCGTGGGCCACGTTCTCGGCGATGCCCTGGCGGAGGTACCGCTCCGCGGCCTCCAGATCGCGGGCGCCGAGGGCGGCCAGGCCGACGTAGGCGCTGACGGGGCCGATCGTCATGCCGGCCAGCCCGCTCACCGCCACGCGACCGGCGTACGGCTCGAGCGCCTCCTGGAGGACGGCGCAGCGCTCCTCGTCGCCGAGCGCTTCGGCGGCCTCGGTCAGCACGGACGTATGCAGCAGGAACATCTGGTTGTCGCGCAGCGCCACGCCGTCGGCGCCGACGAGCTCGGCCAGCAGCGCGACGGCGTCGTCGCGACGACCGACCTCGATGAGGCTGCGCACCAGCGCCACCTGCCACATCCGCAGGCGGGGGTTGGAGGCGATCATCCGCTCGCTCTCGTCGACCGTGCCGGCGATCCGGCCCTGATCGAGCTCGATGCGGTATCGGATGCCGGCGTAGGTGATCTGGGCGTTGACACCGTGGCTGCGGACGCCACGCTCGAGCGCCGCATCGGCCTCCTGCTGCGCCTCCGCGTACCGGCCCGTCGACAGCAGGCGCGCCGCCTGCATGAACGAGCCGTAGACCTCGAACAATGTCAGGTGGAGGTCGGCGGCACGGGTGCGGAACCGGGCCAGCAGCTCGAGGTGCTCGTCGACCCGCCCGAGCTCCATGAGGTCGGTGAGCGTGAACAGCATCGCCGTCAGCTCGAGCTGCGGGTTGGCCGTGCGCTCCGCTTCGCGAACGGCGACGAAGCCGGCCTCGCTGCGCTCGTGCAACTGGTGCACCTCGGCCAGGGCGAGGCGCTGGGCCAGGTGGGCCGACGCGACCAGCTCCGGGTCGTCGCCGCTGGCGGCGATGGCCAGCGCCTCGGCGGCCAGCGCTTCGCGGCGAGTCGCATCGGCGCTCGGGACGAGGACCGAGGTGAGCATGCTGCGCAGGCGGACGCCGTAGCGCAGCTCCTCCGGGGGAAGGGTGGCGATGCTCAGCTCCATCAGGCTGACGAGCTCCCGTTCGACGGGACGGCCGATGTCGAAGCCGACGCCGGACAGCGACATCATCCAGCTCTCGGCGGCGCGGGCCAGCAGGAACGGCTCTCCGGACCGGCGGGCCAGGTCGGCGGCGGCGCGAGCGGCGTCGATGGCGCGCGGCCGGTCACCAACGGCGCGGGCGGTGTCGCACTCGAGCAGGGCGAGGTCGAGGCGATCGCGCAGGTCGATCTGCTCGGTGATCAGCTCGCGCGTCCGAGCCGCCCACGAGGCCGCGTCCTCAAAGGCGCCGATGTGCACCGAGTGCTGACCGGCGGCGAGACCTGCTGACACGCGCCGCCGGCGCTCGATCAGCGCTCCCGCCTCCATCAAATGGTGGGCTCGTCGCGACGGCGAAGCATTCGGCTCGTTGTCCTCCTCGAGCGCCTCCCCGAGCCGGCGGTGGAGATCGAGCCGGCGGGTTCGACCCAAGCGCTCGCGCACCGCTTGGCCGATCAGCGCGTGCGGCATCCCGAGGCGCCCGGCGCCGTCCTCGACGAGCAGCCCCGCGGCCACGGCGTGGTCGGTGGCGTCGATCACGCGCTCGCCGTCCAGGCCGCTGGCCGCCACCAGCACCGGCAGGGTGGCGGCCTGCCCGGCCACGGCGGCCAGGTTGAGGACCTGGGTCACGGCCGGGTCGAGGCGATCGAGTCGCACGCCCAGCATCGCCCGCACCGACTCCGGCAGGTCGTCGGCCAGCTTCCCCTCGGTGTGGTGGATCAGCTCGGTCAGGAAGAAGGCGTTGCCGGCCGTCGCCGCCCGGAGGTCGGCGGCGTCGGCGTCCTCGCGGCCGTTGAGCGCCAGCAGCTCGCCGACTTCGTCCGTGCCCAGCCCGCCGACGACGACGCGCGTCATGTGGCCGAGCCGGGAGAGTGCGGCGGCGATGCGATCGAGCTCCGGCGTCGGCTCGTCGGCTGGCGAGCGGGCCGTCGCTACGACCATGACGCGCGACGTCAGCTCGTGGCAGAAGATGTGCTCGATCATCTTGAGCGACGGCGCGTCGGCCCAGTGCACGTCGTCCAGGACGATCAGCATCGGGTGCTGCGCAGATTCGGCGTGCAACACCTCGGCGACGGCCTCGAAGAGCAGGTAGCGCTCGACGGTCGGCTCAGGGCGATCCAGCCGCACGCCAGGGACCAGGTGGTCCAGCTCGGGCAGCAGCAGGGAGAGGATCCCGCGGTCGGCGGCGACCCGCTGTCCGGCCTCGGGCGAGATCGTCCGCAGCGCGGTGCGCAGCGCCTCGACCATCGGCTCGAAGGGGACGATCGCCTCCGGCGTGGCCCGCCCCCACAGGACGATGGCGCCCCGTTCATGGGCCTCGGCGGCGAACTGGGCCGCCAGCCTCGACTTCCCGGCGCCGGCCTCACCGACCAGCAGGGCCAGGTGGCGGTCGCCGTTGGTCACGTCGTCCCACCGCCGGTGCAGCTGGGCGAGCTGGCGCTGGCGGCCGACGAAAGCCGTCGTGGCGGCGCGCGCGGCCGGACCGGGCAGGGCCACGGGCGACGCCGGCGGAGGTTCGCTCGGCGCTGCCGTCGGCGCCGGTGCCTTCGTTGCCACCGACTGGTCGGCGGCGGCGGGGGTGGGCTTGGCGGTGGCCGGGAGGCGGGTGAGCTCGGGATCGTGGTTGAGGATGGCGGTCTGCAGCGCCACGAGGGCGGGGGATGGGTCGAGCCCCAGCTCGTCGGTCAGGACGGCACGCGTGCGCGAGAACGCTCGCAGCGCGTCGGCCTGACGGTCGGACCGGTAGAGCGCGATCATCAGTTGCCGGGCGAACCCCTCGCGCAGCGGGTGCTCGTCGAGCGCCCGCTCCAGCTCGGCCACCGCTTCCGCGCTGCGACCCATCGCCAGCAGGACCTCGAACCGCGCCTCGAGGGCGGAGAGGCGCAGCTCCTCCCATCGCACCGCGGCAGAGCGGGCCCACTCCTCGTCGGCCACGTCGGCGATCACCGGGCCACGCCACTCGCCGAGGGCGCCGTCAAGCAGCTCCAGCGCCTCGGGGGTTGGTCCGAAGGTGCGGGCGGCGGTGAAGCCGTCTTCGAAACGGGCCGCGTCCAGCACGTCCCGCGCGACCGCGAGCACGTAGCCGGGACCCTCTCGGCGCAGCGCTTGGGCATCGCCGAGGGCTCGACGCAGCAGCGAGACGTAGCTCTGGAGCGTGTTGACGGCGGTGGCCGGCGGGTCACCCGCCCACACGTCGTCGACGAGGCGATCGACGGTGACGACGTGACCGAGGACCAGCGCCAGGCGGGCGAGGACGGCACGCTGGCGGGGCCCGCCGAGCGACACCGCCTCACCGTCGCGCTCGGCCGTGATCGGGCCGAGCAGGCGGATGTCGAGGGCGCGCCCAGCCGATCGAGCAGTCGCCGCCTCCGCCGCCCAGGTCACGGCTCGGAACTCTATGGTCTGGCGCCAGGCGGGCGCAGCCGCGGGCGTAGCGTCGTCGCGCATGGGCAGCCGTCACTTCCGCGCCGGGGTGGTCGCCGTGGTGCGCCGTTCGGACGGGCAGGTGCTGGCCTTTGAGCGCGCTGATGGACCCGGGAACTGGCAGCTTCCGCAGGGTGGGCTGGAGAAGGGCGAGCCGCCGATCGACGCGGCGTGGCGCGAGCTGGGCGAGGAGACGGGGCTCGGCCCGGCGGATGTGGAGCTGACCGGCGAGCACGGAGCGTGGCTGCTGTACGAGTGGCCGCCCGACGTGGTCGCTGGCGGCGCCCGGCTCGGGCAGGTCCACCGGTGGTTCTTCTTCGCCGCCCGCTCCGACGCGCTCGAACCGACCCCTGACGGTCGGGAGTTCTGCGCCTGGAAGTGGGTCGATCCGGGGTGGTTGGCCGCCAACGTCGTCGCGTTCCGTCGGCCGGCCTATCGCGCCGCCCTGCTCGGCGCCGTCGTCACGGTATGAGCAAGCGAGTCTTCGAGCGAGCGAATCGACGTTGCGGTGCTTCTTCGTCGCCGGCTTTGCGGCGACTTGGTCACTGGTGCCCGGTTTGTAGCGCTGCGTCGAACGCGTCGCATCGGTCGATGGGGCACCAGTGAGTACACGCTCGGGCGTGGACCTGTTCACCGCCGCCGCCGAGCAGCGTCTGCGGGCCAGCGCACCGCTGGCCGCCCGCCTGCGTCCGCGCACCATCGACGACGTCGTCGGCTAGCCGTAGCTGCTGGGTCCGGGCCGGCCGCTGCGGCGCCTCGTCGAGACCGACCGCCTGTCCTCGGTCCTGCTGTGGGGCCCGCCCGGGACGGGCAAGACGACGCTGGCGCTGGCCGTCGCCGGCAGTACGGCCCGGGCGTTCGAGCAGCTCTCGGCGGTCTCCGCCGGCGTGCGTGACGTGCGCGAGGTGATCGAGCGGGCCCGCCAGCGCCTCGGCGAAGAGGACCGCGGGACCATCCTGTTCCTCGACGAGATCCACCGCTTCAACAAGGCCCAGCAGGACGCGCTGCTGCCGGCGGTCGAGGACGGCTCGCTGGTGCTGATTGGGGCGACGACCGAGAACCCGTTCTTCGAGGTCAACCCTCCGCTGCGCAGCCGCTCGACGTTGTTCCGACTCGAGCCGCTCGGAGCGACCGACCTCCGGATCCTCGTCGACCGGGGCCTCGAGGCGCTCGGCACCGAGGCCGACGACGCCGCTGTGACCCTGCTCGTCGAGCGCAGCGGCGGCGATGGGCGTCAGGTGCTGACGTCGCTGGAGGTCGCGGCGGCGTTGGCGGACCCCGGGCCGATCGAGCTCCGCCACTCCGAGGCGGCGCTCAGCACCAGCGCCGTCCGCTACGGGCGCGACGACCACTACGACGTCGTCAGCGCGTTCATCAAGTCGATGCGCGGGTCGGACCCCGACGCCTCCATCTACTGGCTGGCCCGCATGCTCGAGGCGGGGGAGGACCCGCGATTCGTCGCCCGGCGGATCGTGATC
>JBPCJL010000253.1:0-6271 GCA_051005355.1 Ilumatobacteraceae bacterium
ACGCCCTCGTGCTCGTCGTCGGCGCCCGCTTCATCGCCATCACGGTGCCCAACGCGGTGCGCGCCGTCCCGGCCGAGCTGTACGACCGTTCGGGGCTGCTCGGACTCGTCGTCGACGACCGCGCCACCGCCCTCTGGCTCGTCGAGGCGCTGCGCTTCCCGGTGCTCGTCGCGCTCGTCCTCTCCATGCTCGGCCTCGGGGGGCGAACGCCGCAGCTGGTCGCCGGGTTCGGCACCTTCGTCGTGCTGGGCGCGTACCTCGGCGGCACCGGGACCGGCCACTCGTGGCACCTCGCCGTGTTCGCCATGGTCGTGCTCGGCCTCACCCACCGGCCGAGCTCGTGGTCGCCCGACGGAGTGCTGGCGCGGCGCTGGCCCAGCTACCCGTTCGGTCGGGCGGCGGCGGACCGCAGCGCGATCGGGCTGAAGCTGATCCTCCTCTACGCCGTCTTCACGCTGTTCGCCGGGGGCTGCGCCAAGCTGCTCGACGGTGGCTGGCGCTGGCTCGACGGCGTCTCCATCCAGTGGTTCCTCGCCGAGCACGGTGCGCCGAAGGGCGTCATCGGCTCGACGCTCGCGGACTGGGTGCTCGACTACGGATGGTTGGCCGCCGCCGTGTCGGTGCTCACGGTGATCGTCGAGCTCGGCGCCGTGATCACGCTCGTCGCCCCAGGCACGCGGCTGTGGTACTTCGGCGTGCTCGCCGCCGGCTTCCACCTGGCCATCTACCTGGTCATGCTGCCGCAGTTCTTCCCCCAGCTCGTCACGTACGTGCTGCTCGTGGAGTGGGCGCGGGTCGACTGGCGCCGACCGTTCGCGCTCTGGGCGCCCCGCCCGATCGACACCGCGCCACCGGTCGGCCGGTTGGCACTGGCCGGCGGCGGTGCACTCGCGGTCGTGCTGGCGGCGAGCATCATCTGGCGCATCGAGTGGTACCCGGCGACGAACATCCCGATGTACAGCAGCTACGTCGACGGCACGGAGATCAGCGGGCTCCCCGTCAGCACGTTCGGTGAGGAGCGGCTGCTGTGCGCCAGCCGCGACTCGCTGCGGTCCTCCAGCCGGCCCTGGTACGTGCCGATCCACCTCGGGGACCGGTTGGCCGTGCGCCAGGGCGCCGCGCTCCTTCCGGTCGAGGATGCCGCACGCGCCGCGCCGGGCGGCCCGCAGTTCTGGCAGGACGAACTGGCCGCGGGGCTGCTCGACGAGCTGGCCTGCGTGGACGGAAAGTTGGCTGTCGACGGAACGCGCACGCTCCGCACGGTCACCGCGCTGAGCGACGTGCTGGCCGCCGGCCCGCTGACGCTCGTCTACCGCTTCGACGACGCCGCCGTCGACGTGACGACGGCCGAGCCCGATCGTTCGCTCGCCCGGCTTCGCCGTCACCTCGGTCCGCTGGGCCGGACACTCGCTCACACCGCGGAGGCCGGTCCGTGATCCCGGTCACCAAGCCCTTCCTGCCACCTCGGGCCGAGTACGACGCCTTGCTCGACGGGATCTACGACCGCTGTTGGCTGACCAACAACGGACCGTTGGTCCACCGGCTCGAAGAGGCGCTCGGCGCACGGCTGGAGGTCGATGCGCCGCTCTTCGTGGCCAACGGGACCGTCGCGTTGCAGCTGGCGATCAAGGCGCTCGGGATCGATGGCGACGTCGTCACCACGCCGTTCTCGTACGTGGCCACGACCAGCGCCATCGTCTGGGAAGGGGCGACGCCGATCTTCGCCGACATCGAGCCGACGACGTTCACGCTCGATGCGGCCGCCGTCGACGCCGCCGTCACCCCGCGCACGACGGCGATCGTCGCCACCCACGTGTTCGGGATGCCGTGCGACCTCGACGGGCTGGCGGCCGTTGCCCGGGCCCGCGGGCTCGCCCTCGTCTACGACGGCGCCCACAGCTTCGCCACCCGCTACCACGGTCGGTCGGTGTTCGCCTACGGCGACGTGACCACGTGCAGCTTCCACGCCACGAAGCTGTTCCACACCGTCGAAGGCGGCGGGCTGTTCACCGCCGACGAGGCGCGGCGCGAGACGATGGCGCGGATGCGCAACTTCGGTCACGTCGACTACACGACGTTCGACGGCGTCGGCATCAACGCCAAGGCGTCGGAGCTGCACGCCGCCATGGGCCTCTGCAACCTGCGTCACGTCGACGCCGTGCTGGCCCGCCGCCGGGCCATCGACGAGCGGTACCGCCAGGGCCTGGCCGGACTGCTCGATCGCGGCCGCGTGACGATGCAGGAGGGGCGGCCCGGCGCCGAGCTCAACCACGCCTACGTCGCCGTGCTGCTCGAGGATGGGCGGCGGCGGGAGGAGGTCCACGACGCGCTCGTCGCCCACGACGTGCACCCGAGGCGGTACTTCTCGCCCGGTCTCAACGAGCTGGACTACGTGAAGCCGGTCGCACTGGCGGTGGCCGACGACGTGGCCGGGCGCGTCCTGTGCCTGCCCACGTTCCACGCCATGACCGACGACGAGGTCGACCTCGTGACGTCGATCATCGTCGCGACGCTGACCTGAGCGAGCCATGAACGTGCTCATCACGTGCGCCGGGCGCCGGTCGTACCTCGTCGACTGGTTTCGCGCCGCCTCAGCGCCGGACGGGCGGGTCGTGGCCACCAACTCGATCGCCGAGTCGACGGCCATGGCGGTCGCCGACGTCGCCGTCGTGTCGCCTCCTGTGACCGACGACGGCTACATCGAGTTCCTGCTCGACGTGTGCCGGCGCGAGGACATCGGCCTCGTCGTGCCGGTGTTCGACCTGGAGCTCCCGGTGCTCGCCGCGGCCAGAACCCGGTTCGCCGAAGCGGGGATCGTCGTTGCCGTGTCGTCGCCGAAGGTGATCGCGGCCTGCCAGGACAAGCTGGCGACGGCGTCCATCGCGGCGGCTGCCGGTTTGACGGCTCCCCGCACGACCCTCGATCCGCAGGAGGCGCTGGCCTGGCTCGATGGCGGCGTCGACCGGGTGTTCGTGAAGCCGCGTCACGGGACGGGCTCGATCCTGACCTGGTCGACGGGAGACCGGTCTGAGGTCGAGGTGCTGCACCGCAAGGTGCGGCGCGATCTTGCGTCGACGTACGTCCGGGGTGACGCGGTGGTGCAGGAGGCGCTCACCGGGATCGAGCACGGCCTGACCGTCGTCAACGACCTGGACGGTCACTTTCAGGCCGTGCCCGCCCACCGCAAGCTGGCGATGCGGGCGGGGGAGACCGACGTCGCCGAGACGGTGCACGACGATCGCCTCGAGGAGGCGGGCCGGGCGCTGGCGGCGGCGGTCGGCCACGTGGGCGCCCTCGACGTCGACGTGTTCGTCGACGGCGCCACGGTGTCCCTGCTCGACCTGAACCCCCGCATCGGTGGCAACTACCCGTTTTCCCACCTCGCCGGGGCGGACCTCCCGTCTGCCTATGTCGGCTGGGCGAGTGAGGAGGCCGTGCCGCCGGCGCTACTCGGGGTGCGCTCGGGTGTCGTCGGTCTCAAGGCGATCGAGCTCTTGGCGCTGCCGTGAGCGCATCCCCTGGCCGAGAACCACCGTCGAGTCGTCGGGCGTGCGACCATGGTCGGCAGGCGACCGAGTGGTCGAGGGACAGGAGCGAGGGATGTTGGTAGGCGTCATCGTCGATATCGGTTACGGGGATCTCATCCTCTACGGCGTCCCGTTCGCCATCATCGTCGGGTGGTTCAGCGGGCGCATCCTCGGCGTCCGGCGAGGTTGGTGGCGTGCCTTCTTGGCCGGGCTCGCCGGCTGGCTCGTCGGCGTCATCCTCTCCGCCGTCCTCACGAACGACGACATCCGCACCGGCGGCGACCTCCTCGACAACTTCTACCTCATCGTGTTCTTCGGCGTCCTCGTGTCGATGTTCATCAGCCTCGTGCTCGACATCATCCTGCAACCGAAGATGAGGAAGCGGCGCCGACTCGGGCCGCTCCTGCACCCGATCGCCAGTGTTCAGCGCAAATTCTCACCGCTCGGACGATCCCGGGAGATCATCGGGTTCGCTCGCCATCGAGGTCTGACCAAGGTGCGCGGGCTGTCGATGGCCAAGCTGGCGACGCCGGAGTACGCCCGCCGGATCCGCCTGATGCTGGAGGACTGCGGCGGGATGTTCGTGAAGTTCGGCCAGATCGCATCCACGCGCGGCGACCTGCTCCCGGAGGTGCTGACGGATGAGCTCGCCACGCTGCAGTCGTCGGCGCGGACGGTCGCGGCCGACGACGTGCGCGCCGTGGTGGAAGGTGAGCTGCACGCATCGATCGAGGAGGAGTTCGCCTCGTTCGACTTCGAGCCGCTCGCCGCGGCGTCGATCGGGCAGACCCACCGGGCCGTCTTGAAGTCGGGTGAGCATGTCGTCATCAAGGTCCAGCGGCCGGGGGTGGAGGACATCGTCAAGCGGGATGCCGCCGTCCTTCGCTTCATCGCCGCGCAGCTGGAGCGGCGCGTCGACTGCGCCCGCCAGATCGGTGTGCGGCGGTTGGCGGACGAGCTGATCAGCTCGGTCCTGCGCGAGCTCGACTACAACACGGAGGCGGTGAGCGCAGCGGCGTTCCTCAAGAACCTGGACGAGGAGACGGGAATCACCGCGCCGATCGTCCACCAGGCGCTGTCCACCCGCCGAGTCCTCGTGATGTAGGAGATCAACGGCGTCACCGTGGCAGACCAGACGGCGCTCGCCGCGTCACCGGTCCCGCCCGATCAGCTGGCGGTCCGCCTCCTGCGTTCGTTCCTGGATCAGGTGATGCGCGACGGCCTCTACCACGGCGATCCGCACCCCGGAAACATCTTCCTCGACGCCGACGGTGTGCTGTGGTTCCTCGACTTCGGCGCCGTCGGTCGCCTCGATCCGCTGATCCTCGAATCGATGCAGGAGATGGTCATCGGGTTCCAGCTGCGCGACCCGGTCGTCCTGGCCCGCGCCAGCCGAAAGCTGGCCGGCGGGGACGAGACGAGCGACTCGCGCGGTCTGGAGGCCGACATCGGCATGGCGTTGACCGAGACGATGGCCGCTGGCGGGTTCGACCCGGCCTCCATGAGCACGATGCTCGAGATCATGGGACGCCACGGCATGAGCGTCCCGACGCCGATGACGGTGTTGACCCGGGCCTTGCTCACGTTGGAGGGCACCCTGCGGGTGATCGAGCCGTCGATCAGCGTCGCCGACGCCGTCACCGAATTGCTGCCCGAGCTGGCCGACCGGAAGCAGGAGGCCGTGAAGCAGCAGCTCGAGCGCGAGCTCGTGCGGTCGCTGCCGGCGCTGCGCACCTTGCCCGCCCACATCGAGGGGATCGCCGCCCAGTTGCGCGGCGGGCGGTTGAACATGCGGCTCGAGCGCTTCGCTGGCGCTGATCGCGCGATCGTCGGCGCATGGGTCGATCGCGTGGTCTTCGCCGCGATCGGCATGTTCGGTCTGCTGAGCTCAGCCGTGCTGCTCGTCGCGTCGGGATTGGTCGCCGAAGATCAGGACGGGATCCGCGAGACGCTGCTCGTGCTCGGCCTCTTCGGGCTGATCATCACGTCCGTCATCCAGATGCGCGTCGTCGCCCAACTGATCCGCAGCGAGTCCAGCGCGGAGCGAACTACCTGACCGGGCGCCGTCACTCACGGCGATCGACGTGATACTCGAGCGGGTCCTCGGCGGGCAGCGCAGTTGGGTGGTCGGTGCCTCCAGTGACATCGGGCGGGCCGTGGCCGGTCAGCTCGCTGCAGCTGGAAGCGACGTCGTGCTGTTCGGTCGTGACGTTGGCGCCTTGGAGCGCACGGCACAGCGTTGTCGATCTCATGACGTCGCGGTGGCGACCGTGGCGGTGGATCTCACCGACGTCGCGTCCGAGGCGAAGATGGATGAGGCCCGCGAGACCGCTCGGGTGGACCATGTCGTCTGGGCCGCAGGTGCGTTCGACTGGGCGCGCGCCGACGTCGCCGACGCCGACGCGTGGGCGAACCTGGTCGACATCAACCTCGTCGCAGCGATGCGCACGACTCGTCTGGTGTTGCCCGATCTCGTGGCGGCCGGCGGCGGGTCGCTCGTCTACATCGCGTCACTGGCAGGGCTCGACGTGTTCGCCAACAACGCCGCCTACGTCGCTTCGAAGCACGGTCTCGTCGCCTTCGCGCGAGCCGTGTTCCTCGACGTGCGTGATCACGGCGTGAAGGTGTGCGCGGTGTGCCCCGGGCTCGTCGACGCGGGCGCCACGACCGGCTTCCCGAGTGAGCAGCGAGGCCTCTTCCTGCGCCCTTCCGACATCGCAGACGCGGTGCTCTACGTCGTGACC
>JBPCJL010000254.1:0-12422 GCA_051005355.1 Ilumatobacteraceae bacterium
GCCGGCCAGGTACCCGAGCCCGCCCGCCAGTGCGAGCCCGAGGGCGGGCGCCATCAGCGCACGAAACCCTGCGTCGACTCGTCCGTCGGGGCACCGGCGTCGACGGCCTGGGCGGCCCACAGCATGACCAGCGTTGCCGCCGCCGACGTGCGCACGCGCTGCTGGTCATCGACGATGCGCGACACCGCTTCGAGGCTGGAGTCGGAGCGCTCGGTGATCTCGGCCTCGAGGAGGTATTGCTTGCCGACGCGGATCGGGTGGTGGAACTCCGAGCGGAACGTGGCCGTGACGGCGAACCGGCCGGCGACGGCGATCGCCGCCCAGGCCATCGCCTCGTCGAGCAGCGCCAGCTGGACCCCGCCGTGGACGTACGACGGCGCACCGGAGTGCTCCAGTCCGAGCTCGAGGTCGGCCACGACGATGTCTTGCTCGGCGTCGTGGAAGAAGGCCTGGCGCAGGCCGGCCGAGTTGGTCGGCTCGCAGACGTAGCAGTTCGAGCTGAAGCCCCACCGCTCGTTCGTCAGCCGCCGGCGCGTCATCGCCCCGCCCACCCAGCGCTGGTCGCCTTCATCAGCCAACGGTACCGAATGGCCGTCTCGGTGGCGGCGGCGCCGCCGAGTTGCTGGATGCTGGTGGCGATGGTCGGGTGGACGTGGACCAGACTGCCGAGCTGGCTGACCGAGCGCTCCTGCTCGATGGCCAGGGCCAGCTCGCCGATCAGCTCCCCGGCCGCCTCGGCCAGCACGTGCGCCCCGACCAGTCGAGCGCCGGCGCGGCGGCGCTGCTCGACGAGCACGATGGCGCCGCCCGAGCCCTCGGTGTGGGCGCGGTCGTTGTGGGCGAGGTCCCAGCGATGGACGACGACATCGTCGCAGTACTCCTCGATGGCTTCGGTCGACGTCAAGCCCGCATGGGCCAGCTCCGGGTCGGTGAACGTGGCCCACGGGATCAGCGCACCGGCCGTGCCCTTGCCGGGGAACCACGCGTCGCGCAGGGCCCGCACCGCCTGGTAGGCGGCGGCGTGCGTGAACAGCTCCCGACCGGCGACGTCGCCGGCGGCGTAGATGGACGGGACGGATGACCGCATCCGCTCGTCGACCACCACGCCGCGCTCGTTGGTCCGTACGCCGATGGCGTCGAGGTCCAAGGCCTCCAGGTTGGGCGTGCGTCCGGCAGACACGACGATGCCGTCGGTTGGCCAGCGCTGCTCCCGCCCGTCGATCATCCCGACCACGACCGGTCCCGGTTCGACGCGCGTGACCTCGACACCGGTGTGGATCGTCACGCCTTCAGCGTCGAGCTGTCGACGCAGCCGGCCGACCAGCTCGGGCTCGTCGCGCGGCAGGATCGTCGGCCCGCGCTGCAGCACCGTGACCTCGACGCCGAGGCGGTGGCAGGCTTGGGCCAGCTCGACGGCGATCGGTCCACCGCCGAGGAACACCAACCGGCGCGGGATGTCCTCCAGCTCGAAGATCGACTCGCTCGTGACGTAGCCGGCCTCGGCCAGCCCGACCACGTCCGGCACCGTCGGGCGACTTCCCGTGCACAGGAGGATCGTGGTGGCGCGGACCGTGCGGGTCGAGCCGTCGGCGGCGGTGATGCGCACCTCGTGCGGTGACGTCAGGCGCGCCTCGCCGAGGGCGACGTCGACGCCCATGGCCCGGAACCGGTCGGGGTCGTCGTCACCGTTGGCGATCTCCTCGCGCACGGCGCGGACGCGTCGCCACACCGACGACAGGTCGATCGGCGCCGGGTTGGGCGGCAGCCCGAACCGGTCGGCGTGGCGCATCTGGTGGGCCAGCCGGGCCGCCGCGATCAACGCCTTCGACGGCACGCAGCCGGTCCACAGGCAATCCCCGCCGACGCGGTGGCGCTCCACGACGACGACGCGCTTGCCCAGCTTGGCGGCGAACTCGGCCGCCGTCATCCCGCCCGAGCCGAAGCCGACGATGCAAAGGTCGACCTCGTCGGACACCATCGCAGCGTAGGAGGTGCTCTTGTCGCCTCGGCGGCGGCGGCGTACCTGCGCATGCGTAGACGCATGATATGGTGCGTAGATGCCACGGACGATTCAGATCCGCGACGTTGACGACGACGTCTACGCCGCACTCGTGCGGCGCGCCGCCGAGAGGGGTCTCACGGTCCCCGATCTCTTGCGTCGTGAGGCCGCTCGTCTCGCCGCACGACCGACGGTCTCGGAGTGGCTTGCTCGCACCCGTCGCCGGCCGTCCGGGTTCACTCGGGCCGAGGTGCTCGAGGCCTTCGACGACCTGCGCGGCCCATGGCCCGATGCTGATCGTTGACGCATCGTGCCTGTACGAAGTCGTCGCCGACACGGCGTCGTCTGAGTTCCTGCGCCAGCGCATGGATGGCGACGAGGAGCACGCGGCACCGCACGTCATCGACGTCGAAGTCCTCAACGTGATCCGTCGTGACCTGCTGCTCGGCCGGCTGGAAGCGGTCGCGGCCGACCAGGCGATCGCCGACCTCCGAGACTGGCCGGGCGAGCGCTTCGGCCATCGCAGCCTCATCGATCGAGCGTGGGAACTGCGCGATCGAGTCCGGGGCTGGGATGCCTTCTACGTCGCCCTGGCCGAGGCATTCAATGCACCCCTCATCACGACAGACCATCGGCTCGGACGCGTACGCGGTCTGCGATGCATGATCGAGGTCATCGGTTGACGGTGGGGAAGTGGTCGCTCGATGACCAGTTGCTTGTACGACGATGATCGCCGCGGCGTTCCCGCCGCTTGCCTTGACTGAATGAGGACGTGAACATGGAGCTCAAGCTCGAACTCGTGATGGTGCCGGTGTCCGACGTTGACCGGTCCAAGGCGTTCTATGCCGACCAGTGCGGCTTCGTCGTCGACCACGACGTGCAGGTCAACGACGAGCTGCGCTTCGTGCAGCTGACTCCGCCAGGGTCGGCGTGCTCCATCGCCATCGGCACGAACATCGTCGAGGGCGAGCCGGGCTCGCTGCAGGGGCTGCAGGTCGTCGTCGACGATGCCGACGCCGCGCACGACTTCCTGATCGAGCGCGGCGTCGACGCCAGCGCCGTCGTCGACCTCGACTGGGGTCGCTTCACCTACTTTCGCGATCCCGACGGCAACGCATGGGCCGTCCAGCAGCTCCCCGCCCGCGGCTGAGCGGACCTCGCGGTCGACCACATCGCCTCGATGGAGGCGCCGCGCCGGCCCTGACCGCCGGCAAGAGCCCGCTACCGTTGCGATGTGAGCAGCCAGCGAGTGCCTGGCGGGGTCGTGCACAAGCTGCCCGTCGACCTGCGCACGGCGTTGATCGGCAACACCACTGCGCTCGACGCCTGGAAGGACATCACGCCCTTGGCGCGCAACGAGTTCATCTGCTGGGTCGAGGATGCCAAGCAGGAGACGACCCGAGAACGCCGCATCCGCCGGACCCAGGAGGAGCTGGAGGAGGGTCAGCGCCGGCCCTGCTGCTGGCCGGGGTGCAACCACCGAGACCGAACCGGCGGATAGCGGGCTGGCGTCGACCCCGCCCCAACGCGTGTCGATCATCGCATGAGGTAGCGCACGACGGCCAGCACGCGGCGGTGGTCGTCCTGGCTGGGCGGCAGACTGAGCTCGTCGTAGATGTTCGATGCGTGCTGCACGACCGCCTTCTCCGACACGTTGAGCTGGCGGGCGATGGCACCATTGCTGCGGCCTTCGGCGATCAGGGCAAGCACCTCACGCTGGCGCGGTGTCAGCTGCTCGACGGCGCGATCAGGCCGCTGGGTCCGTGAGAGCATGGCGGCGATCACGGTCGGATCGAGGACGGTCCCGCCCTCGCCCACCCGCCGCACGTCGGTGATGAAGTTCTCCACGTCGACGATGCGATCCTTCAGGAGGTAGCCGATGCGGCTCGGCTCGTCGCCGAGGAGATCGACGGCGTAGCGCCGCTGCACGTGCTGCGACAGCACGACCACGGCGGTCGCCGGATGGGCTCGGCGGATCTCCACTGCGGCGCGCAGCCCGTCGTCGGTGTGGGTCGGTGGCATCCGGATGTCGGTGATCACGAGGTCCGGCGCTCGGTCGGCCGTCAGCGCCACGAGCTCGTCGGCGTCGCCGGCCGTGCCGACCACGTCGAAGCCGGCCTGCACCAACATGAGGGCGAGGCCCGCTCGAGTGAGCGCCTCGTCCTCGCCGATCACGATGCGCATGGCAGCTCCGCCCGGAGTCGGGTGCCTCGGCCGATGGGGCTGTCGACGACGAGTCGACCGCCGAGCACGCTGACCCGGTCGGCGAGGCCACGCAGCCCGGAGCCGGCGACATCGGCGCCGCCAATGCCGCCGTCGTCGACATCGACGTGGAGCCGCCCCCCTCGCTCGTCGTCGGCTCGGGTGACGCGCACCCGGAGCGCCTCGGCCTGCAAGTGCTTCACCGCGTTGGCCAGCGCCTCGGCGACGACGAGGCGGTCGATCTCGATGGGCACGGTCGCCGATCCAGTGCCGGCCGGCGGCAGATCAACCTGGCGGCCGTCGAGATCGGCGTACACACCGTGGTCCGGGAGCCAGAACAACAGTTGCAGCGAGGGGTCGCCCAGCACGCGTCGCTGCCACGCTGACGACGCGGCGAACCGCCGTCCGAGCACCACGGCCGCCGCGAGGACCACCACCGTTCCGGCGGCACGCTGAACCCACTCGCCGAGCTTGAGCAGGTCGGGGCGAGCGGCGACGGAGAGCACGTCGTACGGCTCCGGCGCCGGACTGAACAGATACAGCGGCGCCTGGAGCACGAGGCTGACCACGTAACCCGACGCGAGCACCCGATCCAGCGCGCAGCCCCTCGTTCGAGGCGACCGGACGGGAAGGCGAGCAGGGCGTGCACGATCACGGCCAGCGAGGCCGTGGCGGTGATGAGCCCGACGGCGATGGTCACCTCGTTGCCGGTGTTGACGAGCCCGGAGAGGAGGAAGCCGACGCCGCCGACGATCAGCAGCAGACCAGTCCGGTTGCTCGGGCGACGGTCGATGGCGACGAGTCCGCCACCGACGTAGAGCAGCCCGAGTGAGGGCTGGACGGCGAAGACCCAGAGCGGGGCCAACTCGGAGGCGTCGGCCAGTGCCAGCTCGGCCGCCGCGAGCACCACAGCGACCGCGGCGACGGCCAGCAGCAGACCACGCGAGCGCACGGCAGCAGCCTCGCATGGCGCCGGACTGGACCTGGGTCCAGTCGCGCCGACGTGATCCCAGGCGATTGGCAGCGGATGCGACGTCGTCCACAGTCGACAGCACGACGACGGACCGCCGTGAGACGAGGAGATGCGCATGAGGACGGGGAAGCCATGATGGAGAAGGCACGCCCCCGCGGCTGCGCCGTGCTCGCCATCGCCATGCTCGCCGTCGCTGCGTGCAGCTCGTCGGACGACACCTCGCGGGAAACCACGACAACGGCAGCCGCCAGCGGGCAGGCCAGCACGACCAGCGCGACGACGGCGGGCCAGGCGAGCACGACGACTTCGGCGACGGACGGCTCGGCGACCTCGGTTGCAGGTCTCGACGAGTCGGCGTTGGCGGTGATGGGTCAGTCCCAGTTCGAGGACGGCCGCTGGTCGATCTCGGTGCGCGACATCGACACCGGCGAGACGCTCATCGACCTCGACGCCGACAAGATGGCGGAGCCCGGTTCGGTGGTCAAGACCTACAGCATGGGCGCCGGCTGGCTGGAGTGGGGCCCCGACCACCGGATCGTCACACCGGTCAAGCGCACGGGCGAGATCGTCGACGGCACCCTGCAGGGCGATCTCGTCCTCGTCGGCAAGGGCGACATCACGATGGGCGGCCGCACCAAACCCGACGGGTCCGTCGACTTCACGAACCTCGACCACAACGACGCCAACCCGCTGCCGGGCGCCACCCTCACACCCGAGGATCCGCTCGCCGGACTGGACGCGCTGGCCGCGCAGGTGAAGCAGTCCGGGATCGACTCGGTCAGCGGGCAGGTCATCGTCGACGACCGGCTGTTCCAGGACGAGCTCGGGGGCGAGCCGATCACCCCGATCGTCATCAACCAGAACATCATCGACTTCACGACGTCGCCTGCGCAGGTCGGCGAGACGGCGACCACCGAGATGCGCCCGACGGTGTCACCGTGGACGGTCGCCAGCGAGGTCGAGACCGTGGCCGCAGGTGGTGACACTGCGATCAGGATCAGCTCACCGCAGGAGGGCCAGGTCGTGCTGTCGGGCACGATCGCCGCCGACAGCGACCCGGTGCTCAAGGTGTACGCCTTCAAGGATCCGGCGACGTTCGCCCGCACCGCGTTCATCGAAGCCCTGGCGCGCGCCGGCGTGACGGTCGGCGGTGACCCAGTGGCCACGAACTCGACGGCGTCGCTCGGCGATCTGGCCGCAGTCGATGCCTTGGCGTCGGTCGCCGAGCTGCAGTCGCTGCCGCTCGACCAGGACGCCACCTACGTGTTGAAGGTCAGCTACAACCGGGGCGCCCAGACGATGATCTGCCTGCTCGCCGTCGCCGCCGGCAGCGACGACTGCGACGACGGGATGACGAGGGCGGCGCAGCTGTGGCGGGAGGCTGGTCTGGACACCACGACGGCGTCGCTCAACGACGGATCCGGCCTGATCGGCAACTACGTGACGCCAGCGAACCAGACCGAGCTGCAGATCATCATGGCCAAGCGACCCGACGCCGAACGCTGGCGGGCGACGCTGCCCATCCTCGGCGTCGACGGCTCCCTCGCCCAAGTGCAGGTCGACAGCCCTGCGGCGGGCCAGATCTTCGCCAAGACCGGCTCACTCGTCGACGGTGACTCCTTCAACGGGCGCTTCCGCCTCGTGACCAAGGCCCTGGGCGGCGTCATGGACACCGCGGGGGGCCGCCACCTCGCCTTCATGATCGTGGTGAACCAGGGCTTCTACGACGACATCCTCGGCGTGCTCGACGCCAACGAGGACGTCGGCATCGTCGCCGCCAGCATCCAGCAGGCCTTCTGATCACCACGAATCGACACCCCGGCTCGCGCCAGGCGCACTCCGGGATCGAGTGCCCCCGCCACCAACAGAAAAGACCGCGCCAATGTCATCACGGACAGAGACGAACCACCGTCGCGCCGGCCGCGTCACGGGACGAACGGCCGCCCTCGTGCTCATGATCGGCGCGGCGGTCATCCCAGCCGCCTGCTCGTCGAGCCCCAGCACGTCCACCGAGACCAGCTCGACTGGACCTTTGCCGTCGGGGCCACCGCCATCGGGATCGACGCCGTCCGGTGCCATCCTGAAGCTCGACACCGCAGCCATCGACAAGGTCGTGGAGGAGACGGCCAAGCGGCTCGGCGAGCCCGCCATGGTGGTGCTGATCGAGACGCCGCAGGGCACCCACACGAAGGCCTACGGCACGACCAGCATCGGTGGCACCGACCCGGTGACCGTCGACACCAAGGTGCGCGTCGGCTCCAACACCAAGACCTGGACCGGCACCGTCATCCTCCAGATGGTGCAAGAGGGGAAGCTCAGGCTCGACGACCCGGTGACCAAGTACCGGCCCGAGGTTCCCAACGGCGACAACATCACGATCGCCGAGCTGCTCAACATGCGCAGCGGTCTCTTCAACTACACCGCGACACTCGAGCTCAACGAGGCCCTCGACACCGAAGCCGAGAAGGTGTGGACGCCGGACGAGCTGCTCACCCTCGGCTTCGCGAACCCGCCGTACTTCCCACCCAACCAGGGCTGGAGGTACTCGAACACCAACACCGTCCTGCTCGGTCTCATCGCCGAAGACCTCGACAACAAGCCGTTGGCGCAGGTCTTCCAGGACCGCCTCTTCACCCCGCTCGGCCTGACCGACACGTCGTTCCCTGCCAACACCGATACCAGCATCCCGGCGCCCTACTCCCGTGGCTACTTCTATGGGACCAACGTCGAGACCATCGATGAGCCCTCCCTGTCCGCCGACCGCCTGGCGGCGGTGGAGTCCGGCCAGCTGCCGGCCACGGACACGACCAACCACAACCCGTCGTGGACCTGGTCGGCGGGTCAGGGCATCTCCACCGCCAACGACCTGGCGACATGGGTCAGAGCGATGGTCGGGGGCGAGCTGCTCGATGCCGAGACGCAGCACCTCCGCATGCGCAGCATCCAGCCCATCTCCGACGATCCCGCCTCGGTCGGCTACGGCTATGGCTACAACATCGCGCAGATTGGTCCGCTCTTCGGCCACACTGGTGAGCTGCCCGGCTACAACTCGTTCATGGGCTACGACCCCGTCAACGACGTCACCATCGTGGCGTGGGGCAACCTCGCGCCCACTGCGGACGGGAAGCCCCCCGCCGTCAAGCTGGTCGACGACCTGCTCCCGCTCATCTACGCACCCTCCGCCGCCGTGCCCGACGAGATCGAAGACATCGATCCCACGACGTAGACCGCACGCTGGTGTCGTCAGCGACGGCAACGACGACGCAGTCAGGTGTTCGGACACGGACGCTGGCGGACATGCATCGCCAACCCAGATGACACTGCATCGGCGACCTTGGCGATTGAGGCTGGCGGTAGGGTGACGACACGAGGTCCGCCACCCTTCCCGCTGACAGGTCAGGGGCGTCTGACTGGCTTCCCGCTCAGAGAGGACCCCACGAATGGCCATCAGCAGGCCCGCCAAGCGGCTCGCCAACCCTTACCTCACGAAGGAATCACCCGAAGATCTCAGCCCTCCGAACCGGATCGCCTTCGAGATCTTCGCCGAGCGGCGCGATCTGCTCCCGTCCGTCGAGCGGATCATGAACGCTGGCCTTGATGAGCAGGCGACGACCAAGGCCCTGGACCTGTTTCGCACGTCGCTCGGCACGCCCGGTGATCCTCACCGAGATCCGGCCGTCGCCATCGCCACCATCGCAGACGGAACGTTGAAGGATGCCTGACCGTCAAGCAGGCTCGCCGAGGTGAGCCAAGCACGATTCCAGAAGCAGCAGCGGGAGAAACTGCGCCAGGAGAAGGCGGCCGCGAAGTCCGCTCGCAAGGAGCAGCGCAAGAGCGATGCTCTCGAGCGGGTCGCTCCCATGCCGGACAGCGAGGCCGACGCCCATCTCCTCGGCGACCTCGCCACGCTCCACGAACGGTTTGCCAACGAGGAGTTCTCGTTCGAGGACTTCAGCGCGGCGAAAGAACAGATCATGGAGCGGCTGCACGTCCCCTGATCGCTCCGTGTACAGCCGCGCCGCCAAACCCGAGCTGGCGATATCGCGCGCACCGTGCAGACTGAGGGCCTCAGTAGGGCGGGTGGGGATCGAACCCACGACCCAGGGATTATGAGTCGGCGCCGGGCGGTCCGTCCCGTGCTGTGCAGTCCGGTGAGCTGGTGTTTTATCTCCGGAATCGTCCGTCTGGTGCCACGAAATCCATCCAAGTCCGCTGAAAAACTTGGATGAAATCTTGGATGAATCGCCTCAGCAGGGCGTTCACAGGCCGTGACGGGACCATGGGCTTCGATCCGCTCGACCCTCGCCACGCGGTCGACAACCGGTCGAAGGATCGACGCACCGGACGCCGGGGCGCTCGGCTGCAGCATCACTCAATGGGCCTGCCTCCCACGCGCCGTCCGCGTGATGTTAGTCGCCTCGTCCCAACGGGCACCCCGCCGTCGAGCCGGGACCGGGATCGACCCGGCAAGGTCAAACGCCGGCGGCGGCCGGAAGTCGCTGATTCGCAACAGGACCACGCGCAAGCCCTCAATCCGAAACACGACCTGGTCGCCCTCATGCAGATCGAGGGCCTCCCGCACGGCCCTCGGCAGCGTGATCCGTCCCTTCGATGTCAGCTTGGCTGTCGCGTCCACCAGGTCGGCCTCTTTCGGTTCGACTAGGCAAGGATGCCTCGCCTGTGCGTCGGCGGGGGCCCTGGTATCAACTCCCCCGGTGGGCAAGCATGTGATCGACATCGACGAGACGGCCCTACGCGATGCCAAGGCCACGCTCCGAACGACGACGATCAACGACACGGTGAACGCAGCCCTACGCATCGTCGCCGAGCACCGCCGGCGCCCGATCGGCAAGGCCATCGACGTGCTCGCCGAGGCCGACGTTTCGGATCGCGAACTTGGTTGGCGCTGACGACGCTGCCGCACACCGGGTCCGCGCTTTCGATGAGCGGGAGGGCTGGCGGATGAACGGTCGAACCACCACTACGCTGACGTCGTGACCGAGCAGGTCGAGCAGATCCCGGTGCTTGACGTTGCGGCGATGGTCGCTGACATGCGCCCGCCAACGGATGACGACGTCCCGATCACGCTCGATGGAACCCGGCTCGACACGCCGGGCAAAGTGATCGCCTACCTGCAGGAGATCAACGCCCGGCGCGCAGCCGCAGACAAGCGTGCCAGCTGACAGAAGCAGCGCGTTCGACCCAGAACGGATCATCCGAGTCCTCGACGCTCACGGCGTGGAGTTCGTGGTCGTCGGCGGGTTCGGTGCGCGGGCCCATGGAGCGCACCGTCAGACCTTCGACATCGACGTCGTGCCTCGCAGCACCGACGACAACCTCACACGTCTCGCCGCCGCTCTGGCCGAGCTGCACGCACGGCTGCGCGTCGGCGGTATGACCGACGACGAAGCACGCAAGCTCCCGGTGACGATCGATGCGCCAACGCTTCGCAGCTTCGGGAGTTCGACGTGGACCACCGACGCCGGGCCAGTCGACGTGCTCGGCGACCTTGCGGTCAAGGGCGGACGCCGAACGTTCGACGAGTTGCGGCGACGGTCCGTTGCCCGTCGAGTGCACAACGTTGTGATTCAACCTTGCTGCGCTCGACGACATCGTCGCCAGCAAGGAGCACGCCGACAGGGACAAGGATCGTGATGCCCTGGCGGAGTTGCGAAAACTGCAGGAGCAGAAACGCCAACGGTGAACGACCACTCCCCGGGCGCCGGCGTCGCTTCTACGGGCCACTTGTCCACGGCGACGGAGAATGCGATTGGTTGACAACGAGAAGTCCTACGGACGGACGAAGTCCGGAGTCGAGCTGACCGACGAGGTCCTCGACCACATGGCCAGCGAAGCCGAAGCTGGGCTGGACGTTGATCGCCTGCGCCGCCGCCCGGAGCGGCCGCCGCTGCATTCTGCTTCGACGGACTTTCTTGCGGTACGGATCGACCGCGAGCTGCGCAAGGCGGTTCAGGAGCGGGCCACGGCGGACAACGCCACCACATCGGATGTCGTTCGCGCGGCCCTTCGCCACTACCTCAAGATCGGCTGAGCTCCACTGCGCACCGCGAGTCCAACCGCCCCGAGCGGGGCCACAGCTTCCGATGGAGGGCGAGAACGTCGCCCTCCATCGTCGTTCCGCAGCGCGTTCTGCGCCCATCTCACGAAGGTAGGGACCTCGCCGTTACCGCTCCGGCTGAGGAGCGCTTGCCGAAGCAAGCGTCGCAATGGCTCGCGCCGGTCAGCAGCGCATTCGAGCCGGCGGTCGAGGACGCTCGGGCTGCGCAATGTCGGACGTCGAAATCAGCTACCCCTCAGGACCGATGATTGTGGGTTCAGGTGGGTTGACGCTTGCGCCACCGGTCTGACAGGCCGTGCCGATCAGCTTCTGAGCTCGCGGTCGAACATGACCTTGGCCCGCTCGTAGGACCGCGTTGCGGCGGCCTCGTGGTGGCTAGGCCCGTACACGCCGAACCCGTGGTCGGCGCCGTCGTGGATCTCGGCCTCGCCCTTGGTCAAGGCGTTAGTCGCCTCGATGAGCGCCGTGTTGGCAGATGCAGGCTGCATGGTGTCCGCCGAGCCGAACCCGATGTACAACGACCCGGTGTAGGACGGCACGGCGAGATGCGGCGAGTCGTTGTCGTCGGTGGTGCACAACGACGGGTGCAGACCAACACCGGCCCGGAACTGCTCACCACGGTCGCCCAGGGTGCGCAGGACCGACCGTGCACCGATGCAGTAGCCGATGCAACCCATCGCGCCGCCCCCGGCGGCCGGGTCAGACGGCAGCCAGGCAAGCACGGCGCCAAGATCCTCGGCGACTTGGTCCTCCGTCGTGCCCCGCACCAGGCCGAACAGCTTCTTCATCTCGTCGTCGTTGCGGCTTCGCATCGTGTACCACGGCTCGGCACGGTGGAACCGGTCGTGCGCGACCACGTAGTAGCCCCACTCAGCGATGCGGACCATCGTCTGCTTCGAGCCCTCATCAAGCCCCGGCCCGTGATGAAAGAACACAATGACTGGGAATGGGCCCTCGCCATCGGGCCGTACGACATGGACGCCCATCGGGCCGCTCGGCGTCGTGATCTCTTCGGTGCGCGTCTGCATCCCGCCACTCTGCTGCGCAGCGACGCCGTGCGCCGCACCACCACCGGCCACCCCTCGCGGCAAACCGGCGTAGGAGACGCGGCGGCCGAGCGTTCACGGTCGTCTCCGGACCGCTCGGCGAGCGCAGGGACTGCAGAGCCG
>JBPCJL010000255.1:0-5428 GCA_051005355.1 Ilumatobacteraceae bacterium
TCGCCTACGTGTGCCACGACTTCGAGGACGCCGTCGCCGCCGGCATCGTCGGCACCGAGATGCTGCCGGACGCGGTGGCGGCGAGGTGCGGCGTGTCCAGATCCGGTCAGCTCGGCACCTTCATCAGGGCGATGGTGCGGGCGGCGGCCGAGAGCGGTCGCATCGGCATGACCGAGCCGGAGGCGGAGGCGCTGGCCGAGTTCCGGCGGTTCGACTACGACCACGTGTACCTCCGGCCGGCCAGCCGCCAGCAGGCGTCGGCCGTGATCGAGCTGTTGCGGGCCCTCGTCGAGCACTACGCCGATCGTCCGCAGCTGCTCCCGGAGCCCCCGGCCGCCTCGGGCGGCAGTGACGAGGCGATGCGGGCGGCGGTCTCGTACGTGGCCGGGATGACCGATCGCTACGCGTGCCGGCAGGCCGTCGCGCTGCTCGGCTGGGACCCGGCCAAGCTGCCGGCCGGCGTCAGCTAGGACGCGATCGGGTCGTCAGTTGGCGGCGACGGGGACGGCGAGCACGTCGACGACCTTGCGGCCACGGCGCTCGCCGAACTTCACGCTGCCCTCGACGAGCGAGAACAGGGTGTCGTCGCCGCCGATGCCGACGTTCCTGCCGGCGTGGAACTTCGTGCCGCGCTGGCGCACGATGATGGCCCCGGCGTGAACCTTGGTGCCGTCGTACACCTTCACGCCGAGGCGCTGGGCGTTGGAGTCGCGTCCGTTGCGGGTGGACCCGCCACCCTTGGTCTTCGACATGCGTGCTCCTACCTGGCGATCTTGGTGATCTCGACGACGGTGTAGCGCTGGCGATGGCCCCAGCGCCGGCGCTGGTTGGTCCGCCGCTTGTAGGTGAACCCGTTGATCTTCGGACCCTTGGCCATGCCGACGACGCGGCCCGTGACGGTGACGCCGGCCAGCTCGGAGGGAGTGGCGAGGACGGTGTCGCCGTCGACGAGGAGCTTGGCGGTGAGCTCGATCTCGGCGCCGTCATCGGCGTCGAGCAGGTCGACCTCCACCTGCTCCCCCTCGGCCACCCGCCGCTGGCCTGCTCCGGCCCCGATCACTGCGTACATAGCGGTCGGCAATCGTAGCGCTCTGACCTTGATGTGCGACGGGCTCACCGGTCTTGGCGGCGGGGTGGTCGGCGACGGGCTCGCCCGCCGCCTCGCTCGAAGTGGGCGAAGAGGCTCTTGAAGGGGGTGGGGGCCGGGTCGGCGGACGGGTTCACCAGCGCGATGAGCGAAGTGCGCCCCACGACCGCAGATTGCTCATCGCACAGTGGGCACCACTGTGATGTGAGAGATGAGCGGTCAATGACCGCTCATGTCTCACCTCATCGGGCCAACCCGGGTCAGTCGAGCAGGGCGTGGTCCACCACGACGCCACGGCCCTCGCAGTTGGGGCAGATCTCGGAGAACTCCGTGAGCAGTCCTTCCCCGATGCGCTTGCGGGTCATCTCCACCAACCCGAGGTCGGTGATGTCGAACACCTGCGAGCGCGTCTTGTCTCGCGACAGCGCGGATCGGAACGCCTCGACGACCTTGGCCCGGTTGCCCCGGATCTCCATGTCGATGAAGTCGATGACGATGATCCCGCCGATGTCGCGCAGCCGTAGCTGCTTGGCGATCTCCTCCGCCGCCTCCATGTTGTTGTGGAACACCGTCTCCTCGAGGCTCGACGACCCGACGTTCTTGCCCGTGTTCACGTCGATCACGGTCAGCGCCTCGGTGTGCTCGATGATCAGCGAACCCCCCGACGGCAGCCACACCTTGCGGTCGAGCGCCTTGTGCACCTGCTCGTGCACGTGGTATTGCTCGAACAGGCTGAGGCCCTCGGCGGCGGCGTCGTAGTACTCGACCCGGTCGGCCAGCTCGGGGTTGAACGCACCGATGTACGCCCGCAGCTCGTCGTAGAGCCGGTGGTCGTCGATGACGACGCCCCGATAGTCGGCGTTGAACTCCTCCCGGATCACCCGCACGGCCAACTCGGGCTCCCGGTACAGCAACGTCGGCTGTTTGGCGCCCGCGCCCTGCGCGGCGATGCGCTCCCACTGGTCGAGCAGCAGCGTCATGTCGGCGCGCAGCTCGTCCTCGGTGGCGAACTCGGCGGCCGTCCGCACGATCAGCCCGTGCTGGGCCGGCTTGACCCGGTCGAGGATCGCCCGCAGCCGCTTGCGGACGTCGTCGGGCAAGCGCTTGGAGATCCCGTACGTTTTCGAGTTGGGGATGAGCACCACGAATCGCCCGGGCAGCGATACCTCCTGGGTCAGGCGCGCCCCCTTGGCGCCGATCGGGTTCTTCGTCACCTGGCAGACGATCAGCTGCCGCGGCCGCAGGATGTCCTCGATGCGCGCCCCCTCGCCGCGCTCCTCGATGTCCTCGGCGTCGTACTGCACATCGCCGCGGTACAGCACTGCGTTCTTCGGTGTGGCGATGTCGACGAACGCCGCCTCCATGCCGGGCAGCACGTTCTGCACGCGCCCGACGTAGATGTTCCCGTGGATCTGGCTGACGTCGTCGGAGGGCCGGCTGACGTAGTGCTCGATCAGGTTGCGACCCTCGAGAACGGCGACCTGGGCCATCGACTCGCGCACCTGGACGCACATGAGGTAGCGCCCGACCGGCCTCCCGTTGCGCTCACGACCGCGGCGGACGTCGCTGTCGAGCTCGGCGGCGGCCAAGTTCTCTTGCCGCCCGCGTGCCGCTCGCTTGCGTTTGCCGCCGTCGGCCCCGGCCGCGTCTGCACCGCGCTTGGCCGTCTTGCCCGCCCCCGATCGCCCACGGCGAGCCGCCGGTGCGTCCACCGGCGGCGCCGCTTTCGGCGCCGGTCGGGTGTCGCCGATCTGGGGTTTGCGCACCAGCGACCGCTCGGCGACCTCGGGAGATACCCGCCCCTCCCGAGGCAGCTCCGGCAGCTCGGCCGGGTCCAGCCCGGTCGCCGGACCCGCGCCGGAGGTTACTGACTTGGGGCCGTTGCTGCCGCTGTGCACCGCCGTCGAACCCGGCGCCGTGTCCTCGCCCGTTCGCCGTCGACCCTGCCCGCCGCGCGAGCCTCGGCGGCGCTTGCGGCTCGGGCCGGCGTCGGGCCCCTCATCGTCGGGGTGGTCAGCGCTGGCGACTCGTTCGGTCGCCTGGTCCGTCGAGGCCTCCGGCCCCGAATCGCTGTCGTCCATCGTCGTCCCTTCTCGCGTGCCCCGCGGGCACCGTGAGGACCTCCAGCTGCGCCAACATCAGGGGCCGGTCGGTCCTGCGCTCGATCGTTCGAACCCGGGCGCCGTCGTCGGACGGCTGGCACCGAGGGTTCGAGTCCTACTCGCCCGTCGCTGCCGCTGGTCGTCGTGCGGTTCGAGCCGCGCCCAGCAGGCGGTCATGGCGATCTCGAAGTCTAGCTGGTCGCCGCCCCGGTCTCGGGGGACAGACGCGCCTACCGCATGCGTCGCATGTGGACGCTCTGCACCAGTCCGAACAGGGCGAACCAGGTGATCAGCCCGGATCCTCCGTAGGAGATGAACGGCATGGGCAGTCCCGTCACCGGCATGATCTTCAACGTCATGCCGATGTTCTGGAACACCTGCCAGAGCAGCATCGTGAACACCCCGGCGCACAGGTAGGTGCCGAGCAGGTCCCTCGACAGCTGGGCAATGCGCCAGATGCGCACGAGCACCACGGCGAAGAGCAACAGCAGCACGCCGCACCCGAACATGCCGAACTGCTCGCCGATGGCGGCGAACGGGAAGTCCGCCCACAGCACCGGGATGTCGCGGCCGTTGGTCAGCGGTCCTTGCAGCCAGCCCTTGCCGAACAGTCCCCCGGTACCGACGGCGCGCAGGGCGTTGTTCACCTGGAAGATCTGGTCGGCGAGCTCTGGGTTGCTCTCGTCGAAGAACACGCGCACCCGATCGAGCTGGTAGCGGTTGACCAGTCCGCTGATCAAGGTGGCCCCGATGGTCGCCAGCGCCAGCAGGCTGACGACGAAGATGTAGCGGGCCTTGGCACCGGCCACGAGCAGCACCCCCATGGCCATGGCGACGATGACCGACGCGGTACCGAGGTCGGGCTGCAGGACGATCAGCCCGGCCGGCACGCCGACGATGATCAGCGAGCCGAGGAAGCGGGGGTACGAGACCGTCTCGGTGCGCTCGTCACTGAGGTATGCGCTCACCGCCAGGAGGACGACGAACTTGGCGAACTCGGCCGGCTGGAGCTGGATCGGACCGAGCTCGATGGCCAGCACGAGGTCCCCGCTGCCCAGCTGGTTGATCCCGGCCAGGACCGCGAGCACGAGCAGGATCACCACGTACAGCCGCCGGGCCTGGTGCTTCAGCCACTCGTAGTCGATGGCCATCACGACGATCATCACCAGCACGGCGGCGATGGCGAAGATGACCTGGCGGGTGGCGAACTGGTACGGATCGCCGGTGCGCGTCCTGGTGGCGGAGTACACGACGAAACACCCGGCCACGGTGAGCACGCCCTGCGCCGTCAGCAACGTCCAATCGATGTTTCGGCGCGGCGAAGCGGGGCTGGCTCGGATGTTGCCCAGGCCGGAGTCCGGCTTGCGCTGCAGCATGGAGACGGCCATCGCCGCTCAGTCCCCGCCGGCGGGCCGGGTGAGCGCGGCATCAGCGTCCGAGCTCTGCATGCACCCCATGTCGATCGGCGGCAGCGGCGGGGCGGCCACTTCGCTGGTGACGTCGAGCGGCTCGGAGATCGTCACCGGGTCCAGCGGGATCTGCCCGCCAAGGGCCAGGAACATGCACTTCACGACGGGCGCCGCGCCGAGCGACCCGTAGCCGGCCTTCTCGAGGTACGACACCACGGTGTACGGCCGCTCCGGGTCGAGGCTGAAGGCGGCGAACGCCGAGGAGTCGTTCCACGGGTAGTTCTTGAATCCCTGTGCAGTGCCGGTCTTGCCGGCGATCGGGATGGTCCCGGGCACCTCGTTGTACCCCAGCTTGAACAGCTCCTCGGCGGTCGTCGACCGGTTGTTGGCCCCCGGACCGAGGATGTTGCGCTGCGTTCCGGCGACGATCGGGTCGCGCACCGATGGCGGCATCGGGATCTGTTCGGCCTGCGGGGCGACTGTCTCGATGACCGTTGCGGCGGCGAGGTCGACGAAGCCGGGCTCACCATCGGGCACCTCCGGGGCGTAGATCGTCTGCACGACGTGCGGTGTCAGCGCGAAGCCGCCGTTGGCGATGGCGGCGTAGCCAACGGCGAGCTGCAGCGGTGACGCCGCCATGAGGCCCTGACCGATGGCCATCTGCAGCAGGTCACCGGGGGTGAGGGTGTCGCTCTCGTCCTCACCGATCGCGCCGCTCGCCTTGAGCTCGAGCTTGAGCTCGTTCGACGGCACCCGACCGTCGAACTCATAGGGCAGGTCGACGCCGGTTTCAGCGCCGAACTTGAACTGGCGCACCTGGTCCTGCAGCT
>JBPCJL010000256.1:0-5100 GCA_051005355.1 Ilumatobacteraceae bacterium
TCGCAGTTCGGCGAGTCCCTCGGGGAGGCGCTCGGCAAGCTGTTCCCCAGCTTCGAGGCCGACCTCGGCGACCGGGTCGGATCGAGTGGCCCGGAGGAGGGCACGCAACCTGAGCCGGAGTCGTCCGAGGGCGACTCGCCGACCGAGCTGCTGGCGCGCGCCGACGAGCTGCTGCGCGAGGCGGAGGAAGTGCTGGCCACCGAGGGCCTGGCCGGCTACGAGCAGCGGATCAACGAGGCCTCCGCCCTGATCGACCAAGCCCTCGCCGCCCTCGAAGCCGACCCCGACGCCGACGCCGAGAGCTGACCGGTCCCCCTCCCATCCGAGGGTTACCTGCATCCGAGGGTTCGCAGAGGGGAGGCCCCGCAGGAAACCCTCCGATGCAAGACCTCGGCCGGGTCGCCGAGGTCAGGCGGGGCGGAGGTGCTCGACCATGGCGGCGAGGTCGGCGCGAAAGGCGATCTGGTAGCGGGCCTGCTCGCTGGCCAGGCGAACCTGCCCCTGGCGCAGCTCGCCGACGACCTGCTCCGAGACGCCGTCCGCTTCCGGGCGGGCGGCAAGGGCGTCGAGCTCGCCGCCGAGCTCCGTCAGCTGGTTGTCCAGCTCCGTCGCCACGGCCGTGATCCTCGCTTCCAGATCGTCGATGCGGGTCGCCAGCTGATCCAGGCGGCGACGCTCGTCGTGCTGGTCGATCGCCTCACGCACCGCGACCACGTCCGCCTTGACCCGGTCGAGCTCAGTCGGGTCCGTCGCGCGGCGGAACAGTCCCATGACGTCGTCCAACGTACCCGAGCCGCCGGCCGGAGGGCCGGACCCCCGACGCACTGTGGGGATCGCTGTGCGGCGGTGGGCGTTTGCGATGCAGGAAGGCCAGCGTCGCCACACCGACGACCACGATGCAGGTCACGTTGATCCCGAGCTGCGCCAGCGCGCCGCCGACCTCGCCCGGGCGGCCGAACGCAATTCCTACGCCGACCTCGGCGATGGCGGGGATGGTCGTCACGGAGATCAGCACTCCGACCAACGTGCCGGCCCGGTCCTGCGTCAAGGCCAGCATGCCGGCGACGGCGGCGGCGGCGGCGATGAGCACCGTGAAGAGGTCGGGGTTGGTGATGAACGACGTCAGCGGACGCTGGCCGAGGGCATAGGCGGCCGGCACCTGGTCGACGGCCCGAGCCAGCACGGCGACGAGGAAGGCGACGCCGATGGCCAGCGCCGTGCCGACCGCGAGGCACCACGCACCCTTGCGCAGGAGGGACCAGTCCCGGTCGTAGAGCCCAGCGGCCATGGCCGCCAACGGTGCGTACTCGGGACCGACGACCATGGCGCCGACGATGAGGATCGGCGAGTCGGCGAGCACCCCGCCGGCGGCGATGACGGCACCGACGGCGAAGAAGGCGAGATAGGCGAACGTCGGGTGGACGGCGTCGTGGAGCTTGGCCGAGACCTCGTCCCAGACCACGGTGTCGTAGGGGTGGCCGGGCGACACCTCCTGGACGTGCTCGGCGAACCGGGAGAGCGTCAGCTCGGAGTGCGTCACGGTGATCGACCCGTCCTCGGCGAGGCCGAGGCCCTCCAGCTCGTCGAGCACCTCGTTGATCGCCTCGCGGGGGACGTCGAGCTCGACGACATCACCGCTCGGCCGGCGCGACGCATCCGTCAACACCGTGAAGTTGCACATCGCGTCGGTGCGGTCGAAGTAGTCGAGGACGGGCTGCCGGCATGCCTCGGGCACGACGAGGCGCAGGTGCACCAGGTCCGCCATGGCCCGCATGTTGCCATCAGCGGCAAGGTCTCCATCGCCAGGCGATGCGCCGACGGCCCGGGTAGGTTGCGCTGCCCATGGGTTCTGTCGAGGCCAATGGTCTGACCATCGAGTACGACGTCCAGGGCGACGCCAGTGCGCCCCCACTGCTGCTGGTGATGGGGCTCGGCGGTCAGCTGATCGGGTGGTCGCAGGACTTCGTCGACCGCCTGGTGGCGCGTGGGTACCGGGTGATCCGCTTCGACAACCGTGACTCCGGGCTGTCGACCAAGATCGATGCGCCCGTCCCGACCCGCCGCCAGCTCGCCGCCGCGCTGGTGGCCAAGCGCTACGCCCGCTCCACCTACGTGCTGAAGGACATGGCCGACGACGCCGCCGGCCTGCTCGATGTGCTGGGGATCGACCGGGCGCACGTGCTCGGCATCTCGATGGGCGGGATGATCAGCCAGACGCTGGCCATCCACCACCCCGACCGGGTGGCCAGCCTCACGTCGATCATGTCCAACACCGGCGATCGACGCAACGGCCGGCCGAAGCGAGCGCTGATGCGCAAGCTGCCGATGATGTTCGACCGGGATCCGGACCGCGTGATCGACAACGGCGTCGAGGTGTTTCGCTTGATCTCCGGACCGCACTTCGACGCGGCCGAGGCGCGCGCGCTCGTCGAGGAGTCGCGGCGCCGCTGCCCCGACGCCACCGGCACGGTGCGCCAGTCGATGGCCATCGCCGCCAGTCCGGACCGGACGTGGGACCTGCGGCGGGTCAAGGCGCCGACCCTCGTCGTGCACGGCCTCGTCGACCCGCTGGTGCGGCCGTCGGGCGGCGTGGCCACGGCCAAGGCGATCCAGGGCTCGCGACTCGTGATGTACCCCGACATGGGCCACGACGTGCCGCGGCCGCGCTGGGACGAGCTGATGGACGAGATCGACGCCAACACCCGGCGGGCCGACGGCGGCTCGGCCGGGCAACCGGCGCAGATCGCCTGACCGCTCCATGGGTGACCGGCCCGGACTGGTGGCGCTCGACGTCGAGGGCGTGCTGCTGCCGGAGATCTGGATCGCGGTCGCCGAGCGGACCGGGGTCGACGAGCTGCGCCGGACGACGCGCGACCAACCCGACTACGACCGCTTGATGCGCGGCCGGCTGGACCTGCTCGAGCGCCACGGCCTGACGATGAGCGCGATCCAGGACGTCATCGCCGGCCTGTCCCCGTTGCCCGGCGCGCCGGAGTTCCTGCGCCAGTTGCGTCAGCGCACGCAGGTCGTCCTGCTGTCCGACACGTTCGCCCAGTTCGCCCGACCGCTGATGGCGCAGCTCGATTGGCCGACGATCCTGTGCCACGACCTCGACGTGGTCGACGACCGCATCGTCGGCTACCGACTGCGGCTGACCGACCAGAAGCGCCGGGCCGTCGAGGCGTTCCAGGGCCTCGGGTACCGCGTGGTCGCCGGCGGCGACTCGTACAACGACGTCTCGATGCTGCTCGCCGCCGACACCGGCCTGCTGTTCCGCGCTCCACCGAACATCCGCGCCGAGTACCCGCACCTTCCGGCGTTCGACGACTACCCCGCCTTCGCCGCCGCCATCGCCACCGCCCTAGATCTCGCGTTCTGACGAAGATTCGGGGTTGTTTTCTAACCTGATCGCGCCACGGAACCGCCTGCGACGGGCCTTGACGACCGGAGGAGAATCGAGATGACCATGACCCTTGCCGCCACCGTGGACGCCCACGGCAACCCGATGACGGGCGATCGCGCCACCGTCGAGAGCTACGACCGTGCCATCGACCGCCTCGTGCGGTTCCACCCCGATGTGGTCGAGCAGGCCAGCGACCTGTCGTCGGCCGACGAGCCGGCGCCGATGGCGACGGCCCTGTTCGCCTACCTGCACCTGATGAGCACGGACGTCGACGACGTGGAGACGGCACGGACGTTGCGTGACTCGCTGGCCGTCGCCGCCCTCAACGAGCGCGAGCAGATGCACGCGGCGGCCGTCGGCGCCTGGGCCGACGGTGACTGGGTGCGGGCCGCCCAGACGCTCGACGAGCTGCTGTACCGCTGGCCGATGGACGTCACCGCCCTGATGTTCGGGCACCAGCTCGACTTCTTCCTCGGCGATGCCCAGAACCTGCGCGACCGGGCCATCCGGTCGCTGCGCAACTTCGACCCCCAGCACCCGCACGTCGAGTATGTGCGCGGCATGGCGGCGTTCGGGCTCGAGGAGTCGGGGCACTACGGGCAGGCGCTCGAGGCCGGGCGGCGCGCCGTCGAGGCCAATACCGACGACGTCTGGGCGACTCATGCCGTCGCCCACACCTACGAGATGCAGGGCATGGTCGACGAAGGCATCCGGTTCATGACGTCGACGGCCGACAACTGGGGCGCCGGCAACCTGTTCACCGTGCACAACTGGTGGCACCTCGCGCTGTACCACCTGGAGGCCGGCCAGCCCGAGCGGTCCCTGGCGATCTACGACGCCCAGTTGCACAACACCGGGTCGCTCGGCGTGCCCATCGAGATGCTCGACGGCAGTGCGCTGCTGTGGCGGCTGTACCTCGACGGCCTCGACACCGGCGGGCGGTTCGAACCGCTGGCCGATGCGTGGGCGCCGAAGACGGGCCAGCCGTGGTACGCCTTCAACGACGTGCACGCCGTGATGGCCTTCGCCGGGGCCGGCCGGCTCGCCGACGCCCACCAGGTGGTGCGCCAGCTCGGCGGCTGGGTCGAGACGGCCGGCGGGACCAACGCCCGCATGACCGCCGAGATCGGACTGCCGGCGTGTCGTGCGATCGTCGCGTACGTCGAGGATCGCCACGCCGACGTGGTGGCCGAGCTGATGCCGATCCGGCGGGTGTTCCAGCACTTCGGTGGGTCTCATGCCCAGCGGGATGCGCTGCAGCGGACGCTGCTCGAGTCGGCGCTGCGGTCCGGAAGGTACGACCTTGCGTCGGCCCTCACCGCCGAGCGCCTCGGCATCCGAGAGACCAGCGTCTACGCCTGGACCCAGCGGGCCCGAGCCCTGCGCGGGGCCGGGCAAGAAGCCGCCGCTGCAGAGGCTGCGACCACGGCCGCCGCCAACCAGGCGAGGTTCGCCGCCGCCACCCCTGCTGTTGCTTGATCTGACCTGAGGTGCGGCCACGGGCGATCTGTGCGCCGAGCGTGCGGACGACGGCCGTGTGGACAACGGCCCGCTCAACTCACTGTTCGCGAACAGGTTGCCGGGCTGGGCGGCGAGACGTAGATTGGAGGCCCCACCGACGCGGGGTGGAGCAGTCCGGTAGCTCGTCGGGCTCATAACCCGAAGGTCGCAGGTTCAAATCCTGCCCCCGCCACCAA
>JBPCJL010000257.1:0-4270 GCA_051005355.1 Ilumatobacteraceae bacterium
ACGCTGCGCTCGGCCAGGTCGGCCTCCCGGCGCCGATCGCCGAGCTGTCCCAACGGGCCTGGGACGTCATCGTCGTCGGGGGCGGCCACAACGGGCTGACCTGTGCCGCCTACCTCGCCCAGGCCGGCCGGTCGGTCCTCGTCCTCGAACGGCGCGACCGACTCGGCGGGGCCTGCACCTTGGAGCAACCGTTCGCCGACCCCGGCTACGCCGTCAGTCCCTGCGCCTACGTCGTCGGGTTGCTCGACCAGCGCGTCATCGACGAGCTGGCGCTGCGCCGCCACGGATACCGGGTCTTCGTCGCTGAACCCGGCATCTGGTGCCCGTTCGACGACGGCACGTGGTACGGGCAGTTCCTCGACCCCGAGCGCACCGCCTCCGGCATGCGCGAGAACGGCTTCTCCGACGCCGACATCAAGGGCCAGTTCGAGTACGAGCACTTCTTCGACCGCATGCGTCGGGCCCTGCGCGAGCAGGTGCGTGACACGTGGGAGGGCGACGCACCTGACGATGCCGAGCTGCGCGACCTCCTCGGCCATGACGCCGAGCTGATCGACGCGTTGTTCGAGACGTCGATCGCCGACGTCGTCACGCAGTTCGTCGACGACCCCCGCCTGCATCGGGCGCTCTACGGCCAGGGCGTGATCGGGGCGTGGGCCGGGCCGTACAACGTCGGCACGGCATCGATCAAGCTGATGCACTTCCAGGGCACGCTCGAAGGCGTCCCGATGGCGTGGGGGTACGTCGAAGGCGGGATGGGCCGCATCTCGTTCGCCATCGCGGAGGCGGCGCGGGAGGCCGGCGCGGTGCTGGCGTCGGGCGTCCCGGTCGCCGAGATCCGGCCCGGCGAAGGTGTCGTGCTCGATGGCGGCGAGGTGATCCGGGCCAGGGCCGTCGTCTCCAACGCCGACCCGAAGGTCACTGCTCGACTGCTCGGCCCGTCGATCGACGCCGATTTCGCCACTCGCGTCGACACCTGGCGCACGACGAGCCCGGTGGTCAAGGTCAACTGCGGGCTGTCCCGCCTCCCCCGGTGGACGGCGCTGCCCGACGCCGAGTGGCCGAACCGGGCGCCGGTCTCGATCGCCCTGCCCATGGAGGACGCCCAGCGGGCGTTCGACGACTGCACCCGCGGCATTCCGTCGCCGGGTTTCGCCGAGCTGTACTTCCAGAGCGCCTACGACCCGTCGGTCGCCCCGCCCGGCAAGCACACGATGTCGGCGTTCGTCCAGTACGCGCCGTACGAGCTGGCCGAGGGGACGTGGGACGAGCGCCGGGCCGAGATCGGCCATCGCATCCTTGGCCTGATCGGCCGGTACTGCGACATCGACGACGTCGTCGAGCACATCGAGGTGCTCGGCCCGCCCGACATCGAACAGCGCATCGGCCTGACCGGCGGTCACATCTTCCAGGGTGAGTGCACACCCGACCAGATGTGGTGGCGCCGCTTCAGCCCTCGCGCCCCGGGCGACGGCGTCTACCTCTGCGGCGCAGCGACCCACCCGGCCGGCAGCGTCATCGGCCTGAACGGGCGCAACGCGGCGATGGCCGTCCTGGCCGATCTCGCCTGACGAACTCCGTTCTTCCACCAGGAGGGACGAATGGTGGATTGGTGTATTTGCGGGTCATGGCGCTCAACATCAAGAGCGTCGAGGTCGAACGCCTCGTCGACGAGGTCTCCCGGCAGACCGGAGAGAGCAAGACGGAGGCCGTCCGCCGAGCCCTGCTGGAACGCCGGCAACGTCTGGCGCATCGCATCGACGCTTCTGACCGGCGCCTCCGCGCCCGCCGGTTCCTCGAGCGTGAGGTGTGGCCGCGAGTCCCGGATCACGAGCGGGGTCGACGGGTGACCTCGCCGGCGACGAACCGGCGGAGCGCTTCGATGCGCAAGCTGAGCTCACGCCCGGCCAGGCTGCGCTTGTGGCCCAGGCTGCGCGTGCGCAGTTGCGACAGCTGTTCGGGCGACGTGTGCTCCGACCCGTAGATGATCCGCAGGTACTCCGGGCGACGTCGACGAGCAGCGCTACGTGAACCGGTCGGTCGTGGCCTCCGGGTAGCAGACGGGCGCTGTCCCGAACGGCAGCTCCTTTGCGTGCACCCGGTCGGGGTGCTTGTGGAGCAGAGGTCGGTCGCCCCGCTTCGAGCGCGCGACGTGATCGGCAGCAGCATCGATCACACGCTTCGCTCGGCACGACTGCCGTTGTCAATCACTCGTGACGGCCTGAACGCAGCGGTTTCCGCCGCCGCGTTCTCACGTGGTGTGTGCTCGAGCGTCCGCGCGATCATGGCGCCGGAGCCGATGCCGCGACACTCTGCTGCCGCCGGCGTCACCCGTCGAGCGATACCGGGGCGCGACCTTGTCGTCGCTGTTGATCTGAGTCTTCGACCGGATCCCGTCGCACGAGCGATCCGAGTTCGGACATCCCACCGTCGGAACGCGCACGTGGGCCGGCCCCGCCAGGACGGCCCACGTGTGCCCGCAACGCGGTCCGGGAGTGACGTCAGGTCAGATGCTGTTCTGACCTGGCGGAACGGGCTGCCCGTTCAGGATGAACGTGCCGCCCGGGGGCTGGTTGAACACGTTCGGACCGATCGGGGCGGTGTTGCCGGTGACTCGGGTGTCGCTAACGAGCATCGTGCCCGTGCTGGAGTTCCACAGGCCACCACCCTCGTTGGTCGCCGAGTTGCCGGTGACGACGCTGTCGTCGATCTCGACTCGACCCGGGCCACTGAGGTGCAAGCCACCACCGTTGCCGGGGTTGCTGCCGGTGCGGTTGCCCTGCAGCGTGCTGTCGTCGACACGCGTGAAGCCCGTGCTGGCCTCGACGCCGCCACCTGCACGCACCGCGCTGTTGTCGGCGATGACCGTGTCGCGCGAGATGCGCACCGTGCCGCGATCGTTGAGGACGCCGCCGCCGGAGCCGTTCTGCGCGCCGTTGGCCACGTTGTTGCGGATCTCGGAGCGGGACACGCTCAGCGAACCCGCGGGCAGTCCGGCGATCGGGGCTTCCTGGAACAGACCGCCACCGCCCTGGATGCCACCGGGATCGGTGATCGGCGCGTTGCCGCTGGCGGTGTTGCCAGTGATCGTGGAGCGATCGATGGTCATCGTGCCGCCGCCGGCGTTCCACAGTCCGCCGCCTTCAGCGCTCGCCGTGTTGCCGGAGGCCGTGCTGCGTGAGAACACGACGGTGCCGGCGTTCGTCAGGTGCAGGCCGCCGCCGTTGCCGGGCGTCGGACCGGTCGAGTTGTTGGCCAGCGTCGAGCGGTCGACGACCGTGCTGCTGCCCTGGCTGGCTTCGATGCCGCCGCCGGCCCGCGGGGCCGTGTTGTTGCGCAACGTCGAGCGGTTGACCTCGAGCGTGCCGGCGTTGAGGATGCCGCCGCCGGAGCCGCCGCCTTGCGGATTGTTCGGGCCGGGAGCCACGCCGCCGGTGATCGTCAGGCGGTCGACGGTGAGGTTGCCGCCCGGTGCCACGTGGAAGGCACGGTCGATGCCGTTGGCGTTGACCGTCGAGAACTCGCCCAGGATCCTGATCGTCGAGGTCACATCGAGGTCACCCGTCGCCGCCATGTCCTCGTTGGGCCCGGTGATCGTCAGCGTGTACGTGAGGCCGCCGAGCGTGACCGTGTCGGTCCCGCCGCTGGCGTTGGCCTCCTGGATCGCCGCCCGCAGGCTGCATCGGCCGCTGGCGTCGGCGCAGACGCCGTTACCTGGAGCGGCGTCGACCGTGTCGGCCGTGGTGTTGACCACATACTCGGCTGCGAACGCCGTCTGCGACATCGCCAAGCCGGCGGCGACGACGCCCCCGACCAGAATGCTCTTCCCCAACACGTGGGTTCGTCTCATCTCATCCTCCTTGATGGAACTGGAACACCCGGTACATGACCGCCGGGTCCGGTTCGTCACATGACAGACCTGTCCGGTTCGCTACAGGAGGTTGCGCAGATGGGCCGCCCGATGTACCCCGGTCACGCCTCCGGTGAGATCCTCGCTCCGCGCATCCGCCCCGCCCGCTTCTTTCCTCCACGACCGACCGTTGTGACTCGGCTGCCGAGGACAGAACGGCGCGGGTTACACCGTTCCAGTGGCGTCAGGCTTCAGGCGGTTGACGTCGCCGTGGACGCCGGGGCCCATCGTCGACGACACGGTGATCTTGCGCAGGTAGCGGCCCTTGGCCGATGCCGGCTTGGCCCGGTTCAGCTCGTCGAGCACGGCCCGGAAGTTCGTCTCCAGCGCACTCGGCTCGAAGCTCGCCTTGCCGAGGGG
>JBPCJL010000258.1:0-12230 GCA_051005355.1 Ilumatobacteraceae bacterium
CCCGCGACCAGCGGATCGCCCGGACCCGCCGGCCGGCCGTGGCCGCCGGTCTGATCGGCCTGCTCGTCGTGGTGACGATCGGCGCCGCCCTGATCGGCCTCCCGCTGCGCACGTGGCTGGCCCAGGACGGCGAGCTGGCGCACCTCGAGTCCGAGTTCGGCGAGCTGCAGGCGGTCAACGCCGACCTGTCCGACGAGGTGGCGCGCCTGCAGACGCAGGACGGCATCGCCGAGGCGGCGCGCGACAACCTCGGCCTCACCCGCCAAGGCGAGCGACGCCAGACCGTGCTCGGCGTGCCCGAGTTGCCGACCGACCTCCCGGACGGCTGGCCCTACGCCGCCGTCGAGCGAATGATCGCCCTGCGCGCCGAACAGCCGTAACGACCGTTCGCTCCCTTGGCGTCAGCTCGTCCGACGCGGTGAGCGGTGAGGGCACTCTGTACGCCGATCTCTCACCCACAGCGCTGTCAAGGCCACGCCTGTCCGCAGGAACGTGGCGGGGTCGGTGGACCGGGCTTCATTAGCGTGCCGCTGATGCGGCCGCTGCTCGTGCTCGGCGTGGCGCTCGTCGCCGCGGCCGGCTGTAACGGCGGGGACGAGGACACGGCGTCGCGCGCTGCGCTCGTCTACACGGCCGCGATCCGCCAGGCCATGTCCGACCAACCACCGCCGGCCGACCCGGAGGTGCTGCCCGTTGTCTACGTGGTCGCCGTCGGGGAGACCCCGATCGCCGCGGACATCCAGGCCGAGGTGACGGTGCTGCTGCGGGACGAGAACCTCGTGCGCTTCGCCGACGAGCGCGCCCAGGCCGTCCTCGCCGACATCGATGCCGCACCGGTTCGCGACGAGGGCACGCTGGTGGCGTTCGGTGAGCTGCCGCCCGACGCCGCCTCGATGGACGTCGAGGTCGAGGTCTACCGGTCCGACGACGACTGGTCGAAGGCCGTGCTCACCGTCGAGGAGCGCTCTTCGGAGTGGTCGGTCACGTCGTCGTCGGTGCTGCCGGACTGATCGGCGCTGCTCGCCGGGCCGGACGTCTCGCCGCCGGCCACCTCCCGGTCGGCGCCGGCGCGCCGGTCCATCGTGTCGATCAGCTCGCCGGCCCTGGCCAGCGCCCACGTGACTTCACGCTCGTCGAGCGGCCAGGTCGACAGTGCATCGGCGCGCAGGCGATCGATCCGTTCGACCGTCTCGAGGTCGGGCAAGTGGCCGATCGCCCGGGCCAGGTCGACGACGCCGGCCACCTCCGTGACGGCCAAGCGGTGACCGCCGCGCCGATCCCACTCCCGGGCGTGATCCAGCCGGCGCCGGGCCACCTGGACCGGGTCGAATGGATCGTCGGCGTGCGCCCGCCTGGCCTCCCGCAATGCCCGCAGGTACAGCACGGCGGCTGGCAGGAGGCTGCCGGCGACGATGGCCAGGCTGATCCTGATCGGGATCCCGATGGCGGTGGCGGCGATGGCACCGAGGACCCACGCCAGTTGGAAGCGGGTCTCGAACCGGGCGAACGCCCGACCGTGCGTGGCCGTCGGCGCCCGCCGCTGGACCAGCGAGTCGAACCCCTGGCGGGCGACCGATGCGGTGCCGCCGAGCACCCCGGCGACCAGCAGCACAAGCGGTCGTGACTGGCCCAGCGCGGCGAACGCGGCGACGACGGCCAGCGTGCCGAGTGCGCCGGCGATGAGCAGGTCCTCGCCGTAGCGCCGGCGGAGCACCGGCGCGACGACGTTGCCGGCGAACGAGCCGATGCCGTACAGGGCGATGGTCACGCCGTACATCCAGGCCGGCTCGCTCTCCCGGCGGAGGGCGAAGGCCAGCCCGAACACGAAGAACCCCACGGCGGCGCGCACGACGGTGAAGGCCCACGACGTGGCGACGATCGTCGGCCGGTGCAACTCCTCGTACGAGACGCTCGGTGGGATCTCGGCCGGCGGCACCGGCAGGCCGGGGAGCCGGGCGGTGGCCCAGGCGGCGCCGAGGAACAGCGCCCCGGCGACGGCAGCCACGATGCCCGGTGCGCCGAAGGCCAGCAGCCCGGCTCCGACCAGCCCGCCGACGGCGCCGGCGATGACGCTCAGCCTGGCCAGGTGCGAGTTCACCGCCACCAGGTCGGCGTGGTCGGCGACCAGTCCGGGCACGAGCGCCTGACGCACCACGCCGTTGGCCTTCGCCGCCACCAGGAGGGCGAGGGCGAAGAAGTAGAGACCCAGCTCGAGCAACGACACGGCGAGGGCGAACGCGCACACGGCGCGCACGGCGAACAGCGCCGCCGCGATCGCGCCGGGGCCGTGACGCAGGCGATCGATGGCCGGCCCGATGAGTGGGGCCAGCACGATGTACGGCGCCATGTTGATGACGAGGTAGAGCAGAACCTGCTCCTGCGACGCTTCGGGGCTGAGGCTGAAGAACAGTGATCCAGCGAGGGACACGGCGACGAGGGCGTCGGCGGCGCCGGAGAGCAGTTGGGCGGTGGCGAGGCGGTCGAGGCTCGGCGACGACGTCGCGCCGAAGCGCAGGTTGGCCCTCTTCACGAGCCTCCATGCTGCCTCGCCGGGGCGGGACCGAGTGGTCATTCACCCATGGTCTACCGACCGCACACCCGTGCTTCACCACGCACCGTGCTGGTTCGACCGTTCACCTGCGCTGCTCGGGCCGGGCCGGGGCGACGATCGTCGCCCGCATGCCGTCGACGGAGACGGCCGGCTCGTCCGCGCCGAGCACCTGGCAGCGCGCCAGACCGTGGCGGAGCCAGAGCAGACCGGTCCACGCGCACAGCAGCGCGTCGATCAGGTCCTCGCGATGCTCGGCGGCGCGATCGGTGAGCGGGGTCGGCTCGGTCACGAGCGCGGCGGTGACGGATGGGTCGACAGGTCGAGGGCGGGGTCGGTGTTCCGGAGGGCCACCAGCCGCTCGATCAGGTCGTCGACGACCGCCGCTCGGGCGACCCGGAAGTCGTGCGGGACGAGGTGCCGTGGCCGCCGCTTGTAGGCCGGCCGGGCCACGGCGTAGCCGAGCTCCGCCGCGCCGACGAGCGTCGTGTAGGGGTACACCTCGTACAGGTGGCGGCCATGTTGACGTGGTCCCCCACGACCGTCGTCGTAGCGCCAGCCGTCCGCCGCCAGCCGGCCGACGAGCGTCACGCCGGCCAAGGCCTCCAAGCCGAGGTTCGAGCAGTTGGCTGACACCTTCCAACGCCCGTAGCGGTGACCCACCTCGCGTTCGCACGGCCTCATGCCGGTGGGGTTGCGCACCAGCAGTGGCGCGTCGACCATCGCCACGGCATCGCCGGCGGCCCACGCTGTCATCCAATCCGCCGTGGCGTCGACGCCGCTCGTCCACCCGGCGTCGAGCACGCGACCGTGGGCGTCGACGGCGACCACGCCGGTCTCGTTCGGCGGCCGTCCGTCCCGGCCCTCGCCCCAAGCCAGGTCCACGCCGAGCACTCGAGCTCGAGCTAGCGCTGACATGGAACGTCCCGCCGGCACGCCGGTGGTGGGTGGCGTGGGGGCTGGACGGTCGTGGTTCCCGTCCGAATCGTTCGCCGCCCGCCGGATGGTGGACGGGCCCGGTGGCTGGAGTCGGCCGCTGGACGTCCCGAAGGTGGGCAGCGGTCCGATCTGCGCATCCGTGGTCCGTGATCGAAACGGGTCGGTCGACGTGCGGACGGTTCCTGGTCCGACCTCAGCGCGGAGGCGATCGCTCCGGGTGCTCGGCGAACCTCATGTGTTCCGTACCTCCTTCGACGTGGTCGATCGGTTGATACGGCAGGCCATCGCTGACCTGTCATGGCCATCGTCCCGCGTGGCGGGCGCTGCGTCAAGGGGACGATGCGACGGGAGGTGGCGGCGCGTCGACACCCAGCGCCGCCATGACCTCGGCCAGCATCTCCGAGCGCGGCGGCATGCCCGGGACTTCCTCCGGCGCGACCGGATCGAACCGCTCGGCGATCGTGGACCATCGGCGCACCGCGAGGTCGAGGAAGTCGCCGTGGGGGATGACCCAGAACCGGCCGGCGCTGACGGCCTCGGCGACCGCGTCGGCGATCAACGCCGGCTGCGACCCCTCGTCGATGGCGCGGCGGAAGTGGTGCTCCATCGCTTGCCCGGCCGGATCCCGCTGCGGTCGCTCGCCCAGGTGGTCGGGCCAGTTGCGGTCGGCGTCCAGGATCCCCGTGCGCACCCAGCCCGGGCACAGCACGCTGACGCCGACGGGCAGCCCGGCCAGTTCGACGGTGTGGTACAGGTCCTCGCTGATCGCCACCACGGCATGCTTCGACGCGTCATAGCTCGGCCCGAAGCCGGGCATCAACCCCGCCATGGACGCGGTGTTGACGATGTGGCCGCCGCCGATGAGGTGGGGGAGGAAGGCGCGGCACCCGTGCACGACGCCCCAGAAGTTGACGCCGATCACCCACTCCCACGAGGTGAGCGGCCCGAACCAGGGATCGGCGCGGGCGGCCACGCCCGCGTTGTTGCACACGAGGTGGACGGCGCCGAAGTGGTCGATCGTCCTGGCGGCCAGGTCGGCGACAGCGTCCTGCTGGCTGACGTCGACGGTCAGCGTGAGCACCTCGCCATCGCCGGCGGCGTCGACCTGCTCGGCCGCGGCGGCCAGGGCGTCCTCCTGGACGTCGGCCAGGACCAGGTGCAGTCCGGCCGATGCGAACCGGTCGGCGAGGGCAAGCCCGATGCCGCTGCCGGCACCGGTGACGACGGCGACCTGTCCGGACTTCAGCTCCACGGGGCCCTCCTCGACGACGCAGCGGCGACGGCGGCACCGTAGCCGTGGTGGCGGCGCGTCTCCGGACCGGCGTGCGCCGAACGACCTGATCGCGTCAGGGAGAGAGCGAGACCGCCGACGCCAGGGCCAAGGTGAGCGCGATGCTCGCCGGAGGTCCGGCCAGTCGTTTGTCGTTCGGGGCGGGGACGGTCGCGTCGGCGGCCGCCGTCGGGATCCCCGGTCGGACGTCGATGAGGCGCACGCTGCCATCGGGCCGGGCGACCCAGTCGAGGTCGTGCTGGCCCTCGAACGTGCGGTCCACGCGCCGGGCGATCCGGGCCAAGTCGGCCAGCAGGCCGGCGGGCGGATGGTCCTCGGAGCCGGTGGACAGGACGTCCCTCGTGCGCCCGTGGTGATCGATCTCGGCCACCCAGACCTGGTCGGGTGTCGCCTCGGCGACGCAGGCGACGACGGGACGGGGCCGCCGACCGGTGGCGTCGGCGAACATCACGCCGCGCCAGGCCGACTCGGCGACCGGCTGCACGAGGACCGCCGTCCGATCGTCGTGCACGGCTTCGACCGCTGCCGTGAACTCGGAGGCGCCGGCGACGGTCCGCACGACGCCGACACCTCCGAGCTCAACCCTGCCCGCACGGTTCCCGCGATCGATGGAGGAGCGGCGCACGACGAGCGCCCGTCTGCCGTCCTGGGAGATGATCCGCCACACCTGGTGGGCGGCGCCGACCTGGTCCCTCGTCCAGTCGACGGTGAGCACCACGCCGGACCCGACCGGCAGCCCCGCCGCCCGCGCCACGGCCAGCGTGGCCGCCTTGCGCCCGACCCGCGCCCCATCGAGGGCCCACGGATGGTCCAGGGCGACGATCGGGGCTCGGGCCTCCATGCCGCCAACGTGCCGTTCGCCACATGTGAACCGCATGGGTTCGGCATGGACACCCTCAGAGCCCGACGACATGCTTTGTGTCCGACCTTGGCTTACAATGCACGGGTGCCAGGTACCACGAACGCAAAGGTCTCCCATCGCGGGCAGATGAGTCTGCCCGCCGACCTACGCCATCGCTGGGGCCTCGATGATGGCGGCGATCTCGGGGTCATCGATCTCGGTGACGCCGCGTTGATCGTTTCCGGAGGAATCGCTCCAGCCCGAGCCGAGTTGCGTCGTGTCCTCGCCGAACGTTACGACGACGGACTGTCGATGATCACCAACGCAGAGCTCACCGATCAGCCGGCCTGACCGATGGGCCCGGCCAAGCGGGTCCTCGTGGACGATCGACTGCTGATCGAGCAGCTGTTGGTCGGGCTCGACGCGAAGAATGTCGAGCTGTACACGACCACGTACTGGTACTACCGGTCCTGTCGAGCCGCCGTCGCCGGTGCTGGCGGTCGACTGTCCGGACCGTTCGAACGCCTCGGCCGCAATGAGCAGGAGCGGGCGATCCTCAGCCTCCTGGAGCTGCCCGACGACATCGGTCTTCCAGCTCCGCGTGCCACCGTTCCGGCGATGGCGCGCCTCGCGCTGCGTCATCCCCGACTCAACCTGCTCAACCTCGAGGCCGTCGCAGCCACCGCGACGCTGAACGCGACGATCTGGCTGTCGCCGCCCGCCGCCATCGGTGTGCTGCCGGCGGTGCTCGACGCCGAGGGGCTCGAATGGACGACGATCACCGTGAAGTAGCAGACGAGGGGAGTTCGGGACTCCTCGGCGACGCCGTCGACGTCCTGTTCAGGACTCCAGGTCCCACAGCGCCCGGTAGTAGCGGATCCGCGTTTCGTCCGGCTCGATGCCGTAGGCGTCGAAGAACTTGTGTTGGTGGCCCTCGCCGAAGTTCCAGTCGAGACTGAGGGAGGCGATCGCCAGGTCGGCCCAGCGATCGCCGACGGCCAAGTCGCCGAAGTCGACATGGCCGGTCCACTCGCCGGAGTCGGAGACGAGGGTGTTCGGCGCGCAGGCGTCGCCGTGCACGAGCACGGGCCGCTCCGGCACTGGACGAGGTTCGAGGGTGAGGGGTCTGCGGCCGACCCACACCTGCGCGGTCCATTCCGATGGAAACGTCTCGATGTCGATGGCGTGGATCGCGTGTAGCCCGAGGGCGATGGCGCGAATCGCTTCGGAGCGACGGGCCCGCCATGCGTCACCGACGGCCGGCTCGCCTGGCACGGCCGCCGTGACCAGCCATTGAGCCTCGTCATCGCCTCCCGATGCGAGGACCGGCGGTGCCGGATGTCGAACCGAGATCCATTCGAGACGGACGCGTTCTCGCTCCAGGTCGATGCCGGTGCGACGTGGGTTCCACTTCACGAACAGATCGTCGATGCGGAACGTCAGGCCGCCGAGCTCGTTGCGCCACACGAGATCGACCGGTCGGCCGTCGGCCAGGTCGACCACGATGGCGGGAATCGGGTCGTTGCCCAGCTGGTGCAACTCGGCGAGATGGGAGAAGTCCGGCTCACTCACCACAGCGAACACGGTAGGCGGACGGATCTCGGCACGCCGCCGCCAGTTCTGGGCGGCGTCAGGAGCCCGAAGGCGATGATCAGGTAGCTCCACATCGCCGCGGTGCCGACGTCGGCGAAGATCGCTCCGTCGACCCCAGACATCGGCCGCGAACTGGCTCCTGGTCCGCGGTCTGGTGAGAGATCAGCCCGTCACAGGTTGACTGTTCAACCAGCTTCTGACCGAGACGGGCGCGCACCGGCGGCGCGTGTCATCCGGCGATCTCTGGCGAGTGCGTAGACCTGCTCGAACCGGGCGACGCGACCGGACCACGACAGTTCTGCCCGCGCGTGCGACAGGGCGGCGGCTCCTCGTCGCGATGTCTCCTGTGGCTGGTTGGCGGCGGCGATCATCGCGTCCGCGAGGCCGGCTTCGTCGTCAGGAGGGACGAGCCAGCCGGTGGGAAGGGCGAGGTCGAGGTTGATCATCTGCGGGTACCCGCCGCTGTCGGGGGCGATCACCGGCAGACCGGTGGCCATCGCCTCCAACGGCGCCTGCGGGTAGGAGTCGTTGACGGACGCCATCACCATCGCGTTGCACGCGGCGAGTGCGTCGGGGAGGTCATCGTGTCCCCGCCACCCGGCGAAGAACACTCCGTCGGACCCGTGTGCGCGCGCCACGGTGACCGGGTGTTCCCCCTCCAGCTCGCCGGGATGTCCTCCCCACACCAACAGAGACGTCGGACGGACGAATCGTGGACGGGCCCGGGCGAACGCCCGCACCAGCAGCGGCATCCGCTTGGCTGCCGTGAAGCGCCCGACGGTGATCAGCACGGTGGCGTCGCCGTCTGGTCCCAAGAGCCGATCCAGATCGGCCTCGCCGTAGGCCACCGAGCCGGCGACGGCGCTCTCGTCCGAGCCGCGCGGATCTTCCACGAGCCAACGCCTGAAGTGAGCGCGGCGCTCCAGGTGGGTCATCGGACGGGGACGGAACCTGACCGTGTCCACCCCGTTGGGGATGTCCGACATGTTGTCGGCCTCGACCCCCAGGAGCTCGACGGCGACGGCTCGATCACCGGGCGACACGACCGCCAGGTGGTCGGCGGCCGCCGCCTGGCGGCGCAGCCGGTCGCGCCACCACTCGCCGTGCACCCACTGCTCCCAACGGGTCGTTTGCAGCAGCTCCCGAGCGGAGTCGTCGAGCGTGGACGGCAGCTGCGGGTTGGTCCGGCGCCATGCCGGCATGCCGGACAGCGTCGTGCCCAACGACGCGGAGAGGGCCACGCGCTCCTCGACGGCCTCGAGGAACTTCAGCTCCGTGCCGTGCAGGTGGGCGACGACTGCAGTCGCGGGCCAGCACCGCTGCACCACGTCGTGCTGTGGCGTCAAGTGATGGAGGTGGAAGACGTCGGCCCGATCTGCCCCGGCCGCTCGGAACGGTGCTTCCCACACCGACGACAGGTGCCCGGCCAGGTCGGGGGGTACGGCCGCCAGCAGCACGTCGGGTGCGCCTTCGCGGTCCTCGAACGACGGATGCATCGGCACCTCGGCACCGATCGCTGATCCCCCTGCCTCGAACGCCCTCACCGCATCGGAGTAGTCGAGGTACTGCGCGCCGGTGCCAGCGAAGAACATCGGAGCCCACGTCTCGTCGCCGAGCGCCCCCAGCGACCCGGTGACCAGCTCCACCGACCACCCCGCAGCGTCCAGCGCCGACGACAGGTACCGCGTCACCTGCGCCGACCCGCCACGAGGAAAGAACAGCAAGCCCATCACCACGTTCCCCCCGGCCACCCCGGCGACACTACGGCCGACACTCGAGCATCCGCCGGGTCTTCCCCCCGGGCGAACCCGGCTCGTTCGGCCGTCCGACACGTTCGTGGCCGGGGCGACGTTTCGTTAGCGTCCGTCCGTGACCATCGACCTCGAAGGTGTCTACGTCCCGGTGGTCACGCCCTTCGACGGCGACGGGGATGTCGATCCGACGACCCTCACCACGGTCGTCGAACGCGTCCTCGACGCCGGCGTGCACGGCATCGTGTCGTGCGGGACGACGGGGGAGTACTACGCCCTGAGCGAGCCCGAGCGGATCGAGGTGATGCGGCACACGCACGAGGTCGCCGACGGGCGCGCCCAGCTCGTCGCCGGCTGCAACGCAGGTTCGACGCGCGCGGCGATCCGGCTCGCCCGCATCGCCGGCGACATCGGCTACGACGCGTTGCTGCTCGCCGCCCCGCCGACCTCGCTGCCGCGCGCCCACGAGCTCGTGGAGCACTTCGCGGCGATCGCCGACGCGTCCGGGCTGCCGACGATCCTCTACGACTACCCAGCGCGGTCCGGCGTCGAGATCGGCTTCGATTGCCTCGATCAGTTGGCCGACCACCCGCTGATCATCGGGATCAAGGAGTCGAGCGGCGACTTCTCCCGCTTGCTCACCCTGCGCGATCGCTACGCCGGCCGCATCACGATCATGTGCGGCTCGGACGACCAGGCTGTGGACTACTTCTTCTGGGGCGTGCGCTCGTGGCTCGCCGGCACGGCGAACGTGCTGCCCCGCCAGCACGTCGAGATCCTCAACGCGGCGAACAGCGGCGATCTCGCCGGGTCCCGCAAGCAGTTCGAGCAGATCCTGCCGTGGGTGCAGCACATGGAGGCGGGCTCCTACAACCAGAAGACCAAGCTCGGCTTGCGCCATCTGGGGGTCGACTGTGGCGAGGTCCGCCAGCCGCTGCTGCCGCTGAGCGACGCCGACGCGGCGACGCTCATCGAGGCGCTCGACGGCGTCTTGCGCTGATGCGCCTCGCCCGCAGCTACGCGGCGGTCGAGGTGCACGCCGAGGGCGAGCAGGGGACGTGCTATCTCGGCTCGGTCTTCGAGGTCCCCGGGCTGACGGCGCGCGAGAAGCTGCACCACCTGAACGCCGTCGACGACTCGCTGCGCCGAGTGCTGACGCTCGAACCCCGTGGCCGACCGCAGGCCAGCGCCAACCTGGTGTTCCCGTCGACGGACCCGAACGCCGATGCGGGCTTCGTGATCCTGCAGGCTGATCGCGCGCACGCGATGAGCGGGTCGAACACGATCTGCGTCGTGACCGCCCTGCTCGAGACCGGCACCATCCCGATGACGGAACCGACGACCGTCGTGACACTCGAGACGGCCGCGGGGTTGGTGCGGACCGAAGCCGACTGCCGCGACGGCCGCTGCGTACGGGTCACCTTCGACGGGGTGCCGTCGTTCGTGGAGGCGCTGGGCGTCTCGATCGACGTGCCGGGCTTCGGCCCGATCGCCGTCGACGTGGCGTACGGCGGCTGCTTCTACGTGCTCGTCGACAGCACCGCCCTCGACGTGCGACTCACCCGAGACCGCGCGCGGGACGTGGTGGAGCGGGCCGAGTTGGTGATGGCCGCGGCCAGGCGGCAGATCACGGTACGGCACCCCGAGATCCCCGAGATCGACTTCCTCTCCTACGTCATGGTGACCGGCGACGACGACCCCGCCGGTGGCCGCCTGCGCGGGGCGACCGTGCTCAGCGGCCGTGTCGATCGCTCACCGTGCGGCACGGGGACCTCGGCGCGCCTCGCCTGCATGGCGGCTCGCGGTCAGGCATCGGTCGGGTCGACGTTCGTCGCCAACTCGCTCATCGACAGCGAGTTCCGCGTCTCGATCGCGGACGAGACGACGGTCGGCGGCCGGCCGGCCGTGGTGCCGAGCATCTCCGGTCGCGGCTGGATCTTCGGCACCAGGACGGCAGCGGTCGATCCGACCGATCCGTACCCGACCGGCTTCGTGCTGAGCGACGTGTGGGGCGGAGAGCTCTCGAGCTGACGGCAGGGGCGCAGATCAGCGATCCGGGTCGAAGGCCGCCAGTTCGGTCGACGGGCGGCCATCGACGATCAACTCAGCGACGGCGCGGGCTGTCGACGGGGCCAGTGTCAGCCCGTACATGCCGTGCCCGCCGGCCACCACGACGTTGGCGAGGCGACGCGTCCGTCCGATGAGCGGGAGACCGTCGGCGCTCATCGGACGCGAGCCGGCCCACGCCTCACGCCGCGACTCCCAGTCGAGGTCGAGGAAGGGCCGCATCGACCGCAGGATGGCGTCGACCCGCCGAGGATCGAACGGCGGCGAGTCGCCGGCGAACTCCACCGTGCCGCCGAGCCGGATGCGGTCGGCGAACGGCGTGGCGACCGCGTGCGCCTCCTCCACGATGACCGGGTGAGCGAGCCGCGCGCTCGTTGCCAGCGCCACGTTGTAGCCTTGGCCAGGCACCACCTCGAGCCGCAGGCCGAGCATCCGGCCGAGGGAGCGGATCCCTGCGCCGGCGGCGAGGACCACCTCGTCCGCGGCGAGGCTCCCGCCGCTCGTGCGGACGGCGCGCACGTGATCGCCGATCACGTCGAAGCCGGTGATCCGCCGATGTTCGAGCAGCGGGACGTCCCGTGACCTGAGTGCGGCGATGAGGCTGTCGACGAACCGTCCGGGGTCGATCGCGCGATTGCCGGGCAGGACGAAGCCGGCCCGCACGTGGTCCGTGAGGGCCGGCACCACGGTGCGGATGCCCTCCCCGTCGAGCAGCTCTTCCGGAGCGGGAACGCCGAGCGCGCCAGCGCTTTGCGACTCGGCGTGGAAGCGTTCGGCGAACGCCACGTCGTGGAACGGGACGACGATGTCCATGCCGCCCGGTGAGACGTCGACGCCGAGCGCGGTGAGCTCGTTGAGGCGATCGTCGAGATCCAGGGCGAACTCGGCCAGCGCGGCCCGACCGGCGTGGAACTGTCGGCCGTTGGCGGCGCGGAGGAACCCGACGCTCCAGCGCAGCATCGACGGGACGGCGCGCGGCCGGATGCGCAGCGGCCCGTCACGCGTGGCCAGCGCTCTGGCCGCCGTGCGCAGCATCCCCGGCCCGGGCAGTGGTGACAGCAGCGTTGGGCAAAGGAATCCGGCGTTGCCGCGCGCCGCCCCAGAACCGAGCCCGGCGCAGTCGACGAGCGCAACGGCAGCGCCGCGCTCGTGCAACGCCAGCGCACTGGTCAGGCCGATCAGGCCGCCGCCGACGATGAC
>JBPCJL010000259.1:0-4556 GCA_051005355.1 Ilumatobacteraceae bacterium
CCGGCGAGGATGTCGGGGGTCGGCTCGAGCACGATGTCCGGCACGCCGTCGGCCTTCTTCAGCTTCATCAGCCTCGTCGGTGTGGACCCGGCGACCTTGGGACGGAAGTCGGCGACGGCGGCGGCCATCACGACGACGTCGCTGCGCGCCGCCCGCGCCTCGACGGCCACCTGCATCTCGGCGGCGGTCTCGACGCGAACGACTTCGACCCGGGAGGGGGCGCTCAGCTCGACGGTGCTCACGAGCGTCACCTGGGCGCCCCGCGCGGCCGCCTCGGCGGCGATGGCGTAACCCTGCTTGCCGGAGCTGCGGTTGGCGATGACCCGCACGGCATCGATCGGCTCGCGCGTCCCGCCGGCCGTCACCACGACTCGCGTGCCGCTCAGATCTGCCTGGCCGTCGAGCAGCACCCGCTCGGCGGCGGCGACGATGTCGACCGGGTCGGCCAACCGCCCGGCCCCGGTGTCGCCGCCGGCCAGTCGTCCGACCGCCGGCTCGACAACGTGAACCCCACGCCGGCGCAAGGTGGCGACGTTCTCGACAACGGCCGGGTGCTCCCACATCTCGGTGTGCATCGCGGGACAGACGAGCACCGGCGCCCGCGTGGCCAGCAGCGTGCTGGTGAGGAGGTCGCTGGACAACCCGGCCGCGTAGGCGCCGATCACCCTCGCCGTCGCCGGCGCCACGATAACGAGGTCGGCCTCCTGGCCAAGGCGGGTGTGCGGGATCGGCACCGGGCCGTCCCACAGGCTGGTCTGCACGGGTTCGCTGGCGAGGGCGCTGAGCGTGGTCCGACCGAGGAAGCGCTCGGCCCCCTTCGTCATCACCGGCGTGACGTGGGCCCCGCCATCGATGAGCCGGCGGCAGACCTCGACGGCCTTGTACGCGGCGATGCCGCCGCTGACTCCGAGCACGATGCGCGATCCAGCCAGCACGCCGGCGCTCAGGCTTCGGTCGTGTCCTCGACCAGCTCGTCGGCGACGAGCTCCTCGTCGGCGGCGGGCTCCTCGGGCGGGTCGGTCCAGCGGATCTTGTCCGCGGCGATCTCCTCGAACCCGATGCTGAGCGGCTTGCGGGCGACCGAGGAGACCTGCGGCGGCACCATGTGTCCGAGTCCCTCGCCGAGCTGGTTGAAGTAGGCGTTGATGTTGCGGGCCCGCCGAGCAGCCAGCGTGACCAGGCCGAACTTGGAGTCGACGCGACCGAGCAGTTCCTCGATCGGGGGGTTCATCATCGTGTCGTGGGCGCGTTCCATCATTGCTCCGTGTGTGGGCCGTCCGAGCCCGGACAGCGCGTCAAGGTTACCGGCGGGTCACGGCGTCATCGCGGCAGGGCCTCATCGATCGGAGGGCTCGCTTTTCCCGTCGGTCGTGCCCGGCAGCACTTCTCGCCCTCATCAATCGGAGGGCTCGCTTTTCCCGTCGGTCGTGCCCGGCAGCACTGCTCGCCCTCGGGCGGCGTCGATGATCTTGAGCATCTGGCCGATGGTCGTCTCCAGATCGTCGTTGACCACCACGTGCTCGGCCATCGCCCGCCCGATCGGCTCCTCGTCGTCGGCCTTGCGCAGGCGGGCGACGACCTTGTCGGCGCCATCCCCGCGCAACCGCAGGCGCCGCTGCTGCTCCACCCTGGACGGCGGCAGGACGAAGATCAAGAGCGCGTCCGGCCGCCGCTCCTTGACCTGCCGGGCGCCGTCGACCTCGATCTCGAGCACGACGTCGGAGCTCTCGGGCGCCGCGGGCATGGGGGTCCCGTAGTACTGGCCGAGGAACTCTGTCCACTCGAGGAAGCCGCCGGCGGCGATGTTGCGCTCGAACGCGGCCCGATCCGTGAACACGTAGGCACCGACCGGTTCGCCGGGGCGGCGCTCGCGGGTGGTCCAGCTCCGACTGAGCCAGAGCTGGGGGTCCCGTCGGACGAGCGCGTCCACGATGGTCCCCTTGCCGACCCCGCCGGGGCCGGAGACGACGATCGTCAGTCGGCCGCCGTCTGTCATCGGCGCGTAGTTGCGCCGTGCGACACCTTCAAGTTGTCGGAGCTCAGGGTGGCGCCGATGACCGAGTCGCCGCAAAGCCGGCGACGAAGTAAGCGCCGCAACGATCTGTTCGCTCGCTCGAAGACTCGCTCCCTCACCCGGTCTGCAGGCGCGGATCGTCGAGGAGCGCTTGACGCTGCTGGGTCCCGAGTCCCTGCACCCGACGGTTGTCGGCGATGCCGATGTCGGCCATCACCTGGCGGGCCTTGACCTTGCCCACCTTGGGCAGCGCCTCGAGGAGGGAGACGACCTTGAGCTTGGCGACGTTCGAGTCCTCGGACGACAGGGCGTCGGAAAGCGACAGGGAGCTGTTCTTGAGGCGCGCCTTGATTTCGGCCCGGGCAGCGCGGGCTTCGGCGGCCTTCGCCAGTGCCGATGCACGCTGCTCAGGGGTCAACTGCGGAGGTGTAGCCATGCGGCGAGGGTAGCAAGGCGGATTGCGACGGCGAGCGATGCCCGGCGGGGATCAGGTGACAGCCGTCCCCTGATATCGGCTGAGGGCTTGCAGCTCGTCGAGCACGTTGACCGGTGCCCGCGGGTCGGCGAAGGTCGCCGTACCGACCTGGACGGCCGTCGCTCCCGCCAGCAGCAGCTCGGCGGCGTCCCAGCCGGTCGCCACGCCGCCCACGCCGACGATCGGCACGTCCGGCAAGGCGGCGTGCACGTCGTGCACCACCCGCACGGCGACGGGATGGATGGCTCGACCCGAAAGGCCGCCGCCACCGGCCCCGAGCGCGGAACGCCCCGTCCGGGGATCCAAGGCGAGACCGAGCAACGTGTTGACGCAGGTCAGCGCTTCGGCGCCAGCCCCGGCGACGGCGCCCGCGACCTCGACGACACGATCGGTGTTCGGGCTCAGCTTGGCCCAGCGCGGGCGGCCGCAGCCGACGGTGGCGGCGATCACGGCGGCGGACTGGTCGGCGTCGTGGGCGAACATCGTTGCGCCGTGGTCGAGGTTCGGGCACGACAGGTTGACCTCGACGGCGACCACCTCCGGCGGCGCCCCGGCCAGCAGGTCGGCGGCCCGGGCGAACTCGTCGACCGACCGCCCCCAGATCGAGGCCACCACGGTGGCGCCCGTTCGCAGCAGGTCCGCCAGCACGTGCTCGAGCCAGTACGGCACGCCGGGACCCTGGAGCCCGACGGCGTTGAGCATCCCGCTCGGCGTCGGGTGCAGCCGAGGTGCCGGGTTGCCAGCCCACTCGTACGCGGCCAGCGACTTCACAACAACGGCGCCCAACGCCGACAGGTCCAGGTAACCGGCCAGCTCGGTCCCGTACCCGGCCGTGCCCGACGCCGTCATCACCGCGTTGCGCAGCGTCAGCGACCCGATCGTCACGGGCCCCGCCGTCACCCGCCCGCCCGCACTCACGCAGAACGAGGGCGCTGATGGTGCTCTTGGAGGGAGCGCACCTCGATGGGGGCGTGGCGTTGCTCGGCCAGGCCGTGGACGGCGGCCAGGGCGGCGGCGACCGTCGTGACGCAGGCGACACGGTGGAGCGTGCAGGCCTTGCGGATGTGCTCGCCGTCGCGCCGTCCGCCCCGGCCCTCCGGCGTGTTGACCACGAACGTGACGGTGCCCGACCCGATCAGGTCGACGGCCGTCTTGCCGGCGCCCTCGCTGACCTTGGCCACCACCTCGTCCACGGGCTGGCCGAAGCGGGCGAGGTAGTCGGCCGTGCCGCGCGTCGCCACCACGCCGAGGTCGAGCTCGCGCAGCCGCTTGGCCACGACGAGACCGGCCGGCTTGTCGGTGTCGGCCAGCGACAGGAACACGGTGCCGGTCGTCGGCAGCACCGTCCCGGCGGCCAGCTCGGCCTTGTAGAACGCCCGGCCGAACGTGCGGTCGATGCCCATCACCTCGCCCGTCGAGCGCATCTCGGGCCCGAGCGCGGGGTCGACCTCGGGGAAGCGGGAGAACGGCAGCACCGCCTCCTTCACGGCCACGGTGCCGTTGCCGTCGACGCCGTGGAGGACCGACGTGCCGAGCAGACCTTCCCTGCGCAGCTCGGCCAACGTTGCCCCGAGCATCACCCGGGCCGCCACCTTGGCCAGCGGGACGCCGGTGGCCTTGGCCACGAACGGCACCGTGCGGCTGGCCCGCGGGTTGGCCTCGATCACGTAGACCGTTGTGCCGGTGACGGCGTACTGCACGTTGATGCAGCCGCGCACGTCGAGGCGGTCGGCGATCGCCGCGGTGTACGCCTCGATCACCTCGATCACCCACGACGGCAGGGTCTGGGGCGGGATGGCGCAGGCCGAGTCCCCCGAGTGCACCCCGGCCTCCTCGACGTGCTCCATCAAGCCGCCGATGAGCACCTCGCCGGTGTGGTCGCACACCGCGTCGACGTCGACCTCGACCGCGTCCTCGAGAAACCGGTCGATGAGCACCGGGCGCTCGGCCGACAGGCCGCCCTCGCGCCCGAGGCTGCCGAACCCGGCCAGCTCCTGCATCGCCGCCGCCAGCTGGTTGACGTCGTGGACGATCTGCATCGCCCGCCCGCCGAGCACGTAGCTCGGC
>JBPCJL010000260.1:0-8235 GCA_051005355.1 Ilumatobacteraceae bacterium
GCGTGTGCAGCTGGTAGAGGTCGATCCGGTCCACCTCGAGCCGCTGCAGGCTGCCGTCGCAGGCCTGGCGCAGGTGCTCCGGCCGACCGTCCGGCTGCCACTGGCCGGGTCCCTGGCGGGTCAGCCCGCCCTTCGTCGCCACGACGACGCCGGACTCGTAGGGCGCCAACGCCTCGCCGATCAACCGCTCCGCAACATCCGGTCCGTACGCGTCGGCCGTGTCGATCAGATCGACGCCCAGCTCGATGGCCCGACGGAGGACCTGGCGGGCCTGTTCGGGGCCCGCGGATGGTTCACCCCACACGCCCTTGCCGGTGAGTTGCATGGCGCCGAAGCCGAGCCGGCGGACCTCGAGGTCGCCGCCGATGGAGTAGGTCATGGGTGACGCAGGCATGCGGTCACCCATGCCCGCCGACGCCGCCCACGAACCAGTTGGAGTGCCCGCGGGCGCTTGTCACACGGCGCGCCGGTTGCACGCCCCACCGCCGTCGAGCTAGAAACACGATAATGCCGATCAAGTTTGTCGGGTATTGCGCGTCCGTGGCCGTCGTGGTGCTCGGCACGGCGGCGTGCGGCGGCGACGGATCGTCGTCCGGGCCTGCGGAGCTGCGGCTGGGCTACTTCCCCAACGTCACGCACGCGCCGGCGATCATCGGCCTCGAGACCGGACGGTTCGCCGAGGCGCTCGGTCCCGACGTCACGCTGTCGCCGGCCTCCTTCGGTGCCGGCACCGAGGTCATCGAGGCGATGTTCGCCGGCGAGCTCGACGCTTCGTTCATCGGGCCGAGCCCGGCGATCAACGGCTATGCCCGATCAGGCGGCGAGGCGCTGCGCGTCGTCGCGGGCACTACCTCGGGCGGCGCGTCCCTCGTCGTGCGCGACGGCATCTCCACGCCGGCCGACCTGGCCGGTGCGACGCTGGCCACGCCGTCGCTCGGCAACACCCAGGACGTCGCACTGCGGGCGTGGCTCGGCGAGCAGGGTTTCGCCACGGACACCAGCGGCGGCGGCGACGTGCGGATCACCCCCAGGAGAACGCCGACACGCTGGCCGCCTTCCAGAACGGCGACATCGACGCCGCCTGGGTCCCAGAGCCGTGGGGGACGCGGCTCGTCGAGGAGGGTGGCGGCACCGTGCTCCTCGACGAGGCGGAGCTCTGGCCCGACGGTCGCTTCGTCACGACCCACCTCGTCGTCACGACGGAGCTGCTCTCCAATCAACCGGAAGTGGTGCGCGACCTGATCGCCGGTCTCGGCGAGTCCATCGACGTCGCCAACGGTGACGCCGCCGAGGCCCAGCGGATCACCAACGACGGGATCGAGCGGGTGACCACCAAGCGGCTGGCCGACCAGATCATCGCCGGCTCGTGGGAGCACCTCGAGTTCACGCTGGATCCGGTCGCCACCTCGCTGCGCCAGTCGGCCGACCACGCGATCGCGATCGGACTGCTCGAGCCGGTCGACCTCGCCGAGCCGGGCATCTACGACCTGGATCTGCTCAACGAGGTGCTCGAAGAGCGTGGCGAGACGAACGTGTCAGACGGCTCGGAGCTGGCCGCGGCGGCGGGCTCGTGACGATCTCGCTGCGCAGCGTGCACAAGGTGTACGGCACCGCTCCCCGTGCGGTGACGGCACTGCACGACATCGACCTCGAGGTCGGGCGGGGCGAGTTCGTCTGCCTGATCGGCGCCTCGGGGTGTGGCAAGTCGACGATCCTCAACCTCGTCGCCGGTCTCGACACGCCGACCGCGGGCCGGGTCCAGGTGGACGGCCGACCCGCCCTGGTGTTCCAGGAGTCGGCGCTGTTCCCATGGCTGACCGTCGCTGCCAACGTCGAGCTGCCGATGCGGCTGGCGGGCGTGCCGCGCCAACAGCGCCAGGAGCGGTCGGCGGCCCTGCTGTCGTCGGTGCACCTCGACGGCTTCGCCCGTGCTCGCCCGCACCAGCTGTCCGGCGGGATGCGCCAGCGGGCCGCCCTGGCCCGGGCCTTCGCCCAGGACGCCGACGTCCTGCTGATGGACGAGCCGTTCGGCGCGCTCGACGCGATGACTCGTGACGCGCTGCACGACGAGCTGGCCGACCTCGTGGCGCAACGAGGGCTCACGGTGCTGTTCGTCACCCACAACGTGCGCGAGGCGGCCCGGCTGGCCGACCGCATCGTCGTGCTGTCGCCGCGCCCCGGGCGCGTCACGGCCGATCTCCCCGTGCCGCTCGATCGGCCACGCCGCATGGAGTCGACCGGCGTGGTGGAGATGGCCGCCACGGTCACCGCGGTGCTGCACGAGGAGGCGCTGGTCCATGCTCGTCGTTGAGCCCGCCACGTCGCCGGCCGCGCCGCCGATCCCGGTCGCCGACGCGCCTGCTCCCGTTCGGAGGTCGGCGCGACGCCCCGATCTGGGCCGCCGCCTGTGGCAGTCGACCTGGCCGAAGCTGGCGGCTATCGCCCTTGCCATCGGCATCTGGCAGGTAGTGGTGTGGAGCGGCTGGAAGCGCGAGTACCTGCTTCCAGCACCCGGCACCGTCTTCGGCCGCCTCGGCGAGCTGATCGGCGACGGCACGGTGTTGCGGGCCCTCGCCGTCACGGGCCAACGGGCCGCGCTCGGCTTCGGCGTCGCCCTCGGCGTCGGCGTCGTGGTCGGTGGTGTCGTGGCCTCGTCGCGCCTCGCCCGTGCCGCAGTCGGCTCGTTGATCACCGGCCTGCAGACGATGCCGTCGATCGCTTGGTTCCCGCTGGCCATCATCCTCTTCGGCCTGTCCGAGGAAGGGATCCTGTTCGTCGTCGTGCTGGGCGCGGCGCCCTCGGTCGCCAACGGACTGATCACCGGCATCGACCACGTGCCGCCGATCCTCCTGCGGGCCGGGCACGTGATGGGTGCCAGAGGGTGGAGCCGCTTCCGCCACGTCGTGCTGCCGGCCTCGATGCCGTCGTTCGTCGGCGGGCTGAAGCAGGGCTGGGCCTTCGCATGGCGCAGCCTCATGGCCGGCGAGCTGCTGGTGACCCTCGGTGTGGCCGGCGTCGGCTACCTGCTGCAGCAGTACCGCGTGCTGAACGACGCCCCGGCGCTGATCGCCATCATGATCGTCATCCTCGCCGTCGGCATCGTGGTCGACGTCGCCTGCTTCGGCACGCTCGACCGCTTCGTCCGCCGCCGCCACGGTCTGGTGGACGAGCCGTGAACCGCCCACCCACTGGAGCCACCATGCCCATGCCGACGGCCACCCGCAACCGATCGTTCGACGCGATGGACACCGTCGACGTGCTGGCCTGGGCGCACGACGAGTTCGGCGCCGGGCTCGTCGTGACGTGCAGCTTCGCCGACGCCGTGCTGCCCCACCTCGTCGCCCGTGGCGCACCGGACGCCGCCGTCGTGCTGCTCGACACGCAGTACCTCTTCGCCGAGACGTGGTGGTTCGCCCGGACGCTGGCTCGGGACCTCGCACTGAACATGCAGGTCATCGAGCCGAACGTCGAGCCCGACGACCTGTGGCAGCGCGACGTCGAAGCGTGCTGCCACGCCCGCAAGGTCGAACCGTTGCAACGGGCGCTGGCCGGGCGCACGGCCTGGGTGACCGGACTGCGGCGCGTCGATTCCCCGAACCGGGCGACGACGCCCGTCGTCGGTCACGACCTGCTGCTCGACATCGTTAAGATCAACCCGCTTGCTGCGTGGACGGACGCCGACATGGCGGCCTACGTCGAGCGAGAAGGCCTCCCGGAGCACCCGCTCGCCAGCCGTGGCTACCCGTCGATCGGGTGCTGGCCGTGCACCCGACCCGTTGAAGCCGGCGCCGACCCCCGCTCGGGGCGCTGGGCCGGTTCGGCCAAGACCGAGTGCGGGTTGCACCGATGACCGCGCTCGAGGCAGTCGCCTTGGCAGAAGCGTCGGTCGTCGGGCCTGTCGACGACGTTGCCGATCTCGTCGACGAGGCGGTGACGATCGTGCGCGAGGTGACCGCCGAGTGCGAGCAGCCGGTGCTGCTGTTCTCCGGCGGCAAGGATTCGGCGGTTCTGCTGCGCCTCGCCGTCCTGGCCTTTGCGCCGGCCCGTCTGCCGTTCCCGGTGCTGCACGTCGACACGGGCCACAACTTCCCCGAGGTCCTCGACTACCGCGACCGGTTCACCGCCGAGCACCGTGCGCAGTTGATCGTCGCCAGGGTGCAGGACTCGATCGACCGCGGACGGGTCGATGAGGCCATCGGGCCCGGGGCCAGCCGCAACCGCCTGCAGTCGGTGACGCTCCTCGACGCCATCGCCGAGCACGGCTTCGACGCCGCCTTCGGCGGCGCACGTCGAGACGAGGACAAGGCCCGTGCCAAGGAGCGCATCCTGTCGTTTCGCGACCGGTCCGGTGGCTGGGAGCCACGGCTGCAGCGCCCGGAGCCGTGGGACGTGCTCAACGCGGCCGTCCATCGGGGCGAGCACCTGCGCGCCTTCCCGCTGTCGAACTGGACGGAGCTGGACATCTGGAGGTACATCGCCGCCGAACGGCTCGAGCTGCCCGCGCTGTACTTCGCCCACCGCCGGCCCGTCGTCGCCCGGGACGGCATGCTGCTGGCAGTCGGCGGACCAGTGCAGCCCGAGGCCGGCGAGGCGGTCACCGAGCGGCTCGTGCGCTACCGCACGGTCGGCGACATGAGCTGCACCGGTGCCGTCGCCTCGGCGGCGACGACCGCCGCTGAGATCTTGGCCGAGGTGGCCGCCGCCCGGATCACCGAACGCGGCGCCACCCGCGCCGACGACGCCTTCAGCGAGTCCTCGATGGAGGACCGCAAGCGCGAGGGCTACTTCTGATGGTTCGAGCGCTGCGGGTGGCCACGGCGGGATCGGTCGACGACGGGAAGTCGACGCTGATCGGCCGCTTGCTGCACGACACCAAGACGATCCTCGAGGACCAATGGCGCGCCGTGGAGCGGGCCAGTCGGCGCTGGGGCGGTGGCGAGCTGAACCTCGCCCTCCTGACCGACGGCCTGCGGGCCGAGCGCGAGCAAGGCATCACGATCGACGTCGCCCACCGCTACTTCGCCACGCCGCGCCGCAGCTTCATCGTCGCCGACTCGCCGGGTCACGCCCAGTACACGCGCAACATGGTCGCGGCGGCGTCGACCGCCGACGTCGCCGTGGTCCTCGTCGACGCCCGCCACGGTGTCACCGAGCAGACCCGGCGCCACGCCTTCATCGCCGCCCTGGTCGGTGTGGGCCAGATCGTCCTGGCCGTGAACAAGGTGGACCTCGTCGCCTGGGACGAGACTCGCTTCCGCACCATCGCCGACGAGCTGTGCGCCTACCTCGACGCGCTCCCGTCGGCGCCACCGCTGACCGCCATCCCGGTCTCGGCGCTGCACGGTGACAACGTCGTCGACCCGTCCGCGGACGCACCGTGGTACGGCGGCCCGCCGCTGCTCACAATCCTGGAGGAGTTGCCCGGCCCGGCGACGATCGACGTCGGAGCCCGCCTCGACGTGCAGTGGTGCATCCGCCACCCGCCGACCGACTTCCGCGCCGCCGCCGGTCGCCTGAGCGGCGGATCGTTGGCCGTCGGTGACGCCGTGATCGTCGCCCCGGCCGGCTCCGTCACCCGGGTCACTGAGATCGCCCGCGGCGCCCGTCCGGTCGCCGTGGCCGAACCCGGCCAGGCGATCACCGTCACCTTGGCGGACCAGGTCGACGTCGCCCGCGGCGATGTGCTGCTCGGCGCGACGGGGTCGCAGGTTCGTCCGGTGACGACGACGGAGGTGGCCGCCGACGTGTGCTGGATGTCCGAGGCGCCCCTGCGCCCCGACCAACGGCTGTGGTTCAAGCACGGCACCCGCAAGGGTGTCGCCACGGTCGCCCGCATCGACCACCGGGTCGACGTGACCACGCTGGCCCACGAGCCAGCCGCATGCCTCGAGCTCAACGATCTCGCTCGCGTCGTGCTCACGCTGGCCAACCCCATCGTCGCCCTGCCCTACCGCGAGCATCCCGAATCGGGCCGTCTCGTCCTCGTCGACCCGGCCACCCACGCCACGGCGGCGGCGGCGATGATCCACCACGTCGCCTGAGCGGGGGCGCAGCTTCTGAGGCACCCGCATCTGTTCGGGCCGGCGTCGCCCCGTGTTCACCGTGCGGTCACCGAGATCGCCTCGGCTTCTGGCAGTTTTCGCATCGGCGGAAAGTGTCCGCCCCAACAGCAACGCAAGGGGAAGCGCACCAGTGTCGATCGTCGACGATGACCAGATCTCAAACAACTCCGACAACGTCACGCTCCAGGAGGTGGTGGCGGCCCGACTGTCGCGCCGCGCCCTGATCGGCGGGGCCGCCGGCGCCGTCGCCCTGACCGGCATCAACGCGCTCGTGGGAGCAGTCCCGGCGCGTGCGGCCGCAGCGAGCACGAAGCGGGCGCCGCTGCTCGGCTTCCAGGGCATCCCGGTGTCGTCGGCCGACACCGTCGTGGTCCCGCCCGGCTACACGGCCCGGGTGCTCATCTCGTGGGGCGACCCCGTGTCCGCCGGGCCGGCGTTCAAACCGGACGCCAGCAACACCTCGGCCGAGCAGGCCCAGCAGTGGGGCATGCACAACGACGGGCTCGTCTACTTCCCCCTGCGCCTGTCGCGTGAGGGCCTGATCGTCGAGAACAGCGAGTACACCGACGACGTCCTGCTCTTCCCGGACGGCAAGGCCAACTGGACCGCCGAGAAGACGCAGAAGTCGCTCAACGCCCACGGCGTCAACATCATCCACGTCAAGCGGGGCACCGGCCGCAACCGCGACATGTGGGAGGTCGTGCGTCCGTCCGAGTATGCCCGGCGCATCACCGGCAGCACGCCGATCCGGATCGGCGGGCCGCTGGCCGCCAACCCCGATGACCGGCTGAAGACCTCGGCCGACCCGACCGGCCTGAGTGTGCTCGGCACGCTGAACAACTGCGCCATGGGCTTCACGCCGTGGGGCACGTATCTCACGTGCGAGGAGAACTTCAACGGGTACTTCCGCAAGAACGGACCGCAGACCGAGCTGGAGCGCCGCTACGGCATCACCGCCGCCGGCTTCGGCTACCTGTGGCACACGACTGACACGCGCTTCCAGGTCGACGTCGAGCCCAACGAGCCGAACCGGTTCGGCTGGGTCGTCGAGATCGACCCGTTCGATCCGTCCTCGACGCCCGTCAAGCGCACTGCGCTCGGTCGCATCAAGCACGAGGGCGCCTGGGTGCAGGAGGCTCGCGATGGCCGGGTCGTCGTGTACAGCGGCGACGACGAGCAGTTCGAGTACATCTACCGCTTCGTCTCGAACCGCAAGTGGCGTCAGGCGATCCGCGCCGGCATCAACCCGCTCGATGACGGCATCCTCTACGCAGCCAAGTTCAACGCCGACGGCTGGGGCGAGTGGCTGCCGCTGACGCCGGACAACCCGGCGCTGGCCGGCTGGTCCTACAACGACATCCTGATCAACACCCGTGGCGCCGCCGACCGGGCCGGCGCCACGCCGATGGACCGCCCCGAGTGGATCGACACCTTCCCGCGGGACCTGACGGCCATCGCCACGCTGACCAACAACAGCCAACGCGGCGTGGCCGGGACCAACCCGCGGACGCTGCAGCCGAACCCGGGTGTCGACGCCGCCAACCCGCGGGCGCGCAACGTCTACGGCCACATCGTTCGCTGGACCTACGAGGACGACTTCACGGAGCCGACCTTCTACTGGGACATCTTCGCCCTCGCCGGCGACCCCGACCCGAACAACCCGGTCCCCGACGACGGCTCGACGATCGTCGGCGACAAGTACGGCTCGCCGGACGGCATCTACGTGGCGCCGAGTGGGCGGCTGTGGATCCAGACCGACGTGTCGGGCAACACGATCAACACCGGCGCCTACGCCGGCTTCGGGAACAACCAGATGCTGTGCGCCGATCCGGAGACGAAGGAGACGCGCCGCTTCCTGGTCGGGCCGAACGTGTGCGAGGTGACGGGCTGCTTCGTCACCCCGGACGAACGGACGATGTTCGTCGGCATCCAGCACCCGGGCGAGGCACCGACGGGCGAGAACGACGCCGCCAACCCGAAGCGCTACAGCTCCTGGCCGGAGGGTCCCACCGGCGGCCGGCCGCGCTCGTCCTGCCTCGTGATCACCAAGGACGACGGCGGTCGCATCGGCAGCTGAACGCTTTCCGGCGGGATCGGCTCTGCGTGCGCCCACCGGCTTTTCCCTCGCCAACCCTCCGGCGAGGAAAAAAACGCCGGGCGCGCCCCCCCCGCA
>JBPCJL010000261.1:0-6664 GCA_051005355.1 Ilumatobacteraceae bacterium
CAGCTCGATCCCGGCGGCCACGGTTCGGGCTTCGATTGGGTGGGCGCGTTCCAGGCTGGTTACGTGGAGGGACGCGAGCGCTGCGTCGGCCTGCTCGACAACCCGCTGCCCCTCGTCCCCAACGAGTTCGTCAACGAGGACGAACTGGCCATCGCCGGCGACTCGGCTTTCGGCTATCGAGAGGGCGAGATCGGCGCCTTCCTCCCCCGCGACCTCAACGACTACTGGCTCCAGACGCTGTTGGCGGAGGGTGCAAGGCTCGGCGAGCTGACGCTCGTTCCGGTCCCCGACGGGGCCGCCGCCACCTGCGCCGAGCCGGCCGGCGACATCGCCGTCGGGGCCGTGTTCTACCCGGCGTCGAACGAGATCATCTTCGACGAGTCGTTCGGGCTCGAGCTGTACACCCGCTTCGGCGACTTCGCCGTCGGCTACATCCTCGGCGCGGCCTGGAGCGAGGCGGTCCAGCTGGCGCTCGAAAGCCCCCTGACGGGCGAACCGCGGGCACTGGTGTCGGACTGCCTCACCGGCGCCTGGGTGGCCGACATCATCCCGGTCGACGGCGTGCTCCCGCCGCGTGGCGTCTACATCTCGCCCGGCGACCTCGACGAAGCCATCCGCACGGTGCTGGTCATCGGCGATGCCGGCTTGGTCGACGACGTCGTCGGCAGCGGCTTCGAGAAGATCGCCAGCTTCCGCCAAGGGGTGCTCGACGGCATCCCGGCCTGCCTCGCCCGGCTCGATGACTGACCTCTCGAACGAACCGTCGTCGATCACCACGGGCGCAGCTCCGCCTCCGGCGCCCCTGGCTGCGCTCGACGTCGGGACCAACAGCTTCCACCTCGTCGTGGCCAGGCCCGTCGGCGACGGCCGGTTCGAGACATTGACGCGCGAGAAGCAGGTCGTGCGGCTCGGCCATGGCGGCGGCGACATGAAGGAGCTGTCCGCCGTCGCCATCGACCGCGGTGTTGTCGCGCTGGACCGCATGCGCCAGATCTCCAACAGCTTCGGCGCCACGCTGCGCGCCGTCGCCACCAGCGCAGTGCGTGAGGCGACCAACGCCGGCGTCTTCCTCGGCCGCGCCCGCAACGAGGCGGACGTCGACATCGAGGTGATCTCGGGCCTCGAGGAGGCGCGACTGATCCAGCTCGGTGTGCTGCAAGCCGTGCCGGTGTTCGACCAGCGGATGCTGCTCGTCGACATCGGTGGCGGCTCTACCGAGCTGCTGATCGGTCAGCGCGGCCAGACGCTGGCCGCCCGCAGCTTCAAGCTCGGCGCCGTCCGCCTCACCGATCGCTTCTTCCCCGATGGTCGGGTCGGCCCGAAGGCGGTCACGGCGTGCCGGCGCTACGTGCGGGGCATCCTCAGCCACTTCGAGCGGGAGGTCGAGGAGCACGGCTTCGACGTCGCCATCGCCTCGTCGGGCACGGCCGAGACCCTGACGCGGATCGCCCACGCGGCGACCGGCGCCGAGCCGCTGCGCACGTACAACTGCGCCACGCTGAGCCACCCGGATCTCGATGCGGTGGTCGACGAGTTGGTCCGCCACCGCACGGCCGCTGCCCGCCGGGCCAAGGTCACGGGCCTCGAGGCTGCCCGCGCCGACATCATCGTCGCCGGCGCGCTGATCCTGCAGTCGGTGGCGACGGCGTTCGGCGTGGAGGCATTCACCTACAGCGAAGCGGCGCTGCGCGACGGCGTGCTCGTCGACACGGTCTCGCGCATGGACGGTTCCGTCGGTCCGCTCCATCACCTGCGCGACGTCTCCCGGCGAAGCATCGATCAGCTGGCCCGGCGTTGTGACGACGACCCGAAGCACTCGGCCCACGTCGCCCGGCTGGCCGTGGCCCTGTTCGACGGGCTGGCGCCCCTGCACGGGCTGGACAGCGTGGCCCGGGAGTACCTGGAGGCCGGCGCGCTCCTGGCCAACGTGGGGCTGGTCGTGGCGCACTCCAAGCACCACCTCCACGCCTACTACGTCATCCGCAACAGCGAGCTGGCCGGCTTGACCGACGCCGAGATCGAGGTGATCGCCCAGATCGCCCGCTACCACCGCAAGAGCGAGCCCAAGCCGTCCCACGCCGAGTTCGCCGGCCTGCCGCCGGTCAACCAGCAGCTCGTGCGCACGCTGGCCGGCATGCTGCGGGTGGCGATCGGCCTCGACCGCAGCCACCGGAGCAACGTGCGGGGCGTCGAGGTGCACCTCTCCGGCAAGCGGGTCGACGTGATCGTCGAGGCCGAGCCGGGAGCGTCGATCGACCTCGAGCTGTTCGCCGCCGCCGAGCGCCGGCACCTGCTCGAAGAGGTCGTCGGCCGGCCCGTGCGGCTGCGCGCCCGCTGACCGGCGCCGCCGGCCGTCAGGTCGTCGGGGCGTCGTCGCCGAGCGTGCCGGCGGGATCGGACGGGTCGGGGGCGTCGGTGGCTTGCGTCGCAGGCGCCGACGCCGGCTGCGTTGCCGACGGCGGGGCGACGTCCACCTGGCCATCGCCACCCCCGCCTTCGTCACCACTGCTGCTGTCATCGCCCCCGCCGTCACCATCGCCACCGCCGTTGTGCCCGTCCGCGTCGTCGTCGTGCCCGTCCTCGACCGGCGCCGGCTCGGGCGCAGGTGGAGGCGGCGGCTCGGCGGCCACCGGTTCGTCGACCGGAGCCGGCTCGAGCGGGGGCGGCGGCAGCGGCGGCGGGAGCGTCGAGCTGGTCGTCGTCGTGGTGTAGTTCGGATCTCTCGTGTTGAAGATCATCATCTTCTCTTCGTCGTCGTACGCCTCGGGTTCCTCAATCCCGTCGAAGACGAAGACCTGGTCACCGAGGGCGACGATCGACTGGAAGTACTCGCCCAGCATCATCGGGATGCGGATGCAGCCGTGCGACGCCGGCTCGAGCGGCACGTTCAGCGCGCCGTGGATGGCGATGCCGAAGTTGAAGTACATCGGGTTCCACATCGTGCCGAGGGCGCTCTCGCGCGGGCCGGTGCGCTGGCGGTCGAACGCGAACACGCCGCCGGGCGTCTTGGACTCGCCGCAGTCGCCGCGCTTGAGCGGCACGAGCCCCGCCTCGTTGCCCTGCTCCCCCGGGCCGATCGTGACCTCCTCGCACCACTTCAGCCCGGTGCCGCTCGACATGTGGGTGATCAGCGCCGGCTGGTCCTCACGGAAGAAGATGACGACCTGCTCGGGCAGGTAGACCTCGGTGTGGTTGACCGACGCCGCATCCGGCCGGCGGGGGAGGAACTGCAGCGGCTCCTGCATGAACTGCCACATCTCGTCGGTCACCCGCCCGGTTGCTTCGGCCCGCGGCGTCTGCATGGCCAGCTTCTCGAAGGCCCACACGGCGGCCTGGGTCAGCGTGCCGAAGTCGCCGTCGATGGGACCGGGGTCGAACCCCAGCGCCTTGAGGCGCTCCTGGACCGCCTCGACCTCGTCGCCGTTCGAGCCCTCGCCGATCGTCTCGGACAGGTTGGTCTTGACGATCGGAGCCGTCGTCGTGGTGGTGACGAGGGCGGTCGTCGTGGTGGCGGGGACGGTCGTGGTGGTGGCCGCCGCGGGAGCCGACGGCGGCGGGGCGGCGTCCTCGTCGTAGTCGCCGCCGAGTGATCCGGAGGCGGCGCCGGCCACGAGCACCGCGCCGACGAGCGCGCACGAGGCAAGGGCCGGGGCGAGGCTGGGAGTTCGGCGGGCGGGGCGGGGAGGCATCTGGTTCGGGCGGCGCGCGGAGAACGGCCACCATACCTGTGACGATGCGAGACGCAGGCTCGGTCGAGGGTCGGATCCGAGCTGTTTTCAGTCGTTCACACGGGCGGTCGGAGGGGCTGGATCGCCTTCAGCTCCTTGCGCAGCCGGGTCATCTCGCGCACGATCGTGACGATGACGCCGGGCGAGCTGAGCGTCGACTCCCCGATGGTGCGGGGGAAGTAGTCCACGCCGAACTGCACGATCGGGTAGCCGAGCTTGGTGGCCCGGATGATCAGCTCGGCGTCGACGAACGAGCCCTCGCTGCGCAGCTCGATGTGGTCGAACACGCGGCGCCGGCAGAGCTTGAAGGCGAAGTTGATGTCGCGCGCCTTGACCCCGAACATCGTGCGCACGAGCACGTTGTAGAAGAACGTATAGATGGCCCGGGTGTAGCCCTCCCCGGTCCGGTCGAAGCGGTAGGCGCTGACGACGTCGGCGTCGTACTCCCGCAGGTAGCGGATGGCCCGGGGGACCTCCTCCATGTCGAACGGGAGGTCGGCGTCGGAGTAGAGGATCAGGTCGCCGCGGGCGGTGGCGAAGCCGGTCTTCACGCTGCCGCCGAGCTTGCGGTTGCGGGCGTGGTGGACGACTCGCACGTGGTCGTCGGCGGCGTCCGCCTTGTCGGCCAGCTCGGGTGTCCGATCGGTCGAGGCGTCGTCGACGATGATCAGCTCGTAGTCGCCAACGATTCCGTCGTCGACCATGCGCAGACACACGCGGCGCGCGGCGTCGAGCGCTCGATCGAGGTAGTCCTCCTCGTTCCCCATCGGGAAGAAGATCAACAGGACCTCGGTCGAGCCAACGTCATCGGTAGGTGCGGACACGGCGCCGCAGGGTAGCGGCGGCGTGTCGACCGGTGGCCTCGACCGACGTCAGGACCAGGGGCTTCAGCCGTAGTGTCGGATCGGTGGAGACGTCGCTGCCCCCACCACCCCCGGGGTCGTCGCCGGTCGTCGTCGGGGGCGTTCCCGACGCCGCGGAGGGCGGGCGGCGCATGGGGGGCGCCTGGCTGGCCGGCGGTCTTCCGCGACCGGGGCGACTGACACCGGGCTGGCGGTTGACCGTGATGGTCACCTGGGTGCTGGCGTTCCTCGGGTGGACGGCGGTGTGGAAGGCCAGCCGTGAGCTCGGGCTGGCGGCGTGGTGGCTCGGCCCCTCCGCCGCCCCGCGACCGTTCCCCGTCCTGATGCTGCCGTTCGTCCCCGTCGTGGTGATGCTCGTGCTGGCGGTGCAGAACGCGCGGCAACTGCCGTGGTTCGGGTTGGCGGCCAGTGTCGTTGGTGCGGCCATCGGGGCGGGCGACCTCGGGCGGGTCGAGCGGCTGGGGCTCGTCGAGCTGGCCATCGCCGCAGCGACGGCCGCGGTGTCGATCGCTTCCCTCTCAGGGCGCTACCGAAGACCGCCGACCTGATCGCTGTCCTGCGGAATCGGCCGCTGTGAGTCGTTCGTAGAGGACGGAACTACGTTTCGGCCTCCATGTCGCGCGTGCTGACGTCGCTGCCCGTCGGCGAGCGGGTCGGCATCGCCTTCTCGGGGGGCCTCGACACCTCGGCCGCGGTGGCGTGGATGCGCGAGCGGGGCGCCCGTCCCTACGCCTACACCGCGGACCTGGGCCAGTACGACGAACCTGACCTGCCCGGGGTCCCGGCCAGGGCCCGGCAGTACGGCGCCGAGGAGGCCCGGCTGGTCGACGGTCGGGCCGAGCTGGTGCGCGAGGGGTTGCTGGCGTTGCAGTGCGGGGCCTTCCACATCGCGACGGCGGGGCGCACGTACTTCAACACGACGCCGCTCGGGCGGGCGGTGACGGGGACGCTGCTGGTGCGGGCCATGCACGACGACGGCGTCGACATCTGGGGCGACGGCAGCACCTACAAGGGCAACGACATCGAGCGCTTCTACCGGTACGGCCTGCTGGTCAACCCGGCGCTGCGGATCTACAAGCCGTGGTTGGATCAGGACTTCGTGGCCGAGCTGGGCGGGCGGGCAGAGATGAGCGCGTTCATTGAAGCCCGAGGGCTGCCGTATCGGGATCCGGCGGAGAAGGCGTACTCGACCGACGCCAACATCTGGGGCGCCACCCACGAGGCCAAGGCGCTGGAGGAGCTGTCGACCGGCGTCGAGATCGTCGAGCCGATCATGGGCGTGGCGTCGTGGCGGGCCGACATGGCCGTCGAGACCGAGGACGTGGCCGTGCGGTTCGAGGCCGGGTGGCCGGTGGCGCTGAACGGGGCGACGTTCGACCGCCCGGTCGACCTGGTGCTCGAGGCCAACGCCATCGGCGGGCGCCACGGGCTCGGGACGAGCGACCAGATCGAGAACCGGATCATCGAGACCAAGAGTCGCGGCATCTACGAAGCCCCAGGGCTGGCGCTGCTGCACGTCGCCTACGAGCGGCTGGTCACGGCGAGCCACAACGAGGGGACGATCGAGAACTACCGCACGATGGGCCGGCGCCTGGGTCGGCTGCTGTACGAGGGGCGGTGGTTCGACCCGCAGAGCCTGATGCTGCGCGAGCCGCTGCTGCGGTGGGTGGCGGCGGCGGTGACCGGGGAGGTGACGTTGCGGCTGCGGCGCGGCGACGACTACTCGCTGCTCGACACGACCGGGCCCAACCTGACGTACGCGCCCGGCCGGCTGTCGATGGAGCGGGTCGACGACGGCGCCTTCGGGCCGCTCGACCGCATCGGCCAGCTGACCATGCGCAACCTCGACATCGAGGACTCCCGGGCCAAGCTCGACATCTACCGCCGCGCCGGCACCCTCGGCCAGGGCGGCCCCCTCGAGCTCGACCCAACCGCCCCACCCCCCGACGCACCCGAGCCCTGATCCATCGGAGGGTTTGGCGGCACCGGAGGGTTTCCTGCGCCCCTGCCGGTCCGCAAACCCTCCGGTGCGCTTGAACCCTCCGGTTCGGAGACGGTCAGCCGTGTTGGAGG
>JBPCJL010000262.1:0-3836 GCA_051005355.1 Ilumatobacteraceae bacterium
AGCGAGCACCGCGTCGGCTTGCTCGTCACCGATGACGCCGGGCGGCGCCAGGCCGGCGAGGGCATCGAGCGGGCGACCCATCGAGCCCGGCTGCGCCGAAGCGACCAGCGTGGTGAGCCGAGACGGCATCGACGCCAGCACCTCGCGCACGAGGCGCGTCTTGCCGATCCCCGCCTCTCCCGAGACCAGCGCCACGCTCGGCTGGTCCCCGGCCATGACGTCGGCGGCGTCGATCAAGCCGAGCAGGTGGTGCATCGCGCCCGCCCGTCCGATCATGATCGGACTCATCCCGATGCGTCCGCTCAGCACGCGATCCACGGTATCCGGCACCATTTGCCGGGCGCCGACCTCAGGCGACACGACGATCGGCGTCGCCGTCACCCGCTCGTGTGTCGGCCAGGACGACGAGGCGCAGCACCATCGGCGGCGCCGGTTGCGACCGGCGGCGGCGCACCTGCGGCCAACGGCGCACCGCCGGCCGACGGAACAGCTGCGCTTGCCGCTGGTCGGCGTGGTGGAGGGTGAAGTAGGCGTGCATGGTTGACTCCTCTCGGTCGTCCACCACGCTGCGCCACTAAGGCACCGGCGCACATCGGATGATCGGCGTATCTTCACCCGGCCAACGGCTAGGGATGGACGGTCCGGCCGAGGTCGCCGAAGCGGCAACTTGTGCGTACCAGGGGTTACACTGTGTCCACCCCATGCGCCTCCCTCGCACGCCGCTGCTGGGTCGGCTGACCGGGCCTGACGCCCCCGGTGTGGTGCTGGTCGAAGCACCGTCCGGCTACGGCAAGTCATGGCTGCTCCGGCGCGCCGCCGGTGAGGGCGCCGCACGCGTCCGTGGCGTCGTCCCGCCCGTCACGCCCGGCACCACCGTCGCCATCGACGACGCGCATCTCCTCGACGCCGACGCCGTCGAACGCCTCGTCGAGCAGATCGAGGACGCCGAGCCGGACACCAGGTTGCTGATCGCCGGCCGGCTCCTGCCCGATGCGGTCCACGAAGCGGCGGCACTCGTCGACGGGCTGGTCATCGACACGCACGCGATGACGCTGACCGTCGCCGACCTCGAGGACGATCTCGCCACGCCGACCGAGCGGGCCCACGTGATCGACGCCGCCGACGGCTGCGTGCGCATCATCGCTGCCGCGCTCGAACAGGGGCGACGTCTGGGCAGCACGGACCTGGGAGCCGTCGTGTCCCGTCTGGTCCGGGCGATGACCGGCGAGGTGCTGCAGGCACTGCACGGGCGCGACGCAGCGATGGTCGGCCTGCTCGCCCGCACCCCCGGCCTCGAGCGATCGCTGCTCGACCGGCTGGCCGGGCCGGGTTTCACCGACCGCGCGCTGGCCGCTGGTGTCCCACTTCAGCGCCAGCTGACGGGCGGGTTGGAGCTCGCGCTGCCGGCCTCGTTCCGCACCGTCGCCGTGGATCGCGCCATGGCCGAGGAGCTCTCCGCCGAGCTCTTCGAGCGTGGCTGGGCCGTCGACGCCGTGAACCTGATGCTCGACGCCGGCCAGCAGGAGCGGGCCATCCAGCTCGTGATGGATCTCAGCGAGTCGATCACGGAGACGGTCGAACCGTCGACACTGCTCAGCCTTCTGGCCCGCCTCGGTCCGGCGACCGAACGCCAACCGCTGCTGCTGCTCCGGCGAGCGGCGGCGGCGAGAGCGATCGGGCGACTCGATTCGGCGACGCGCGACATCGACCGGGCGGTCGAACTGGCCGCGCACGGTGATCCTGTCGTGCGGCGCCGTGTCTCGGTCGAGGCCGCACGGGCGCGCCTCGTCGATGGCCACCGGCAGGACGCCGAACGAGGGGCCAGGCAGGCGCTCATCGACCTCGCCGACGGCGAGGATCGCACGTACGCTCGGGCTTACGAAGTACTTGCCGAATGCGGCACCACCTCGGACGCCCGCCACGACCTTCAGCGCGCTGCCGAGTGCTATCGCATCGCAGCTGCGGCGTGGGACGGTTGTGGCGAACCGGCGCGGGCCCGAGCGTGTCGCCGGGACCTTGCGCTGGGGGCGCTCGTCCCACTCGGCCGCTACGACGAGGCGCTTGCGCAGCTCGGTCAGCTGCTAGCGACGACCGAATTGACCGACGCCGAGCGGTCGATGACGACGCTGTCCGAGGGGTTCGTGCTGTACAACGCCAACCGCCTCGAATCGGCGGATTCAAGGTTTGTCAGGGCCACGGACATCGGCTACGTGCGGGAGAACCCTCGACTGATCGCCGCAGCAGCGTGGGGACGTGCACTCGTCGCCTCGCGCCGCGACGATCTGCCAACGACGCTGCGCTGGATCGCCAGCGCCGAGAACACTGCCCTGAGCGAAGATGATGATCTGCACGGCGTGCCGTTCCTCTGCGACATGACGAACATCCTCGGTGCGCTCGGCGAGCTAGACCGAGCCGCGCGATACCTCGCTCGCGCCGAGGCGCGACGGTCCGTCTATCCCGATCAGGTCAACTCGACCGCCTTTCTGCTGAACGCCCGCCAAGGCAAGCTTGGAGATGTCGATTCGGTCTTGCGAGGCACTCCTCCGGCCGACTGGTGGCGGATCAAGCTCTTGGCGTCGTACGCCTCCGCGCGGCAGGGTGCGCTCGAACAAGCGCGACACTTCCTCGAGGAGTCACAACACGAGCTGATCGCACTCGGCTTCAGCGATGCCGACTCGATGGGCGAGGGTCGCATCATGCGCGAGTTGAACGGCTTGCTCGGACAGCCTGCGGCGGCCGGGCTCGCCTCCGTGCCGGAGCGACCGAATCCGCCAGCCGCCACTTCCGGACGAAGTCGACTCTGTGTGATCGGCGAGCCGATGACAGCGCACATCGGCAACGACTCGGTGCTGATCCCCAGCGGCAACCCACAGCGACTCGTTGGCGTCGTGCTCGCCAATGGCGGTTCGGCGAGCTTTGACCAGCTTGGCGAGTCAATATGGCCCGGCGAAGAGGTCGAGACGAGCCGGACGCGACTGCGCAACGTGCTCCTGCGGCTGCGCCGGGTCGTCGGTGACGTCGTCGTGCGGTCCGGATCGGGTGTGCGACTTGCGCCAGCGGTCGAGTGCGATCTGTTGGAGTTTGAGCGCGTGGCGAGCGACGCGCTCGCCGCCGCGCGTGCGGACCCCGATCTGGCTGGCCGCCTGGCGCACGACGCCATCGCAGTCGGCGACGGCACCGTCTTCGTGGACTTCGAGTACGACGAGTGGGCAGTGACGACGAGACGCAGCGCCGAACAGCAATTGATCGGACTGTTTGATCTGCTCTCAGTTCAAGCTGAAGATGCAGGCGACTTTCCCCTCGCCCAGTCCCTGGCAGAGCGGGCGCTTCGACTCGACCGTTACACCGATTCGAGGTACGTCAGGTTGGCCGAGCTGCTCACGATGCAGGATCGCGTCGCCGCAGCGGTTGCCGTCCTGGACGATGCGGCCGAGGTTGCCCGCGAGATGGGCGGTGCGCTACCGAGTGCGGCGAGGCGACGTCGTCAAGATCTCATGCGGGGGACAGCTGCTGGGGCCTGACGCAGGCCTTGCGCGTCACCAGCCCTTGGGGCCAGCCCTCCAGCCCTTGGGGCCAGCCCTCCAGCCCTTGGGGCCGGCGTCAGCGGAGACGCAGAAACGTGAGAGCGAGATCGTAGGAGACATGTCAACCATCATGCCGTCGCGGCCGTCCCCCGCCCGTCCCATGGCGTGTCCCGCGCCGGGCGCGGACGCGGTGCCACGTCCCTGCGACTCCGTTCGGTTGTGATGAACACGTGTCGCTGATCTCGGACCTCACACCACGGTGGACGGAGTCGCCTCGTCCCAGTGCCACCCCCACCCTGTGCGTCGGGCAGG
>JBPCJL010000263.1:0-8114 GCA_051005355.1 Ilumatobacteraceae bacterium
AGCGCGCCGAGCAACTGGCGTTGTGGTGCGACCTCGATCCGGAAGCGGTGTGGCAATGGGGGTTCATCGAGCGCGTGTCCACCGGGTTGCTCAACCTTCGCGACTTCGACAACCACGACGGCGAAGCATTCCTCGAGGTTGCCGAGCGAAGTCGATGACCGACCTGAAGCGCTTCTGAGCCGGCGTTTGCGGGCGCGGCGGCGCACGATTGTCGCCGTCGAACTCGGACACCCCGCCTGGCTCGTTCCGGGCGCCGCCGCAGCGGCTGCAGCGTCCGTCCAGGGCGTTCCAGCACTCAACGCACTTCCCAACGGTTTACTGAGCGCTGTATCGTTCGCGAGGTGGCAGCACCGACGGCCCTGAACGTGGACGCCTTGGCGAGAGTCGGGCTGGCGCTCGCTGACGATTCACGGCGTCGTCTCCTCGTCGCCTTGGTGAACGGCCCGGGCTACCCGTCCGAATTGGCCGACGCACTAGGACTGACCCGGGCCAACGTGTCCAACCACCTGTCATGCTTGCGCGGATGCGGCCTCGTGGTCGCACAGCCCGAGGGCCGCCGCGTGCGCTACGAACTGGCCGACCGGAAACTCGCCCGAGCGCTACACGATCTCCTCGACCTCGTGCTGGTCGTCGATCCCACCGCCTGTCCGGCCTCCGACGAATACCGCTGCTTCCCCGACTGATGGCAATCGAGTCGGCGGCCTCGCCGGTCCCACTCCGTGCGACGAACGACGACGCGTGCTGCTCGGATGAGGTCGTCGTCGGCGCGCCGACCGTCTCAACCGACCGTCGACAGGTACTCAACCGGCGCGTCCGGCTGCTCGTCGCCGCCACGATCGGCTACAACGCGATCGAAGCGATCATCGCCATCACCGCGGGCACAATCGCCAGCTCCACCGCCCTGACCGGCTTCGGGCTCGACTCGGTCGTCGAGGTCAGTTCCGCGGCGATCGTCGCCTGGCAGTTCTCGGCCCGTGATCCCGAAACCCGTGAGCGGACTGCGCTGCGGGTGATTGCCTGGTCGTTCTTCGCGCTCGCCGCCTACGTCTGCGTCGAGTCGCTGCGCGCCCTGTTCAGAACGGCCGAGGCCGAGCACTCCACCGTCGGCATCGTGCTCGCCTCCGTGTCCCTGCTCGTCATGCCGTTCCTCTCGTACGCCCAACGCAGGACCGGCCACGAACTCGGTTCGCTGACGGCGGTTGCCGACTCCAAGCAAACGCTGCTGTGCACCTACCTGTCGGCCGTTCTGCTCGTGGGCCTGGTCCTGAACAGTCTGTTCGGATGGTCGTGGGCTGATCCGATTGCCGGGCTCGTCATCGCCGGCGTTGCACTCAAGGAGGGCCGCGACGCATGGAAGGGCGAGGCCTGCTGCACACCCTCTCTGAACTGAGCCCGCAGTCCACAGCTGCCCATCGACGCTCCGTGGTGTCGGCGACCGATGTCGCTCGTGTGCGTTCGTTGGCGCCGTCGGGCCGGCGATCCAGGACGCGCGGCTCGGGATTACCCCCGCGATATTCGGGCACCTCGTCCTCGCCCGTTCTGGGCGCGTCCGTGTCGACCAGCGCGTCCCTTACGTCGCCTTCGCCGGCGGTGCGGGCGTCGGCGGCTGCCGAGCGCCGAGCCGTCGATATGGCGCACAGGTCCCATTCCGCTACCCAACTCGTGCTTGCTGGCGGCAGCGGGAGGAACGGCACTTCCCGGATGGGCTCACGGCTGTCGATTCGCACGTTCGAGGACGCGCGTTTCCGGACACCAACGTCGCGAGCGGCGGCGCGTCCTCGACCCGCGCTTGGAGGACGCCTCGTCGGCCGGACCGCCGCACGTTCGAGGACGCGCCCTGCACAGACGCTGCTGTGAAGCTGCGGGAGCACGGACCGTTCGACCGGCACGCTGAGGGCTCGCTCTGGTTGCCTGATGAGGAGCGGGATCACCCGAGTCGTACCGGACGCGGCGTTATCGGTCGAGCCGGAGCTTGCGCCGCAGCCCCACGGTTCTAAGGCGTTGACCGTGGGTCCGCTTACCTTTCATGCAATGCGTGAGGCGCTGGTCGGGTTGGGCGGCGACGAGCCGTCGTTCTGGCCAGCGTTCTGGCCCGACTTCGCCGCGACGAGTGCTGGAGTTCTGCTCGGCGCACTTGCAGCGTGGGAAATCGAACGTTGGGTGCGACGACACGAGGAGCGAACGATTGCGAGCGCGAGCGAGGACCGAAGACGGCAGGTGGCAGCGACGATCGTTTCTTGGCTCGACGGCAACGCCGCACGCCTCCATGCGCTGTGGAGCGACCTGAAGGAGGACGAGGTCCAGGTCTACCCCGAGGCCGAAGCCGGACTCGATCTCGAAACGTGGGAGATGGTGCGCGCCGACGTGGTTGCACTCGTCAGTGATCCAGCGCTGCGAGCGAGGCTCGGTAGATCCTTCGAGCGTCTTGAACGCATCGCACGGCTCACGGACCGTCTGCGGGATCGGATCATCAGCGCCTACGGCGATCCAGCTGCGCTTCAGGATCCGCTCATCGTCCTGTTTCCCGCATTGGTGCACGAGCTGGTCGCCGCCGCCGAGGTCGAGAAGGGCGAGATCAACGACCTTCGGTCGGCCGTCGATGCCCTCACTTGACGTCACGCAACTGCCAGATCGCAACTGGCCGGACCCGAGCTCGGCCGACTCGTCCCCGCTGCCGACAATCGATCCAACTCAGCGCCGGTGTCCGAGACCGTCAGCATTCCTGCGCTACCGATTGATCGGCGCGGCCGTTCGGAGCGGTCGCGCAGAAGAGTGCCGCATCCGGGCGCAGTCACCGCGGCCATCGACGAGGCCGTCGCCACCCGCACGGAACTCTGCCGAATCTGGAGCGCTCGCTGGAGCAAGCGCCGACCCGTTTGCAGCGAGTCGACGGCGCCCTCAAACCGGCGTTATGCCCGGTGGCGAGCACATGCCGCAGCCGGGTTATCCGGACACCACCTCGGTGGGCGTACCTACTCGGCGACGTGCGTGGTGACCCGGTTGACATTCCGTCATCGGGACAGGTCACCGAACCGGTCAATCGGGACGTCCCTCCGGGCAGTTCACGGTTGTGTCGCACCGGTCGGCGACTTGCCAGAGGAGGTTCCGGCTGCGGGACGGTCGGCGGCTGGATGGGGTCGAGAGGCGTCTCGGGCGGGATGACCGGCTTGCGTCAACAGTTGAGGAAATCGGTCAGTCGCGCGCGTCGGAGGTGTCGTCCAGCAGTCGGTCGAGGACGTCGCGCATGAACGTCAGCGCGCCCCGGTCGTCGAGGTTGCGACCCGTCGCCCGCTCGCGGACGATGGCGGGGTCGGCGGCGGTGGGGCCGGTGACGCGCGACTGGAGGCCGGCGAGGTCGAGCGAGTCGGTCGCCTCCAGGAAGCCGAGGATGCGCGCCGCTTCCGGAAGGCGGTCGACCTTGACCATCATCTTGGCGAACTCGATGCAGGCGAACTTGCCGACGTACACGTTGTCGGTGTCGAGGACGTCGGCGATGTAGGAGCGGAGCATGTGGAATGCCCCTGACTGGTCACCACGACGGAGGGCGCCCGCAGCGGCCAGGGGGTTCTTCAGCGTCTGCGTGCGGTCGGGAACGTCGACGCCGGCCGCCTCCTCGTAGAACTGGGCGGCCTCGAGGTGCCGGCCCTGCACCGACGCCGAGATGCCGAGATACGTCAATGCCCACTGCAGACCGGTCGGCGGGCCATGGACGCGAAAACGCTCGACCAGCGCGGTGACGAGCGCATCGTGCTCCTCCAACCGCCCGGACATGAGCCAGGTGAGACCCACCGCAACGAGCTCGTTGAGGTCCGCGACGTAGTGCTCGCCGCGCCGGCGCAGCTCAGTCACCGCCCACGCCGCCGCTTCCGCCCGCCCCTCGTAGTCGTCGGTGAGGAACGCTCGGGCGTAGCGGATCATGGGTCGATCTGGCTCCCCGTACCGGCCGACGAGGCGCTCGTAACCGTCCAGGTCCAGGTTCCGCATGTACCGACGGGCGGCCCACGTGAGTCCGAAGGCGATGACGTCCTCGTGGTCGGGCGGCGTGATGGCGAGGATGCGCTCGGCCCAGTCGCCGATCTCGCTCCGGCTGCGCAGGTAGATCTCGGCGGCGACGGGACCGATCAGTGCGGTCGCCAGCCGGAGATCGCCGATGGCGCACGCCCAGTCGACCGCGCCCCGGAGGTTGGGCCACAGCTCGTCGAGGCGGGTGACGCCGTGGATCTCATCGTGCCCCTCGAGGAGCCTGCGAATTGCGATCACCTCGTCGAGGCACCACCGCGCGTGGCGCGCCGCCAGTACGTCGGTGTCGCCGTCCTCGGCGAGCTGCTCGGCGGCGAACTGGCGCATGGTCTCGAGCTGCCGGAACCGGCGCCCGAACGGCCCGGATTCGACGACCAGCATCGACCGGTCGGCGAGGTCACCGAGCAGATCGTCGACGTCGACGGGATCGGCGTCCACGGCGATCGCTTCGGCCGCGCCACGATCGAACGGGCCGGCGAATATCGACAGGATCCGGAACATCGCCTGCTGCGCCGGCGTCAGCAGGTCGAACGACCATTGGATGGTCGCCCGCAGCGTGCGATGCCGCTCGACGCTGGCCCGCCGGCCACCGGTCAGGAGCCGCAGGCGATCATCCAGCCGCTCGACCAGCTCCACCGGTGAGAGGCTCCTGGTGCGCGCCGCGGCCAGCTCGATCGCTAGCGGGATGCCGTCGAGGCGCCGGCAGATCTCCGCGACCTCGTCGCGGTCGGCATCCGGGTCGAACGCCGCCGAGGCTGCCGCCGCCCGCTCGTTGAACAGCTCGACACCGGATCCCGCTGGCTCCAGTGGGGCGACGACGACGAGCTGTTCGTCGCGCAGGCCGAGGCCTTCACGCGAGGTGGCGAGCACCCTGACGTCCGGGCAGCCCTCGGCGACGGCCCGGGCCATCGCCGCCGCACCGTCGATGACGTGTTCGCAGTTGTCCAGCACGAGCAGCGCGCGGTGCGACTGCAGGGCCGTGACGATCGATGCGGTCAGCGTCCGACCCACACTCTCCCGGACGTCGAGGACGTTGGCCACGGCCCGCGGCACGTCACTGGAGGAACCGTGCGCCGCCAGCTCCACGAGCCATGCGCCGCCACCCCCGGCGGCGCCGGCGTCGACGTCGGCCCGGTCGGCGGCGGCCAGGGCGAGCCGCGTCTTGCCGATCCCTCCCGGCCCCACCAGCGTGACGATCGGGGACGTGGCCAGTGCCGCGCCGATGAGATCGAGGTCATCGTCGCGGCCGATCAGCCGACCCAGGCAGCGAGGGATGTTCCCTCGACGACTGCCGTCGGTTCGTAGCGGTGGGTGCCTGCCGTCGCCGAGCTGGAGGATCCGCTGCTCCCCGACGACGCCTTCCAGGCGGAACCTCCCGAGGTCACGCAGGTTGGCGCCGTCGAGGAGCGCCGCCGTCACGCCGGAGACGAGCGTCTGGCTACGGTGTCCGGCGGCGGCGAGCCGCGCCGCGATGATCACGGCCGGCCCGAAATAGCCTTTCCCCCGCTCCTCGGTCTCACCGGTATGCAGCCCGATGCGCACCCCGAACTCGAGGTGGCCGGGCCACTGCTGACCTTCGATCGCGGCCTGCAGCTCGCCGGCCCAGGCGTTCGCGTCGCGCGCCCGGTGGAGGTCCACGCCGAACGAGTCGCCACCGGTGGCGAAGACGTACCCGCCGTGACGATCGGCCGCCGCGGTGACGAGGGCGTCGTGGCGAGCCATCGCCTCGGCCATCTCGCGACCGTGCGCGGCCCACAGGCGCGTCGAGTCCTCGACGTCGCAGAACGCGAACGTCACCGTCCCCGACGGGAGGCCCGGCGTCGTTGCCCTCGATGACCGATCGACGCCGAGCTGCTGGTCCTGGCCCAGGATCAGTGCCTCCAGCTCGCGCAGCCGCGGGCCCGGTTCGACGCCCAGATCCTCGACGAGGTGGTGGCGAGCCCGGCGATAGGCGGCGAGGGCATCGGCCTGGCGTCCCACCCGGTACAGCGCCGTCATCAGCAACGCCCACAGCCCCTCGCGGAACGGGTAGGTCGCCGTCAGCTCGGTCAGCGGACCGACAACACTGCGGGCGTCGGCCTCGATGCGCCGCGCCAGGTCGGTCTCCACCGCTCCCAGGTACTGCTCGACCAGCCCGTCGACGGTCGCCGTGAGGCCGTCGGCGTCGAGGCCGGCGAGCGGGGTGCCCGTCCACTCGGCCAGGGCCGCCTCCGTGTCGTCCAATACCACCGACCGCTGGAACCGCGCGACGTCGACCGAGGCCGCCGCCACGTCCAGGCGATAGGCGACACCGGTACGCACGATCGAGTCCGGACCGAGACCCTTGCGCAGGCGCGTGACGTACGATTGGAGCGTATTGTCCGCGGTGCGCGGAGGCCGATCGCCCCACACCAGCCGCACGATCCGGGCGACCGGCACTGCCGAACCGGGCGACAGGGCGAGCACGGCCAGCACGGCCTGGCACTTCGCTGGGCCGACGTCGACCGGTTCGCCGTCGTCGGTCGCCGCGACGACGCCGCCGAAGAGCCGGATCTGCACTGGGACGATGCTCCCTTCCGTTGCGGTCGTCAGGACGTCCATGTCCCCGAGCGTGCGCTCGGCGCGGTTGCGGTCCGTCCGACCCCCGGTCGTGCCCGGGTTGAGCCCAGTCTCAATCGCCCTCAACCGAAACACAACCGGTCCCCCACCCCGCCCCGACCCGCCACCGGCACCGTCGGACGGGTGACACCTCCGCGATCCAACCCCGCTCCTCGGCGACCAAGCCGCCTGGCCCAGATCGGGGCGTGGTGCTTCGACCACCGCCGCGCCGCCGTCGGCCTCTGGTTCGCCGCCCTGCTCGTGGTGTTCGGCGCCGCCAGCACGATCGGCGCCGCCTACGACGCGTCCACCGACATCCCCAACTCCGAGAGCGCTGACGGCTTCGACGTACTCGAGCAGTACTTCGCCGAGCTCGGCGCGGGAGGGGCGTCGGGAACGATCGTCTTCCGCGCCGACCAGGGCATCGAGGACCCGGCCGTCGTCGCCGGCATGGAGGACCTCTTCGGCACCGTCAACGCCGGGTTCCCCGACGACAACGGCAACCCCCAGCACCCCGGCGCCACGGTCGTCTCCCCCTACGCCGAGCAGGGCGCGTCGCAGATCGCCCGCCAGGGTCCGCTGGCCGGGCAGCTCGCCTACGCCCAGGTCAACCTCGCCGCCGATGTCGACCTGACCGAGTCGGCGGCCCTGGGCAAGGCGATCGCCGACGACGCACCCGCCATCGAGGGACTCGAGGTGCTCCCCGGCGGCACGGCCCTCGCCGTGTTCGAACCGCCGGCGACCGAGTTCATCGGCCTCGCCTTCGCCGTCGTCGTGCTCATCCTCGCCTTCGGCTCCGTGCTCGCGATGGGCCTGCCCATCGCCGTCGCCCTCGGCGGCGTCGGGGCCGGGATGGGCCTGATCGCCATCCTCAGCAACGTCTTCAACATCCCCGACTTCACCACTTTCCTCGGGGCCATGATCGGCCTCGGCGTGGGCATCGACTACGCCCTGTTCATCGTCACCCGCTACCGGGAAGGGCTCCACGCCGGCCGCTCGCCACGCGAGGCGACCATCACCGCGATGGACACCGCCGGCCGGGCCGTGATCTTCGCCGGCGTCACCGTCGTCGTGTCGCTCCTCGGGCTGCTGCTGATCGGGATCGGATGGGTCGGTGGGTTGGGCATCGGCGTCGCCGTCACGGTGCTGGTCACGATGATCACCTCGATCACCCTCCTCCCCGCCCTCTTGGGCTTCGCCCGGGAACGGGTCGAGGTCACCCGCTGGCGCGGTCTGGTCGTCGCCGGCTTCGTCGCCGTCGCTTTGCTCGGCATTGGCATCGGCGTGCCGGCCCTCTCAGCGGTCGGGGCCGGCCTCGCCGCGGTCACCCTGCTCGTCAGCTTCGCCGTCCACCCGCTCCGCCAGACGGTGCCGCACCGGCTGTCGAAGCCGGTGCGCGAGACCCTCGCCTACCGGTGGAGCCGGACGATCCAGCGCCGCCCGTGGCTGGGGGTCGTCGCCGGCACCGTGTTCTTCTTTGCGCTGGCGACGCCGCTCCTCGGCCTCCGCCTGGGGAC
>JBPCJL010000264.1:0-14790 GCA_051005355.1 Ilumatobacteraceae bacterium
GCTGCTGGCGGGCGGTGATCTCGATCGGATGCCGTGGCATGTCGCGCAACCCGTACAGGACGCCGGCGCTGACCCCACTCACGTAGCCGGTGTCGCCGACGTGGAGCTGCAACGCCATCGCCTTGGACACGAACGACTCCTCGGTGCCCGCCAGGCGCACCACCCCGGGCAGGACGTTGACGACCGTCCCCTGACGGCGGGCGCGGGCGATCGCGCTCATTGACACGGACAGCTCCAGGAGCTGGTCGACGGTGGCCACCGAGTGTTGAGAGGTGAACAGGGCAAGGACGGTTGGACGATTGATCACAACCCCACTGGGTGTCACCACAAAGCGGAAGCGGAACGACGACATTCCATGGCGGAATCGATGTCGAAAACGACACCGAAACTTCGTCAGAACGCGTTTACGGGAGGTGGGCGCGGAGGGACTGGGCGGCGGCGGCGAGGTCGGTGGGGTCGGCGGAGCGGGCGGCGTTGGCGAAGTCGAGCTCGGCCATCGAGTTGGTGGGGATGACGTGGATGTGGGCGTGGGGGACCTCGTAGCCGGCGATGATCACGCCGACCCGGGCGCAGTCGAACGCCGCCCGCTGGGCCACGCCGATGATCCGGGTCACCTCGAACAGGTGGGCCACCAGGTCGTTCGATGCGTCCACCCAGTGGTCGACCTCGTCGATCGGCACCACGAGCGTGTGCCCGTGGGCCAGCGGGTTGATGGAAAGGAACGCCACGCACCGCTCGTCACGCCACACGAACGTCCCCGGCAGCTCCCCGGCGATGATCCGGCTGAAGACGGTCGGCACGGGCCGGACACTACGACCGACCTCCTACCATCGGCCCGATGGAGCCGTTGCCGGGCCTCCCCGGGGCTCCCGAGACCGACCGGGTCCTGACCGTCCCGACCGTCGTCACCTTCCTCCGGCTGCTCTGCCTGCCGCTGTTCCTGTACCTGCTGTTCGGCCGCGACGACCGGGCCTACGCGGCGTGGCTCCTCGGCGGGCTCGGCGCCACCGACTGGGTCGACGGCTACCTCGCTCGCCGGATGGGACAGGTCAGCGAGTTCGGCAAGAAGTTCGACCCCACCGTCGACCGCCTGCTCTTCATCGTCGCCATCATCGCCATCATCATCGACGACGCCGGCCCGGCCTGGTTCCTCGCCATCGTGCTGGCCCGCGAGATCCTCGTCGGCGGGACCATCGTCATCGCCACCGTCGCCTTCGGCATGGCCCGCTTCGACGTCACCTACCTCGGCAAGGTCGCCACCCTCCTGCTGATGTTCGCCATCCCCGGCTTCATGCTCGGCGAGAGCGACATCGCCGGCGCGACGTTCTTCGAGGTGGCCTCCTGGATCCTCGCCGTCCCCGGCCTCGCCCTCAGCCTGTACACCGCCGTCGGCTACATCCCCAAGATCCGTGCCGGCATCGCCGCCGGCCGGGCCCGCGCCGCCGCCACCAGCTGAGCGCGCCCGCCGAGCGCACCGCCACGTTTCGATACGGTGATCACCCATGAACGTGCCCGACCAGCTCAGGTACTCGAGCGATCACGAGTGGGTCGGCCGCGAGAGCAACGTCGTGCGCGTCGGCGTGACCGACTACGCCCAGGACGCCCTCGGCGACGTGGTCTTCGTCCAAGCGCCGACGGCCGGGACCACGCTCGAGGCGGGGGAAACGTTCGGGGAGATCGAGAGCACCAAGTCCGTGTCCGACGTCTACGCACCGGTCTCCGGCACCGTCGTCGAGGTCAACGACGCGCTGGCCGACAACCCACAGGCGCTCAACGACGATCCGTACGGTGACGGCTGGATCTGCACGATGGAGATGAGCGCGCCGGAGCAGTACGACGAGCTACTCGACGCCGCCGCGTACCGACAGCTCATCGAGGGGTGAGGTGACCGACACCTTCTGCAACAACTGCGGTCATCGGAACCCGCCCGAGAGCGCCTTCTGCTCGAGCTGCGGCGCGCCGCTCGACGTGTCCGCCGACCACACCGTCACCCTGACCGCCGTCGATCCGCTGCAAGAGGCGCCCGGTGGCGACGACGAGGTCGTCGTGACACTCGGCGAACTGCCGCCCGACACCGCGATGCTCATCGTTCGCTCCGGGGCCCAGGCCGGCGACCGGTTCGCCCTCAACGATGGCGTCACGCGGCTGGGCCGTCACCCCGACAGCGAAATCATGCTCGACGACATCACCGTCTCCCGGCGGCACGTGGCGGTCGAGAACACCGACGAAGGATGGGTGGCGACGGATGCCGGCTCGTTGAACGGCACGTACGTCAACCAGGAGCGCATCGAGCGGGCCGTGCTGCACCACGGCGACGAGTTGCAGGTGGGCAAGTTCCGCCTGGTGCTGTTCGAGCGCGCCGATGGCTGAACCGGGCGGCTCCCACCTGTCGATCGGCGAGGTCCTCGGCCTGCTGCTCGAGGAGTTCCCCGACGTCACGATCTCCAAGATCCGCTTCCTCGAGAGCCAGGGCCTGATCGAGCCCGAGCGCACGCCGTCGGGCTACCGCAAGTTCTTCCACGACGATGTCGAGCTGCTCCGACTGATCCTGCGTGAGCAGCGGGAGAAGTTCCTCCCGCTGCGCGTCATCAAGGACCGCATCGACTCCGGCGAGATCGAGCCGTCCGATCCGACGCCGCCGAAGGGTGCGCCCGAGCCGGAGGGCCCAACGCCGGCCAGCCTGGCCAAGCACCCGTCGTCAGGACGCGATCGCAGCCGTACGACGGTGATGGCGGCGCCGGCGCCGACCCGGCCGCCGCCCTCCCGATCGACCGTGCCGTCCACGCCGGCAACACCGGCGACACCCACCGGCGCGCCGCCTGCGGCACGTGACGAACCGGCCCCGGCGCGGCGCACCGAACCGGCTTCGCCTTCGGCGGCGACCGACGACCCACGCGTCCCCGGCGTGCTGGTCAACCGGGACGAGCTGTGCGCGCTGGCCGCCGTGACGCCAGACGAGCTGTCCCAGCTGGAGGAGTACGGCGTCGTCGCCCGGCGAGGGGGCAGCAGCGACCTCTACGGGGACGACGCAGTTGAGATCGTCGCCGCCGCCGGTGGCTTCCTGCGCGCCGGCGTCGACGCCCGCCACCTGCGGTCGTTCCGCACCTCGGCCGAGCGGGAGTCGGGCCTCTACGAGCAGTTGATCCTGCCCGCCCTGCGCCAGCGCAACCCGCAGGCCAGGTCGCAGGCGGCCGAACGGCTGCGCGAGCTGGACGCCCTCGGCGCCCGCCTCCGCGCTGCGTTGACCCGCTCCGCCCTGCGCCGCCACCTGGAGGTGTGAGCGAGCCTCCGGCCCGGAGCACCGAGCTGACGGCAGAGTCAAGCGAGCGAACAGTCGTGGCCGTCTGAGCGAGACCAACCGTTCTCGTCCGTCCGCCCGTCGTCGGTCGGCCGCCCCGGATACCATCGCAGCCGTGGTGCCGCTCGAGCTGGTCGGGGTGCGAGTCGAGATCCCGGCCAACACGCCGATGGTCCTCCTGCGGGAGCAGTCCGGCCGCCAGCGCCTCCTGCCGATCTACATCGGCACCCCGGAGGCGACGTCGATCCACTACGCCCTCGAAGGGGTGACACCACCCCGGCCGCTGACGCACGACCTGTTCCTCCAGGTCCTCACCGAGCTCGGCGTCAAGCTCGAACAGGTCGTCGTGACCGAGATGCGTGAGCACACCTACTTCGCCGAGCTGCACCTGCGTCGCGAGGGCGGACAAGCCACCGTCATGTCGAGCCGCCCGTCCGACGCCATCGCCCTCGCCGTGCGCTGCTCGGCACCCCTGTTCGCCTCCGAGGAGCTGCTCGACGAGGTCGGCCAGGAGCCGACGCCGGAGCCGGAGGAGGAGGCGGAGGAGATCATCGACGAGTTCCGCGACTTCATCGAGCACGTCAACCCGGAGGACTTCCAGAAGTAGGACCTACGGTGGGACCGGTGGACGCCCCGTCGGTGCTCGTGCTGCACGGTCCGAACCTCAACCTGCTCGGCACTCGTGAACCGGAGGTGTACGGTCCGGCCACCCTGGCCGACCACCTCGCCCGGGTCGAGAAGGCGGCGGCCGAAGCCGGGCTGCGCGTCGAAGCGCTGCAGAGCAACCACGAGGGCGTGTTGGTCGACGCCATCCACGCCGCCAGGGGGCGGCACGCGGCGATCCTGATCAACCCGGGCGCTCTGACCCACTACGCCTGGAGCCTCCACGACGCGCTGGCTGCCTTCGAGGGACCCGTGATCGAGGTGCACCTGTCCAACCCGAACGCCCGCGAGCCGTGGCGCCACACCAGTGTCGTCGCGCCCGTGGCGGACGGGACGATCGTCGGGCTCGGCGGCCTCGGGTACGAGCTGGCCGTGCGGGCGATTGCGGCGCGACTGGATGATCAGTGAACGCAGTCGAGGCGTTGCCCCCCATCGGGCATGCCGCTCGCCCCGACGCCGTGCGGGCCGTCCTCGACGGCGCCACGCTGCTCGTCTCGACACCATCCAACGTGCGCTGGCTGACCGGGTTCGGCGGCTCGCTCGGCTGGGCCGTCATCGGCCCGGACCGCTTCACGCTCGTGACGGACGGGCGTTACGAGGAGCGGGCGGCGGCCGACCTGGCCCGGGTCGGAGTCGACGCCGACGTCGTCACGGGCCGGACCCGCGCCGAGGTCCGCGACCGGCTCGTCACCGCCGCCTCCGGCACGTCCGCGCCGGTGCGCGCCGAGGCTGGTCACCTGTCGCATGCCGCGTGGCTCGACCTCACCAAGGACCTCGACCTCGAACCCGACGGCGGCACGATCGCCGGCCAGCGGCGCGTCAAGGACACGGGCGAGGTGGCCCGCATCGCCCTCGCCGCCGAGCTGGCCGATGGCGCGCTGGCCAAGGTCGCTCCGTTCCTCCCCGACAAGCCGACGGAGGCCGACATCCGCGACGAGCTGGAGCACACCATGCGCGGGCTGGGCGCCGACGGGCCCAGCTACGACACCATCGTGGCCAGCGGCCCCGACCACGCCGCCCGCCCGCACCACCAAACCGGCCGCCGCCGCATCGTCGAAGGCGACACGGTCGTCATCGACGTCGGCGCGTTGGTCGACGGTTACCACTCCGACATGACGCGCTCGTTCGTGGTCGGCGAGCCGACGGCGCAGCAGGTCGACATCTACGCCCTTGTGCTGTTCGCCCAGCGGGCCGGGCTCGCCGCCGTCGCGCCGGGTGTCGAGGCACGCGCCGTCGATGCGGTGTGCCGGGACATCTTCGCCGATGCCGGGTACGCCGACTGGTACGTGCACGGCACCGGCCACGGCGTCGGCCTCGACATCCATGAGGACCCCTTCGAGACCACGATCTCGGAGGACCGCCTCGTCGAGGGGGACGTCGTCACGATCGAGCCGGGCCTCTATCGTGGAGGCTTCGGCGGGTTCCGCATCGAGGACCTCGTCGCCGTCACCGCCACGGGGTGCCGGACCCTCACCGGACTGCCCAAGGATTCGCCATGCCTGCCATCACGACCAACGACCTGAAGACAGGGATCACCCTCCAGCTCGACAACGGTCTGTTCCAGGTCGTTGAGTTCCAGCACGTCAAGCCGGGCAAGGGTGGGGCCTTCGTGCGGACCAAGCTGCGCAACCTGCGCAGCGGCAGCACGCTGGAGCGGACGTTCAACGCCGGCATTCGTGTCGAGCAGGCGATCGTCGACCGCCAGGACATGCAGTTCCTCTACCGCGACGGCGACGACTACGTGTTCATGAACACCTCGACCTACGACCAGCTGACCGTGCCGCGCACCGCTCTGGGGACGGCCGCCGACTACCTCACCGAGCAGGCCGTGGTGCAGATCGCCACGTACCAGGGTGAGATCATCGGCGTCGAGCTCCCGGCCTCGGTCGAGCTGACCGTGGCGCAGACCGAGCCGGGCGTTCAGGGTGACCGGGTCTCCGGGGCGCGCAAGCCGGCCGAGCTGCAGACCGGCAAGACGGTGTCCGTCCCGCTGTTCGTCGAGGTCGGCGACCGGATCAAGGTCGACACCCGCAGCGGCGACTACATCACACGCGTCTGAGTGTGAGCGAGCATCCCAGCTGATGGACCGAGCTGACGGTTGAGTCAAGCGAGCGAACAGTCGGCATGAAACAGCCGGACCGGCGCTCCGACGCCAGGGAGCGGGCGCTGTACGTGCTGTACGAGGCTCACGCCAAGGCGATCTCGCCGATCGACGTGCTCGAGCGCCAGATCGTCGTGCCCGATGAGCTGACGCAGCTGCTCGTGCGCGGCGTCGACGAGCACCGGGTGCGGCTGGACGACGCCATCGCCGCCAGGGCCAAGGGCTGGGCGCTGGCGCGCATGCCGGTGTTAGACCTCAACGTGTTGCGCATCGGCGCCTTCGAGCTGGCCGAGCGTCCCGACGTGCCCGTGGCTGTGGTGATCGATGAGGCCGTCGAGCTGGTCAAGCGCTCCTCCACCGACGACAGCGGCCGTTTCATCAACGGCGTCCTGTCGACCCTCGCCAAAGACCTGCGCCCCGCACCGCCCTGACGCACCTCAGCTGCAGACTGCGGCTGCGGTTGCGAACTTGCGCACCAAATCCGCAGAGTGCTGCTGAGGTTGCAGGTTTGTGGCACGTGGGCAGCAGTCTGCGGGTTTGGTGACGAATGCCGCGCCTCAGCCGCAGACTGTGGCGCAGGCGCGACCCGCCCGACTCACGGCGTCGCGACGGGCGGCGGAGCGGGGCGTTCCGGGATCTTCCAGAGCACGAACGACGGGTTCTCCCAGACCTTCTCGAAGCCGAGCTCGGCGGCCTGCTCGTCGGTCAGCGGGGTCTGGATGTAGTCGCTGTCGCGCGACATCGCGTACCAGTCGCCGCGCTCCACCATCATCGGGATGCTGTTGCCCTGGATGGCCCGCCGCCGCGTGTACAGGTTCATCGTGCGGGCCTGGAAGAAGACCACGACGTCACGCGCATCGGTGTACGTCTCGACGGCGGCGAACAACCCCTGGGCATCGGGGGAGACGGGTCCCCATGACACCAACTCGTACTCGCGGTGGTAGTCGAAGGCGTGCTTGGTGTCCTCGACGAGCGGCACGAACATCGGGATCAGGAGCATCGTCGGCAGCGCCGCAGCCATCACGCCGAGCGGCCGCCGGCCGCTGATGCCCCCGAGCAGCGTCCTGGCGCCGCGCAGCGTGAAGTACAGCACCAGCGGCACCAGCGTGATCAGGTAGCGGCCCTCGCGAAACGGCTGCGTCAGCACGGCCAGTGCGATCAGCAGCAGCGCCACCACGAGGTGGACGTCGCGCCCGGGCTGATGCACGAGTGCGGCGACCACGCCGACGACGGCGAGGCCGAGCACCACGACGAGCACGACGGAGGCGAGCGCCGTGCTCCCGTACAACGTCGGGTCGCCCGGGCCGGCATCCTTCAAGCCGAGCAACTCGGTCAGCGGGCCGTAGTAGAAGTCGACGTTGAAGCCCACGTGCTGCAGGCCGGACTCGCCGACGTCCTCGCTCGGGTTGAGGATCGGCGCCGGCCGGGCCAGCTGCAGCGCCACGGCGCCGGCGGCGAAGACGGCGTAGGGCAGGAGGACGGCCTGCCAGCGGGCTCGATCGAACGCCGGCCGCCCGGATCGACGTTCGGCGACGACGGCCACGAGCTGCGCGGCGGCCAGCGCAGCGAGCAGCAGCACACCCTCGCGGCGCACGTTGAAGGCGGCGAACGCGCACAGCGCAGCGGCCAGTGCGCCGTTGCCGACCAGCAAACGGTCTGTGCGCACCCGTCGGTCCAGCACGTACAGCGTGAGCAGCATCAGGAACCAGAACGTCAGGTCGCTGAGCACCTGGTCGGTGCGGCCGAGATACCACACGTTCAGGCCGAAGAACGCCGCCACGGCCACCGCTTCGAGGCGCGACAGCCGCGACTCGAGCAGCAAATAGAGGATCAGCACGCCGCCGACGAAGCTCAGCGTCGGGATCAGCTTGAGCGCGGCGTAGTCGATGCCGCCGGTCGCCAGCACGGGGCTGAGGAGCGCCGGGAAGCCCCACGGGTACACCGTCGGGCTGAACGAGGAGTAGGCCGAGTTGTCGATGGCGAACCGGGTGTCGGCGACGACGGTGGATGCGGTCCCGTCGCTCAGGCCGCGAGCCTGGTTGATGTACAGGGCGAAGTCGTCACCCCACCCGTGACCCGGTTCTTGCAGGGAGCGAGCGAGCACGAACAGCAGCGCACCGACGAGCACGAAGACCAGGGTTCGTGAGCCGAGCACCCGTCCGATAAGGGGCGGCAACGCCGAGCCCCGGCGCTCGACGGCGGCCGGGTGCTCCGCCTCGGCGCGCCCGGGGGATGCCGTGCGCGACCAGGCCATGCGGCGCCGAAGCGTAGTGGTGCCCCGACCGTCAGGTCCGTGCGCCCGGCGGCCCTGCTACCGTGCCATCGACCGTGAAGCGGGTCCCGTGAGGCCCGAACGGAAGGACGATCTTGACGACGACGGACGAGTGGCGCCGTCGGGTGCTCAGCCCGGACGACGTGCGGCGGGCCACCACCCGCATGGCCCACGAGATCATCGAGCGCAACCGTGGCCTCGACGGCGTCGTGCTCCTCGGCATCCAGTCCGGCGGCGTGTGGCTGGCCGAGCGCTTGGCGGCCGAGATCGCCGGCATCGAGCGGCCCGTCCCCGTCGGCAGCATCGACGCCTCGTTGTACCGCGACGACATCGGCCTGCGGCCGGTGTCGCCGGCGGCGCGCAGCGTTCTCCCCGTGGATGTCGACGGCTCGACGGTCGTGCTCGTCGACGACGTGTTGTTCACGGGGCGGACGGTGCGCGCCGCGCTCGACGCCGTGGCCGAGTACGGACGGCCGCGGGCGGTGCAGCTGGCCGTGCTCGTGGACCGCGGCCATCGCGAGCTGCCGATCCGGCCGGACTACGTCGGCAAGAACCTGCCCACGAGCCGGCACGAAGAGGTCAGTGCGACGAACGATGGCGTCGAGCTGTACCAGCGACCGACGGCCGAGCGAAGCGAGGACGTACCGACCGTGCGAGCGCCAGCGAGCCGGGCGGTGATGGGGTGCGGGGGCGCAGCCCCTGCGATGTGAAGGGCTCGACGTGAAGCACCTTCGCTCGATCGAGGAGATCGGCACCGACGGCGTGCTCCGCCTGCTCGAGCTGACGGCGACGATGGCCGAGGTGGGCCGCCGGCCGAACCCGAGGGTCCCGGCGCTGCGAGGCCGCACGGTGTGCAACCTCTTCTTCGAGGACTCCACGCGCACCCGACTCTCGTTCGAGACGGCGGCCAAGCGGCTGTCGGCCGACGTCATGACGTTCACGGTCAAGGACTCCAGCGTCAACAAGGGCGAGAGCCTGCGCGACACGATCGAGACCGTTTCGGCGATGGGCGTCGACGCCTTCGTCATCCGCCACCACGCCGCCGGCGTGCCGTGGCAGGCCAGCCGGTGGACGACGGCCAGCGTCATCAACGCCGGCGACGGGTGGCACGGCCATCCGACGCAGGCGCTGCTCGACGCCTACACGGTCTGTGACGCCCTCGGCCGCAGCGGCGGCCTCGACGGCGTGCGGATCGCCATCGTCGGCGACATCCGCCACAGCCGGGTCGCTCGCAGCGGCGTGGAGGTGTTCACGGCGCTCGGCGCAGATGTCACGCTGGTGGCACCGGCCACGCTGCTGCCCCCGGTCCCGCCGGCGCCGTCGACGGCCGACCTCGACGAGGTCATCGAGAAGCTCGACGTGCTCTACCTGCTGCGCATGCAGCGCGAGCGGATGCACGAGGCACTGGTGCCGAGCCTGCGCGAGTACAGCGCCCGGTTCGGGCTCACCGCCGAGCGGGCCCGGCGGCTGCAGGAGCACGCCCTCGTGATGCACCCGGGGCCGATGAACCGCGGCGTCGAGATCCAGGTCGACCCGAGCGAACTGCCGGGGGCGATGATCACCCAGCAGGTCACGAACGGCATCGCCGTGCGCATGGCCGTGCTGTTCGAGCTGCTGGCGACGGAGGGGCTGTCGTGACGGCGCCGTCATTGCGTTCCCCGGCCACAACACCTGCAGCCTGCGCAGTTGCTGGCCGCTCACTCGCTGGCGCTCGCTCGCTCGCACTGGTGCTGCGATGGGGGGACCAGTGACCGTTCTCATACGCGGCGGCCGGGTCGTGGACCGGGCGGGGGAGCGGCGCGTCGACGTGCTCCTCGACGGCGACCGCGTCGCCGCCATCGGCACCGATTTCGACAGTTCCGACGCCGTCACGGTGCTCGACGCCGGCGGCTGCGTGGTGGCGCCCGGCTTCGTCGACCTCCACGCCCACCTCCGCGAGCCGGGTCGGGAGGACGCCGAGACCATCGAGACCGGGTCGCACGCCGCTGCGCTCGGCGGCTACACGGCGATCGTTGCCATGCCCAACACCGACCCGGCCCAGGACGAGCGGGGCGTGATCGAGTTCGTCCGTCGTCAGGGTGAGCGAGCCGGGTGGTGCGAGGTCCTGCCGGCCGGGTGCATCACGATGGGCCGACGGGGCGAGGCGCTGGCCCCGTACGCCGAGCTGGTCGCCGCCGGCGTGCGGATCTTCACCGACGACGGCAACGGCGTGCAGGACCCGCTGCTGATGCGGCGGGCGATGGAGTACTCGCTGGGCCTCGACATGGTGCTGGCGCAGCACTGCGAGGTCGCCCGCCTCACCCAGGGTGCGGTCATGCACGAGGGCCGGTGCTGCAGCGAGCTCGGCCTGGCGGGCTGGCCGGCGGTGGCCGAGGAGCTGATGGTCCACCGCGACCTGGAGCTGGCCCGGCTGACCGGTGCCCGCATCCACCTGCTGCACCCGTCGACGGCGCGCAGCGTCGAGCTGGTGCGCGCCGCCAAGGCGGACGGCGTGACCGTCACGTCCGAGGCCGCCCCGCACCACTTCGCCCTGACCGACGAGCACCTGCGCGGCTACGACCCGGTGTTCAAGGTCAACCCGCCGCTGCGCGCTCCCGACGACGTGGCGGCGATCAAGGGCGGCCTCGCCGACGGGACGATCGACGCCATCGCCACCGACCACGCCCCGCATCCGGCCGCCGACAAGGAGCGCCCGATCGACGTAGCGCCGCCCGGCATGCTCGGCCTGGAGACGGCGCTCGGCGTCGCCCTGGCCGAACTGGACCTGCCGCTGGTCGACGTGCTCGCCGCCCTGTCGTGGAAGCCGGCGGCGATCGCCGGCGTCGCCGACCGCCACGGGGTCACCGTCGAGCCCGGCAACGCCGCCAACCTCGTGGTGTTCGACCCGGACGAGCGTTGGACCGTGCGCCCGGCCGCCTTGGCCAGCCGCAGCCGCAACACCCCCTACGTCGGACGGCAGCTGCGCGGCAAGGTGCGCCACACGATCTTCAACGGCGTCCCGGTCGTCGTCGACGGGGAGCTGGCGCGATGACGCCGGGCGTCTTGATCCTCGCCGACGGTTCGGTGTTCGAGGGGGAGCTGGTCGGTGCGGCGGCGCCGGCCGCAGGGCAGGTCGTGTTCAACACCGCGCTGACCGGCTACCAGGAGATCCTCACCGACCCCAGCTACGCCGGCCAGATCATCACGTTCACGAACCCACACATCGGCAATTACGGCGTCAACGCGACCGACTTCGAGGCGCGGCGACCGTTCTGCCGGGGCGTCGTGATGCGCGACCTCGCCCGCCGGCCGAGCAACCGCCGCTCCCAAGCCGACCTCGACTCGATGCTGCGGCGCTACGGCATCCCCGGCATCACGGGCATCGATACCCGCCGGTTGACGCGCCTGATCCGCGAGACCGGCGCCGTGGGCGGCGCGTTCGGTTCGGCCGACGACCACGCCTCGATCGCGGAGGCGGCAACGGAAGAGCCGGGGACGGACGGCATCGACCTCGTGGCCACCGTCACCACGCATCAGCCGTACACGGTCGGGGTGGATGGGACGTTCCGCGTCGTCGCCTACGACTACGGGATCAAGCGGACGATCTTGCGCCACCTGGCCGGGCTCGGGACCGTCGAGGTCGTCCCGGCGTCAACGCCGGCGGCGGACGTGCTCGCCCGGGCGCCCGACGGGATCTTCCTCTCCAACGGGCCCGGCGACCCGGCCTGGGTGGCGGGCGCCACCGAAGCGATCGGCGAGCTGCTCGGGTCGGGCGTTCCGGTCTTCGGCACCTGCCTCGGTCACCAGCTGCTCGGCCGCGCCCTTGGAGGCGAGACGGTCGAGCTGCCGTTCGGCCACCACGGCGCCAACCACCCGGTCAAGGACCTGACCACCGGTGCCATCGAGATCACCAGCCAGAACCACAACTTCGCCGTCGCCATCGACTCGCTCGACGGCGTGGCCGACCTCACCCACGTCAACCTGAACGACGGCGTGTGCGAGGGGTTCGAGGCCAGGGACGCCAACGCCTTCGGCGTCCAGCACCACCCCGAGGCCGGCCCTGGACCGCATGACGCGCGGTACCTGTTCGGCCGCTTCGTGGAACGGATGGCCCGACACAAGGGGCTCGGCTCGTTCACGCTCGGGTCGATGACCGGGTACGAGCCCGTCGGGCTGCCCGAACCCGAGTTGGAGCTGTCGTAGTGCCACGGCGGGACGACCTCGAATCGATCCTGGTGATCGGGTCCGGTCCGATCGTGATCGGCCAGGCCTGCGAGTTCGACTACTCGGGCACGCAGGCCTGCAGGGTCTTGCGGGCCGAGGGCTACCGGGTGATCCTCGTCAACTCGAACCCGGCGACGATCATGACCGACCCGGACTTCGCCGACCGGACGTACATCGAGCCGATCACGCCGGACGTCGTCGCCCAGATCATCGAGCGCGAGCACCCCGACGCCGTGCTGCCGACGCTCGGCGGCCAGACCGGGCTCAACGTGGCCATGGCCCTCTTCGCGCGCGGCCTGATCGGTGTGCCCGGCAAGCCCGAGATGATCGGCGCCACCGCCGAGGCGATCGCCACCGCCGAGGACCGCCAGCGGTTCAAGGAGGCGATGGTCGAGATCGGCCTCGACGTGCCGGCGTCCGGCATCGCCCACCACCTCGAGCAGGCCCGGTCCGTGGCGGTGGACGTCGGATTGCCCGTCATCATCCGGCCGGCCTACATCCTTGGCGGCCGCGGCACCGGCATCGCCCACACGGCGGCGGAGCTCGATCGGCTGGCCGCCGTCGGCTTGGCCGCCAGCCCGATCGGCGAGATCCTCATCGAGGAGTCGATCGCCGGCTGGAAGGAGTTCGAGCTGGAGGTCATGCGCGACCGGGCCGACAACTGCGTGATCATCTGCTCGATCGAGAACGTCGACCCGATGGGCGTGCACACCGGTGACTCGATCACGGTGGCCCCGGCCCAGACGCTGACCGACGTCGAGTACCAGCGGATGCGCGACGAGGCGTTCGCCTGCATCCGCCGCGTCGGCGTGGAGACCGGCGGGTCCAACGTCCAGTTCGCCCTCGACCCGGTGACGGGTCGCCAGGTGATCATCGAGATGAACCCGCGGGTGTCGCGATCGTCGGCGCTGGCGTCGAAGGCCACCGGGTTCCCGATCGCCAAGATCGCCGCCCGCCTGGCCGTCGGCTACACGCTGGACGAGATCGACAACGACATCACGAGGGCCACCCCGGCCAGCTTCGAGCCGGTCATCGACTACGTGGTGACGAAGGTGCCGCGCTGGGCCTTCGAGAAGCTGCCCGGTACGTCCGGCGTGCTGGGCACGCAGATGCAGTCGGTCGGGGAGGCGATGGCGATCGGGCGGACGTTCCCCGAGAGCATGCAGAAGGCGTTGCGCTCGCTGGAGCACGGGAGGGCCGGGCTGAACTGCGACCCGGCGGAAGCCGAACTGGCCGGGCGGTCGACCGAGGACCTGCTGGCGGCGATCGCGATACCGACGCCGGACCGCATCTTCCAGGTCGGCGAGCTGCTGCAGCGCGGCGTGCAGGTCGATGTGCTCCACGCCGAATGCCGCATCGACCCGTGGTTCCTCGACCGGCTGCTGGCCATCGTCGAGGAGCGCCATGTGTTGGCGGCCATCGACGGCCCTGCGGCCCTCAACCGGCGCGAGTGGAAGCGGGCCAAGCAGCTCGGCTTCAGCGACGCCCAGCTGGCCTACCTCTGGCAGGTTCCGGAGGCCGCCGTCAGCACGGCGCGGGAGGCGGCCGGTGTCCACCCGACGTACAAGACGGTCGACACCTGCGCCGCCGAGTTCGTCGCCGAGACGCCGTACCACTACTCGACGTGGGAGGACGAGAGCGAGGTCCGCCCGTCGGACCGGCCGCGCGTCATCATCCTCGGCTCGGGCCCGAACCGGATCGGTCAAGGCATCGAGTTCGACTACTGCTGCGTGCACGCCAGCTTCGCGCTCCGGGAGGCGGGCTACGAGACGGTGATGGTCAACTGCAACCCGGAGACGGTGTCGACCGACTACGACACGTCCGACCGGTTGTACTTCGAGCCGTTGACTGCGGAGGACGTGCACCACGTGATCGCCGCCGAGACGGCCGCCGCCGGGGGAGTGCCGCCACGCGTCATCGTCGCCCTCGGCGGCCAGACGCCCCTGAAGCTGGCGGCGCAGATCCCGGTCGAGCTGATCGCCGGCACGGCCCCGGCGTCGATCGATCTGGCCGAGGATCGCGAGAAGTGGAACGCCGTGTGCCGTGAGCTGCACCTGCCGCAGCCGCCTGGCGGCACGGCGACCGACCTCGAAGACGCGCTGGCCATCGTCGAGGACGTCGGCTTCCCGGTGCTCGTGCGGCCGAGCTACGTGCTCGGCGGGCGGGCGATGCAGATCGTCCACGACGTCAACCAGCTGGCGGCGGCGATGCAGGAGCTGGCCGGGTTCGGCAGCCTCGGGCGCGAGGGCGGCC
>JBPCJL010000265.1:0-33507 GCA_051005355.1 Ilumatobacteraceae bacterium
GCCCCCCCGGGTGGCGGGCCAGGGTCATCGTCGGGACCCGCGGGATCGGCGAGATCATCGAGATCGTCGTCGTCAGCCTGCGCGGTCGGCGGCGGCAGGATCGCCGTGGCCGGCGACTCCTCCGGCCGGCGCACGCCTCCCGTCGGGTCGTTCGGTCGGCGCAGCGTGCTCGGATCTTCCTCCAACCGGTTCGACACGAGGAGGGGGATCGGCGCCGGCCGCGGCAGGGTCTCGGCCACTCGCACCAGGCCACGGCCGAGCTCGGCCGCCGTCGAGCGGTCGGCCGGCTCCGGCCGCCCGGCTCGCTCCAGGACCGCCGCCAACGGCCCCAGATCAGCCGACACCGGCATCAGCCGCCCGACTCGGGCATCGAGGGTGGCCACCGTGGAACCGGCGGCGAACGGCACCTCGCCGGTGACGGCCTCGACGAGCACCAGCGCCAACGAGTACACGTCCGTCTTGGCGTCGACCGGCTGCGCACCGGCCTGTTCGGGCGACGCATAGCGGGCGGTGTGGGTGGCCAGGTTCGACGGGTGGCGCCAGTCACGAGCGCCGACCAGGCGGGCCAGTCCGAAGTCGACGATGCGCAGCCGACGATCGTCGCCGAACACCAGCTTCGACGGCGTGATCTGCGTGTGCACCAGACGGTGGCGGTGGGCGACGTCGAGGGCGCGGCAGGCGTCGAGCCCGATCATCAGCGCCTGCGACGGGTCGAGCAGCCGGCCGCGATCGAACAGGTCGCGCAGGCTGCTGCCGTCCAGCCGCTCGACCACCGCGTAGACCGTCGGCCGATGGCCGATCTCCTCTTCGCCCCAGTCGTGGACGGCCGCGATGTTCGGGTGCGAGAGCGTCGACATGACCTGCATCGCCTTGTCGAACCGGCGGCGGAACTCGGCCGACTCGGACCACTCGGGCCGGACGAACTTCATCGTCACAGCCCGGCCGAGCTGCAGGTCGTCGGCATCGGTGATGACCGTGCTGGCGCCGGCGGACACGACGCGCGTCACGCGGTACCGGTCGGCGAACACGCGCCCGACGATGCCGCGGCGCGTTGCGGGAGGGGAGGTCTGGTCGTCGGCGCTCATGGGCTCATCGAGACGGGGTGCGAACGCCGCCTCGCTGGAGAAAATAACGGCGGGTGCCCCGCCGGTGGTGGCATAGGCGCTCGCCGGCACCGGCATGATGGCTCGGTGGACGTTGACGACGAGCGCGCGCTGGTGGTGCGCGACGACGGTTCGACGGCACTGTCGGAGGACGATGCGCCCGCGCCCACACGCCGCCGGCGTCTCAATCGGGAGCTGGCGGTGATCAGCCTGCTGATCGCCGCCGGCTTCGTGTTCATCGTGATCGGGCTACTGCGGTCGGTCAGCGGCGACGAGGTCACCGACCTGCCCGATGCCGTCGAGGAGATCGCGCCGACGCCCGACGCGGCCCAGGTCCTCCAGCAGACCGACGTTTTCGTGGACCTCGCCGAAGGCTACGAGGGCGAGCTGACCGTCGACGGCGTAGTGCTGCCGACCGTGCGCCTCGATCAGATCGAGGTCGAACCGGGCGAGCAGGCCGCCGTCCCGGCCGGCACGGTCCGGTTCGAACCGGGCAACGGCACGTTGACGTTCCGGCCAAGCGAGGGCACCGCCATCGACTCGTTCGACCCCGGCCAGCACAACGTGATCGTCACGTACTGGCGGACCGACGAGGGTCGCGGCGCGGCCCGCTCCTACAGCTGGACGTTCGCCGTCATTTGAGTTTCTGACGAGGATTTGGGTTGGTTTTCGACACCGATCGCGCCACGGAATCGCAAGCGCATCACCAGGTGTCCCAGTGCAGGATGGTGTCGGGGTCGGGGCGCAGCGCCGGCTTGAAGTCGGTGCCGACGGTGTGGGCGACGGGCGTCAGGCAGACCTGCTGCACCTCGGCGTACGGGATGCCGACGAGATCGGCGACCTGCTGCTCCATCATGAGGTGCAGCGTGGTCCACGCCGTGCCGAGGCCGCGGGCGCGAGCGGCGAGCATGAAGCTCCACGTCGCCGGCAGGATGTTGCCGAGCATCGTCGCGCTCAGCACACCGGGCTGGCCGTCGGTGCGCCCGGCTGTGTGGCACGCGATCACGAGGACCGGCGCATCGCCCATGTGCTCGCCGAGGTGGTCCGCTGAGCTTCGCACCCGCCGCTGCTGCGACTGCTCGGGCGCCGTCGGCTTCTCGATCGACCCGACGTAGACGCCGTCGAGCCCCTTGTAGATCTCGTAGCACTGGCGGTAGATCTCCCCGATGGCCGCCCGCTTGTCGGCGTCGGTGACGACGACGAACTGCATCGTGAGATTGTTGCTGCCCGACGGCGCTTGCAGCGCCGCGGCCACGCACTCCCGGATCAGCTGCGGATCGACCGGCCGCTCGACGTCCAAGCGCTTGCGCACCGCCCGCGTGGTCATCAGCAGTTCGTCGGCGGTCAGGTCGAGCATGGGCGCCGACTGTAGGACCCGACCGCCACGTCACGAGATCCGCAGAGTGCTGCCCCGGCGCGATCCTCGACTCCGAATCCGCAGAGTGCTGCTGGGAGAGCAGAAAACTGCCACTCCAGCAGCACTCTGCGGGAACGGTGCAGTCTGGTCAGAGGTCGCCGGTCTCGAGGAGGCGGGCGAAGGCGGCTTCGTCGATGATCGGGACACCTGCCGACTCGGCCTTGGTGACCTTGCTCGCGCCCGGGTTGTCGCCGGCCACCAGCGCGTAGGTCTTGGCGCTGACGCTGCTGGGGCTCGTCCCGCCGCGGGCGACGATCACCGCCGCCGCCTCCTCGCGCGACCAGCCGGCCAGCGTGCCCGTCACGACGACCGCCTTGCCCTCCAGCACCTGCGGCTCCGTCGCCGCCGCAGGGGCCACGCCGAAGTCGACGCCGGCGGCGCGCAGCCGCCCGACGAAGGCCCGGTTGCTGTCGAGCGAGAACCAGGCGGCGATCGACCTGGCGATGATCGGGCCGAGGCCGGCGACCGCCGCCAGCTCATCCTCCGACGCCGCCATGACCGCATCCAGCGTTCCGAAGTGGGTGGTCAGCGCCTGCGCCGCCGCCGGGCCCAGGTGCTTGATGCCGAGCGCCGTGAGCAATCGCGGCAGCGGCCGCTGCCGCGACCCATCGACCGCCGCCAGCAGCTTGTCGGCGCTGATGGCGGCGAAGCCTTCGAGCGTCAGCAGCCCATCGCGAGTCAGCCCGTACAGGTCGGCGGCGTCGGCGACCAGCCCCGTCGCCGTCAGCTGGCCGACCGTGCGCTCCCCCAGGCCCTCGATGTCCATCGCCCCCCGGGACGCGAAGTAGATGACCCGTTGGTCGCGCTGGAACGGGCAGGCCGGCTCGACGCAGCGGGTGTCGGCCTCGCCTTCGAGCCGGACCAGCGTGCTGGCCAGAGGGCACGGGCACGTCGTCGGGAACGGCCACGGCACCGACCCGTCCGGCCGCATCGACAGCACCGGGCCGACGACCTCGGGGATCACGTCGCCGGCCTTGCGCACGATGACCGTGTCGCCGGGCCGGACGTCCTTGACCCGCACCTGGTCCTCGTTGTGCAGCGTGGCGACGCCGACGGTCGAACCGCCGACGAAGACGGGCTCGAGCATGGCGAACGGCGTCGCTCGCCCGGTGCGCCCGATCGACACCTGGATGTCGCGCAGCGTCGTCGTGCGCTCCTCCGGCGGGAACTTGTAGGCGATGGCCCAGCGCGGCGCGCGCGACGTCGAGCCCAGACGCCGGCGCTGCTCGACGTCGTCGACCTTCACCACCACGCCGTCGATCTCGTAGCCGAGGTCGTGACGATGCGCCTCGCGGTCCTGGCAGAGCTGCACGACGGCCTCGAGGTCGTCGACCACCTTCGTCTCCGGATTGACCGGCAGGCCGAGCCGGTCCAGCTCGGTCAGCGCCTCGTGGTGGCTCGGCAGGTCGCGACCGCCGCGCACCTCGCCCAGCTGGTACACCCAGAACGACAGGTCGCGCTTGGCCGTGATGGTCGGGTCCTTCTGGCGCAGGCTGCCGGCGGCGGCGTTGCGTGGGTTGACGAACAGCCGCCCGCCGGCCGCTTCGGCCTCCTCGTTCATCCGCTCGAAGCTGGCCACCGGGAGGTACACCTCGCCGCGCACCTCGAGCACCTCCGGCACGGTGCGGCCGCGCAGGCGCTCGGGCACGGCACCGATCGTGGCCACGTTGGGCGTGACGTCCTCGCCCACGCGCCCGTCGCCGCGCGTCGCTGCCTGCACGTAGCGGCCGTGCTCGTAGCGGATGCTCATCGCCACTCCGTCGATCTTCAGCTCGCACACGTAGCGCACTGCCTCGTCCGGCAGTCCCCTGGCCACCCGAGCCCCCCACGCCCGCAGCTCGTCGGCCGTCATCGCGTTGTCGAGGCTCATCATCGGGACGGAATGGACGACCGGGGTGAACAGCGCGCTGGGCGCCGCGCCGACCTGCTCCCCGGTGGCGGCCGGTCCGACCAGCTCGGGGTGCCCGGCCTCGAGCTGGCGCAGCTCGCGCGCCAGCAGGTCGAAGTCGGCGTCGGAGATCTCCGGCTCGTCGAGCTGGTGGTAGCGCTGGTTGTGGTAGGCGACGAGGGCGCTCAGCGCCGAGATGCGCTCGGCGGCGTCGCCCGCCTCGTCGTTCGACGGCTCCGCCGTCATGCGCCGATCGTGTACCGGCTCGCCGCGCCCTGATCGCTGACCCGGCGGCCCAGCTCGCGCAGCAGGTGGCTCAGACGATCCGCGACGGCCGGCGTGTGCAAGCCGAGTCCGCAGTGCGTGGTCAGCAGGCTGCGCTGACGCAGCAGCGTCGGGTCGCATCCCCGGCGCACCAGCTCGCACCAGACGTCGCTCAGCCGCCGCCAGAGGCGGTCGCTGCCGGCCGGGATGGGGCCGTCGCTGGGCACGGCGCCCCAGGCGATCCGGCCCCCGCCGTCGAGGAACCGCACGAGGTATCCGGCCACGGCGACGAGCTGGCTGTGCACCGGGATCGACAGCACCTCGGGTCCGGCGGCGAGCAGCGACGCGATGTCCACCGACTCGGCGCAGCAGTGCACGCCGACCGTGGCCATCGGCTGCACGGCCGCCATGGCGCTCGAGAGCAGGTCGATGGCCGCATCTGGAGCGATCGGGAAGCCGGGGTGCATCAGCTGGCCGAACCACGGTTCGTCGAGGAACACGAGCTGGGGCGACGCCGGCAGGGCGCCGGCGATGGCGTCGGTGATGGCGGCGAGGTGGGCCCGCACGGACCGCAGACCAACGGCGAAGGCGGTCTCGGCGTCGATGCCGGCGCGGGTGAGGGCGACGCCGAGCGTCACCGGGCCGACGAACTGCCACTTGACGGGCCCTTCGAAGCCACGGTCGGCGGCGGCGCAGAGGAAGCCGCGCAGCGCGGCGTAGGCATCGCTGCCGAGATCGCACACGACGGGTGCCGTCGCGTCGACGGCCCCGCGGTCGACGGCGATGCTGCCGTACTGGCCGGGACGGATGCCGTCGATGCCGACGACGGCCTGCGCGATCAGCCCCTCGGCCGGTGACCGCCGGGGCAGCGAGGGGATCGCCGGCAGGTCGAACTCGCGCAGGGCGAAGGCGGCGGCATCGTGCACGGATCGGTGCGGGAGGCTGCCGATGCCCGTCGTCGCACCCGGGCGCAGCGCGCCGCCCAGCGCAGGGGGCCGACGCGACGGCCGGTCGGCGCCGAGCACGCCAGGGTCGAGCACCGCGGTCATCGCTTCGACCATCGACGACCTGTCTACTCCAGCCGGCGCCGCCGTCGGCCATCCTTCCGTCGTGCCCGACAGTCATTCCGCCCGCCGCGACGGGCGCCGCGCCGCCAGCGTCGCCGGGCTGATGCGGTGGGGGGCGCGGGCGGCCTGGCTGGCGGTGGCGGTCATCGGCGGCCGGGCCGTCGGTGCCGCCGTCGCCGATCGCAGCGCGCCCGTGCAGCTCGTGGCTTCGGTCGGAGCCTGGACCGGCTGGGCGGCCGGCGCGGTGGCGCTGATCGTGCCGTCCGTGGCGACGCTGACCCTGCTGCGCGCCGTCGTCCCGGGCGCGCTGGCCGTGGCCGTCGTCGCCGCCTGCTTCGGCGCCGGCGCCGACGACGTGCTGGCCCTCGGCGTGCCTGCACTCGTCGCCGCGCTGCTCGTGACCTCGGCCGAGACCGGGCGCGAGTACCTGCAGGCGTCGGCGTACGGCGACGAGCGGCGCTTCGGCCTGCGCCCGCCGCTCGGCTACCTCGCAGCGTGCGTCGTGACGTGGGTGATCTGGGTTGCGGCGGTGATCGCCGGACCGCTGGCGCTGGCCGCCAAGGCGTGGGCCCTCGCCGCGGTCGCCGTCATCATGTCCATCGCCGGCGTCCTGACGCTGCCGCGCCGCTGGCACCAGCTGAGCCGGAGGTGGCTGGTGCTGGTCCCCGCCGGCGTGGTCGTCCACGACCCGGTCGTGCTGGACGAGACACTGATGGTGCCGCGCCGTCGCGTCGTGGCGATGGCCGTCGCCGAGCTGGGCCGGGCCACGGCCGCCGGCGCCGCCGACCTCACCGGGCCGACACCCGGTCTGGCCGTGGAGATCGTGGTCGACAGGCCGACCGACGTCGCCCTGGCCCGCCGGCCGAGGGAGCGGCGCGGCCGTCAGGTCTCGTTCGAGGCGCTGCTCGTCTCACCCACGCGACCCGGTGCGGTGCTCGCAGAGGCGAGCCGGCGCCGGTTGACCGTCGCGTCGGCGACGCCGCCGCCGAGCACGTAGCGATCCGTCGGGTCGTAGAACACGACGGACTGCCCAGGGGCCACCGCCCGCTGAGGGTGGCGCCACTCCACCACGGCGCCGTCGCCGTCACCGAGTCGCAGCCGGGCCGGTTGGGTGGCGCCGTGCGCGGCGCACTGCACGAGCACCTCGCCGCCGAACCGACCGTCGACCCACGTGGTTCGGCCGACACGGAGCTCCTCGGTCAGCAGGTCATGCTCGCCGCCGACGGTCACCGTCCCGCTGGACCGGTCGACGCCGACGACGTAGCGCTTCGGACCACCGCCGGCCAGGCCGAGGCCCTTGCGCTGGCCGAGCGTCACCAGCTCAACGGCGTCCACGCGACCGACGGCGTGACCGGCCGTGTCGATGACGCGGGCCTGGTGGACGGCCGTCCGCCGGCGCAGGAACTCGGCCCGCCCTCCGGTCGACGTGATGAAGCAGACGTCCTGGCTGTCGGGCTTGCCGGCGGTGCGCAGACCGAGGTCAGCGGCGGCGCGACGGACCGACGCCTTGTCCGGGAATCCGCCGATCGGGAAGAGCGTCCTGGCCAGCTCGGGTTGGCCGAGCATGTGCACGACGTAGCTCTGGTCCTTGGCGCGATCGGCGCTGCGGCGCAGGGCCCAGCGTCCCCCCAGGGCCTCGATCCGGGCGTGATGACCGGTGGCGACGGCGTCGAAACCGAGCTGGGCGGCTCGTTCGGCGAGACGGTCGAACTTGATGCGCCGGTTGCACTCGACGCACGGGTTGGGCGTCGTGCCGGCCACGTGAGCGGCGACGTATGGGTCGACGACGTGGCGGCCGAAGTCCTCCGTGAAGTTGAAGACGTGGTGATCGATGCCGAGTTGGTCGGCGACGCGGCGGGCGTCGTCGACGTCGGCCACGCTGCAGCACCCCGTGTCGCTCTCGCCGCCCCACAGGCGCATGGTGACGCCGACGACGTGGTGGCCCTCGCGAGCGAGCACGGCGGCCGCCACCGTGGAGTCGACGCCACCGCTCATGGCGACCATGACGCGCACGTCAACGCCCGACGGGGACGGGGCGGCGGCGCAGCCGGGTGACGGCGTCGACCAGGATCCCCAGCGCGTCGTCGACGTCGGCGTCGGTCGTCGTCCGCCCGAGACTCATCCGCAGGGCACCGTTGGCCCACGAGCGCTCGACACCCATGGCCGCCAGCACGTGGGAGGGATCCATCGCGCCGCTGGCGCAGGACGATGCGGCCGAAGCGCACAGGCCGGCTTCGTCCAGGAGGTAGAGCAGCGCCTCGTTCTCGATGCCCGCGAACATGACGTGGGCCGAGCCGGCGACCTTGCGCGAGCGGGCGACGGTCTCGCACGCCTCGGCGACGGCGGCCAGCAGGCCGTCGACCAGCCGGTCACGCAGCACGGCGAGGCGGGCCGACTCGGCGGGACGCTCGGAGTCCGTGGCGACGAGCGCCTCGGCCAACGCCACGATGCCACCGACGTTGTGGGTGCCGCTACGGCGGTCGCGCTCCTGGCCGCCGCCGACGAGCAGCGGGTCGACGGCGGCGCCGGTGCGCAGCGCGAGCACACCAACGCCCTTCGGCCCGCCGAACTTGTGGGCGCTGAGCGACAGCGCGTCGACGTGCGGCCAGAGGGCGCGCAGGTCGAGCCACGCTGCCGCCTGGACGGCGTCGGTGTGGAGGACGGCCGCCGGCGCCCGCTCCCGGACGACGGCCGACACGGCGGCGAGGTCCGTGATCGTGCCCACCTCGTTGTTGACGGCCATGACGCTGACCACGGCCACGCCGGGGTCGAGCGCGTCGCCCAGGGCGTCGAGGTCGACGTGACCGGTGGCGTCGACGCCGACGACCGTCCCGTCGTTGCGCTCGACGACGTGCAGGACAGCGTGGTGCTCGGCGGCCGGGCAGAGCGGGCGGCCGCTCGACCTGCGCACCGCCCCGGCGACGGCGGCGTTGTCGCCCTCGGTCCCGCCGCCTGTGAAGACGACCTCGCCCGGCCGGCACCCGATGACGTCGGCGACGCGATCACGAGCCTCGTCGACGGCGCGGCGGGCATCACGGGCGAACCGGTGCGATCCGCTGGGGTTGGCAAAGCGCTCGGTGAGGAAGGGCAGCATGGCCTCGACGGCGGCGGGCCGCATCGGCGTCGTCGCCGCGTGGTCGAGGTAGATCAAACGCTCGCCGTTGACGATCGTTCGCTCGCCGATGTCAACCGTTACCTCGGTGCTGTGGTCCGGACGCTCGCTCACACTGCTCACGATGATTCGTTCACCGAGCTCCACAGCGTGGGAACGCTACGCCGCGATCGGGTGGCGGCGGCTACAAACGGGCGGCATGGAGGGCTACGGACGGGCGTCGTACGGGGACGCCTTCGCCGACGTCTACGACCGGTGGTACGGCGACCTCCGCCAGCCTCAAGCGATGGTCGCCCTTGTCGCCGAGCTGGCCGGTGCGGGTGGTCGCGTGCTCGAGCTCGGCGTCGGCACCGGCCGACTGGCGATGCCGTTGGTCGAGCGCGGTCTGCGGGTGCACGGCGTCGATGCCAGCGCGGCGATGCTGGCCCGACTGGGCGAGCGCGATCCGGCGGGCCACGTGACTTCGATCGAGGGCGACATGGTCGACGACCTGCCGGACGGTCCGTTCGACGTGGTGCTGGTCGCCTACAACACGCTGTTCAACCTGGAGTCGGCCGAGCGCCAGTCGGCCTGCTTCGCCGCCGTGGCGGCGCGGCTGGTGCCGGCGGGGCGCTTCGTCGTGGACGCCTTCGTCCCGGAGGACCCGCCGCGCTCGGGGACGGTCGTCGCCGTGCGGTCGATGACCACCGACGAGGTCGTGCTGTCGGTGTCCGACCACGACCCGGTGGCGCAGCGGGCGGCCGGTCACCTCATCCAGCTGGTCGACGGGCAGCCCGTGCGCCTGCGACCCTGGGCCATCCGGTACGCCGCGCCGGCCGAGCTGGACGCGATGGCCGTCAGTGCCAGCCTGCACGTGATCGACCGCTGGGAGGACGACGTGCGCACTCCGTTCACGGGCGAGAGCTCGCGCCACGTCAGCGTGTACGGCCCTCGGTGAGGGCGCCGGCGAGCACTCGGGTCGTCGGGAGCATGAAAACGCTTGCAGAATGCCGGTGTGCGGGCGAGGCGGTCTTCTAGGCTGGTCAGACAGTGAACGAACGAGTTGTCGAGGGAGCAAAGCACCAGGGGGGATGGCTGAACCGATGAGTCAGATGCGGCTCAACCCACTCACCGGGCGGTGGGTCACGATCGTGGCCGAGCGGGCGGAGCGACCGTCGGACTTCGCCCCGCGCCTGCGTGAGATCGAGACCGGCTCCGGCCGGCCGTGCCCGTTCTGCCCCGGTCACGAGGAGGCCACCCTCCCGGCGATCGAGACCGTCGACGAGGGCGGCAGCTGGCGGATGCGCGTGATCCCCAACCTCTACCCCGCCTTTCGCGGCGACTCGGGCTTCGTCGTCCACCACCTCGGGCCCGTCCACGTGGCTGCGGAGGCCAGCGGCATCCACGAGGTGCTCATCTACTCGCCCGAGCACCAGGGCCGCCTGGACCAGCTCGACGACGAGCAGGCCGAGGAGCTCATGGCCGTCCTGCAGCGCCGCCTCGCCGAGCACGCCGCCCTGCCCGAGGTCCGCTACACCCAGGTCATCGTCAACCACGGTCGCGAAGCCGGCGCGTCGTTGGCCCACCCGCACGCCCAGATCCTCGGCCTGCCGTTCGTGCCCGGGGAGATCCTCGACGAGGAGCGGGCCTTCGCCCGCTACGCCGGTGGCTGCGTGATCTGCACCACGGTCGAGGCCGAGCTCAACGCCGGGGACCGCGTGATCTTCGCCGACGACGACGTGGTCTGCATCGCGCCGTTCTGGAGCGGCGCACCGTACGAGATGCTGCTGATGCCGCGCCGGCACGAGCCGCACCTCCAGGACGCTGACCAGGAGAGCCTGCGGGGGATGGGCCGCGGGATCCGCGACGCCCTCGCCCACTTGGAGGCCGGCATCGGGGACGTGGCGTTCAACCTCGGCTTCCACACCGCCCCGCACGAGCACGGCGGCCAGTACCACTGGCACGTCCACCTGTGGCCGAACCTGGTCACGCAGGCCGGCTTCGAGCGGGGCACGGGCGTCATGATCAACGTCATGCCGCCCGAGCTGGCCGCCGCCACGCTGCGCGCCGTCCGCACGCCTGCGTGAGCGAGCGAGTCTTCGAGCGAGCGAACGATCAGCACGGCGAGCGCAGCTCATTGGAGGCACCATCCGTCAGCCAAGGTCGAGTGTCCACGGACTGATGGTGCCCCGATGAGCGAGCGAGTCCTCGAGCGAGCGAACCATCATCACGGTGCTTCTTCGTCGCCGGCTTTGCGGCGACACGCTCATTGGTGCCCGGCTGGTGCGCGAGCTTCGAACCCGTCGCACACGTCAATGGTGCGCCAATGAGCGAGATTGAGGTCACGGCCGACTACGACGCCCCGCCCGGCCAGGTCTGGGCCGCTCTCGAGCCGATCGAATCGCACATCGACTGGATGGCCGACGCGGAGTCGATCCGGTTCCGTTCCGATCAGACGCGGGGCGTCGGTACCACGTACGACTGCGTCACCAAGGTCGGCCCGATCCGCCTGACCGACCGCCTCGAGATCACCGAGTGGGAGCCCGGCCGGGCCATGGGCGTGCGCCACGACGGGCTCGTCACCGGCACCGGGCGGTTCACGCTGGAGCCGCTCGACGACGGCCGGCGGACCCGTTTCACCTGGCAGGAGGACCTGCGGTTCCCGTGGTGGCTCGGCGGTCGCGTCGGCGAGCGGGTCGGAGGCCAGCAGGTGATGAAGCGGATCTGGGTCGGCAACCTGCAGCGTCTCCGCCCCCTCGTCGAACGGCGGCGCTGAGCCCACCAGCGACGGTCGGTACAGTCCGGCGCGATGCGGGTGCTGATGCTCGCCTGGGAGTTCCCACCGGCCTTCGCCCGCGGCAACGCCGCCCACGTCGACGGGCTGAGCCGCGCCCTGGCGGGCATCGGCTGCGACGTGGTGCTGTTCACGCTGGCCGCGCCGGGCGTGCCCGATGACGCCACCGATGGCAAGGTGCGCGTGCTGCGGGCCCGCACCGACCTGCCGTGGCTGCCCGACGACGAGCTCGTGACGGGCGTGGTCTCGGCCAACCACCACCTCGTCAAACTGGCGTTGCGCCTCGACGGCTGGGTGCCCGACATCGTCCATGCCCACGATTGGCAGGTGGCGTGGGCCGCCGACACGCTGGCCGAGCTGTGTGGCGCCCGGCTCGCCGCCACGTTCCACGCTACGGAACGGGGCCGCCACGGCGGACGGGTCCCACCCGGTGAGGCGAGCACGATCCATGCCGTCGAGTCGTGGCTGGCCCACCGGGCGGCCGACGTCATCGCCAGCTCGCGGTTCATGCTGGGAGAGGTGGTCGGCGGCTTCGAGCTGCCGCCCGAGCGGGCGCACCTCATCCCCAATGGGATCGACCCGACGTGGTGGGCCGACGGGTGTCCCGACGGCCCGCGGCGACCGCTCGTGTTCACGTGGGGCCGGGTGCAGTACGAGAAGGGCTTCCAGGTGCTGGCCCGGGCGATGCGCCTGCTGCGGCCGCAGCGGGCCGACCTCGAGTGCGTGATCGGGGGGCGGGGCAGCTACCTCCCCGAGCTGCAGTCCCAGATCGACCTGGAGGGCGTCAGCGACCTCGTGCAGCTGCCGGGCTACCTGAGCGACGACCACCTGCGCGCCACCGTGCACCAGGCCGGCTGCGTCGTCATCCCGTCGCTCTACGAGCCGTTCGGTCTCGTCGCCCTCGAGGCCCTGGCCGGCGGGGCGCCGCTGATCGTGGCCGAGACCGGCGGCCTGGCCGAGCTGGTCGACGGGACCGGCGCCGGCCTCACGTTCGAGCCCGGCAACGCCGCCCAGCTGGCGGCGTGCATCGACCGGGTGCTCGGCGATCCCCAGCTGGCGGGTGAGATGCGCCGGCAAGGCGCAGACCTGCTGGCCGCGCGCTACTCGTGGGACGCCATCGCCGCCGCCACCTCCGCCGTCTACCTCAGCCATCCCTCGCGGCCGTAGTTCGTCTCTGCGGCCTACGCTGCGCGCCCCATGCGTCCGGTACGTCGACTCGAGGTCCTGCCGGCACTGCCGGACGCGCTGGCGCCGTTGCCGGAGCTGACGACGAACCTCCACTGGTCGTGGGACCAGGAGGCCACGCGCCTGTTCGGGCGGCTGTGGCCCGGCTGGCGCCCCGGACTGGCCCACCCGGCCGAGATGCTGCGCACGACGAGCCCGGCGCGGCTGGTCGAGCTGGCCGCCGACGTCAGCGTCGTCGACGACCTCGGCGCGGTCTCCCGGCGGCTGCACACCGCGCTGACCGGGAACTCGTGGTTCGACTCTCGCCCCGGCTCACCCCTGCGCACCGTCGCCTACTTCTCCCCCGAGTTCGGGATCAGCGAGGCGTTGCCGCAGTACTCGGGCGGCCTCGGCGTCCTCGCCGGCGACCACCTCAAGGCCTCGTCGGACCTCGGCGTCCCCCTGGTCGGCGTCGGCCTGCTCTACACCGAGGGGTACTTCCGCCAGCGCCTCGACGGCGACGGGTGGCAGCAGGAGAGCGTGGTCGAGTTCGATCCCCGCTCGCTCGGCCTCGCCGACACCGGGATCGAGATCACCGTCGACCTGGCCGGCGACGCGGTCCGGGCCCACGTGTGGCGGGCCGACGTCGGTCGCATCCCGCTCTACCTGCTCGACACCGAGGTGCCCGGCAACTCGCCCGACGGCGTCGCCGTGACCGATCGCCTCTACGGTGGCGACCAGCACCACCGGCTGCGCCAGGAGATCGTGCTCGGCATCGGCGGGGTCCGAGCGCTGCGCGCCCTCGGCATCACCCCCGACGTGTTCCACACCAACGAGGGCCATGCCGGCTTCCTCGGCCTCGAGCGCATCCGCGAGCTGGTCGCCGACGGCACTGCGTTCGCTGCCGCCATCGAGGTCGTGCGGGGTGGCGGTGTCTTCACCACCCACACGCCGGTGCCGGCCGGGATCGACCGCTTCCCGCGCCAGCTGATGGCCTGCTACTTCACGGCCTTCGCCGCCGAGTGCGGCGTGACGTTCGACGAGCTGTTCGAGCTCGGCCATGCGCCCATCGACACCGACGACCAGTTCAACATGGCGGTCATGGGCCTGCGCCTCGCCGGCCGTTCGAACGGTGTCGCCCAGTTGCACGGGGCGGTCAGCCGGCGGATGTTCCACGGGCTCTGGCGCGACCTCGACGTCGATGAGGTGCCGATCGGCTCGATCACCAACGGCGTGCACGGTCGCACCTGGGCGTCGGCGCGCATCGACGCGCTGCTCACCCGGGCCGTCGGCGAGGACTGGCCGGGCGCCGACGTCGAGCGCTGGGCCCGCGCCGGCGACGTCGACCCGCTCGAGGTGTGGGCGGCGCTCAACGACGGGCGGGCCGAACTGGTCCGCCTCGCCCGCCAGCGACTCGGCGCCGACGTCCTGTCCCCCCACCGGCTGACCATCGGGTTCGCCAGGCGCTTCGCCACGTACAAGCGGGCGACGCTGCTGCTGTCCGATGTCGACCGCCTGTGCAACCTCCTGCACCACGCCGAGCGCCCCGTGCAGTTCGTCTTCGCCGGGAAGGCCCACCCGGCCGACCTGCCCGGCAAAGAGCTGATCCAACGCATCGAGCAGTTCGCCCGCCAGTCCGACGCGCGCGACCGCTTCGTCTTCCTGGCCGACTACGACATCTCGATCGCCCGCACGATGTACCACGGCTGCGACGTCTGGCTGAACACGCCGCGCCGGCCCCTCGAAGCGTGTGGCACGAGCGGCATGAAGGCGGCGCTCAACGGGGCCCTCAACTGCAGCGTCCTCGACGGCTGGTGGGACGAGTGCTTCGACGGCACGAACGGCTGGGCCGTCGAGTCGGCGGAGGACGACCCGGACCTCGAACGGCGTGACCAGCGCGAGGCGAACAACCTGTTCTCGATCCTCGAGCAGGAGGTCAGACGCGAGTTCTACGATCGCGATCTCGACGGCGTGCCGCGCCGGTGGATCGAGCGCGTGGCGCACAGTTGGGTGTCGCTCGGACCGCGCATCACCGCCGCCCGCATGGTGCGCGACTACACGACGCGGATGTACGAGCCGGCGGCGGCGTCGGCGCAACGCCTCGGCGCCGACGGCGCGAAGGCAGCCGACGAACTGGCGGCGTGGTGGCGGCGCATCGTCGAGGCGTGGGACGGCGTGCGGGTGACGTCTGTCGACGTCGACGAACGCGACGCTCCGGCCGGCGCCCACCGGGCCGTCACTGCGTCGCTCGACCTCGGCGGGTTGTCGACGACGGACGTGCGCGTCGAGGTCGTCCACGGTCCACTCGGCCACGACGGGGAGTTCCGCGCCGACGTCGCCAAGTCCGAGCTGCAGCCGACCGACGCCGCTGGCGCCGCTTATACCGGTGAGATCGTCGTCGGCCTGCCCGGCGCGTACGGCGTGACGGCCCGGGTCATCCCGGTCCACCCGGAGTTGAGCAGCCCCTACGACCTCGGCCTCGCCGCCTGGGCGGACTAGCGCGCGGCGCTCGTCCTGCCAGCGAAGACGACAGTCTGCCGGTCCGGCTCGAAGCCCACGCCCAGGTAGAGACTTCCCGATGCCGGGTTGTCCGGTTCGTAGCAGATCTTGATGCGCTCTGCCCCGGCCTCGGCCAGCAGATCGAGGCCACTGGTGAGGATGTGGCGGGCCAGACCTCGTCGCTGATGGTCCTCTCCCGTGCGCATGGGTTCGACGAGCCCGGTGGCGGTCTCCGGGTCATACCAGAACAACCCGTACGCGGCGACGGCGTTGCGGCTGTCGTGAACCACCAGATCGAGATCAGCACGGTAGAGCGAAGTCTGACGAAGGCGCGGCTCGGGGTCGGGGTGGTTCCGTTCCGTGCTGATCATGTGGTGCGGAATCCGCATCGCGTCGCAGCGAGTGGACAACCGATAGCCCTCGTGCAGCGGGCTCCGATGTGGTCGAGCGTCTGCGGCCAACCACATCTCGACCAGCCCGTCTTCCTCGATCACGAAGCCATGGCCGACCAACACCTCCCGCAGGACGTCATCAGCGCTGTCGACCTCGAGGGTCACGGCTTCGATCCCGCACTGTCGCGCGTGCGCGAGCCCGCGTTCGATGACGTGGGCAACCCACTCGGGCGTTGCGTCGGGCATGACCATCGGGTCGAGCTGCATCTGACGGCCGAAGTCCGTCGCGATCACTGCGGCCTCCGGGCGATTCAGCTCGTCGAACCAGAAGAGCTGAGCGACGTTGTCGGTTGAGCGCGGCTTCTGCGACCACCACCACTGCAGATCAGCGGCTTCGTACAAACCCGCCGTCGGGTGAGCGCTGCGGATTCCCTGCAGCAGCACCGTCACGTCCCTCAAGCACTCCAGGCCGACCCGGTGCTCTTCTCGCAACTCGCCCACTGCCAAGAACCGCTATTCGGCGCGGTTGAACTGGGCGATGGCGAACCAGAGCAGGGCGAGGCCGAGGGCCACGACGACGGCCAGCTGGGCCACGATCGGGACCTCCCAGCCGAACCACTCGAGCGGCGGGTTCAGTAGGGCCAGCGCCTGTGGCGACGCGTCCAGCACGTCGAAGACCGTGGTGCGCATGGCATGCACGGCGTAGGTCACCGGGTTGAGCAGCGTGACGACCTCGAGCCACGTCGGCAGATCGCTGACGGGGTAGAGCGCACCCGACAGGAACGACAACGGCAGCAGCAGCATCTGCATCACGCCCATCATCGACTGGATCTGCTGCACCCTTGCCGCGATGACCAGGCCGACTGCGCACAGCGCGAACGACAGCAGGAAGAGCTGCCCGACGATCGACAGCATCATGAGCGGGTCGTAGGGCACGCCGACCGTGCCGGCGAGGGCGAGGATGATCAGGCTCTGCCCGGTCGCCACCGTCGCCCCGCCGAGCGCCTTGCCGACGAGGATCGAGCCGCGCCGGACCGGCGCCACGAGCATCTCGCGCAGGAACCCGAACTCGCGGTCCCACACGATCGATGCGGCCGAGAACGTGGCCGTGAACAGCACCGACGTCGCCAGGACGCCGGGGAACATGAACGTGCGCAGGTCGATGCCGCCCGTGGCTCCCTCCGTGAGCGTCTCCAGGCCGGTGCCAAGGACGAACAGGAACAGCACCGGCTGCACGAGGGCGGCGATCGCCCGCAGGCGGTCCTGCCGGAAGCGGATCAGCTCGCGCTGCCACACGATCTTGACGCCGCGCCAGTCCTGACGCAGCCCGCGATCCACGACGCGCGATCGGGGAACGCTCGCTCGGGTCGTGATCGCTGTCATGAGCGCCTCCCGGCATTGACGAAGTTGCGCATGTTGTCCACGCTCGTCGCCTCGGCGTCGCGGATGGTGCGTCCGGTGTAGGCCATGAACACGTCGTCGAGCGACGGTCGCGACACCGAGACGGACCTGATCGGCAGGCCGAGATCAGCGAAGAGTTGCGGCACGAAGTGCTCACCGTCGGGGACGCCGAACGTGACCAGCCCGTCGTGGACGTCGGCCTCGATGCGGAACCGCTCGCGCAGCGCCCGGATCGCGGCGCCGTCGTCATCGGTGGAGATGCTCACGCGATCGGTGCCCACGTTGGCCTTCAGGTGGTCGGGCGTGTCGAGGACGACGATGCGGCCGGCGTCCATGATGGCGATGCGCTCGCAGTTCGCGGCCTCGTCCATGTAGTGCGTGGTGAGGAAGATCGTGATGTCCTCGCGCTGGCGCAGCTCGTCGATGTAGCCCCAGATGCTCGAGCGGGTCTGCGGGTCGAGCCCGACCGTCGGCTCGTCGAGGAACAGCACGCGGGGCGAGTGCATCAGGCCGCGGGCGATCTCCAGCCGCCGGCGCATGCCCCCGGAGAACGTCTGCACCTTGCTCGACCGCCGCTCCCACAGCCCGACCATGTCGAGCACCTGGTGCAGGCGATCGGCGACGGCCGGCTTCGCCATCCCGTACAGCTCGGCGTGGAAGCGCAGGTTCTGCTCGGCCGACAGGTACACGTCGAGGGTCGTGTCCTGGAACACGAGGCCGATGTGCCGGCGGACGTCGAGCCGCTCATCGACGACGTCCCAACCGGCGACGCGCGCTCGACCGGCCGTCGGATTGGCGAGGGTGCACAGCATCTTGATGGTCGTCGACTTGCCCGCCCCGTTCGGGCCGAGGAACCCGAACACCTCGCCCGGGGCGACGTCGAACGAGATGCCGTCCACCGCCGTGAGCGCGCCGTAGCGCTTGACGAGCCCGTCGACGACGATCGCCGGCTCCGGTCGATCGCCGTTGCCCGACGGCTCCGGGCGGGCCATTGATTGCACCCTTTGATCGTTGATAGATACCACGATATGGTCTTCGTCGTGGTTCGTCAACCCATTGCGCCGGAGGTCATCGACCAGGACGTCGTCGGGTTGGCGTTCCGGTTGGCCGGGCGCGTGCGCCAGGAGTTCCACACCCAGATGGCCGCGGAGCGGTGGGCGGCCGAGGCCCAGCTTCGCCCGGGGTGCTTCGGCGTGCTGCGCGTTGTCGACGCGGCCGACGTCGCGCTGTCGCAGCGCGACGTCAGTGAGCGCACGGGCATCGACGCCAGCGACGTCGTGGACCTCGTCGATCGGCTCGAGCGGGCCGGTTTCGTGCGCCGGCGCCGGCACGACCGGGACCGGCGGCGCAACGTGCTCGAGGTCACCGCAGCCGGACAGCGGGCGATCGAGCGCTTCGAGGCAGTGTCGCGCCGGGTCGACGAGGTGATCCTGCAGCCGCTCACGATGGCGCAGCGGACCGAGCTGCGCCGCCTGCTCGGACGTGTCGTGGATCACTGGAACTCCCCCGGCTGACCGTGACACCCCCTCGGTATGGTCGGCCTCATGACTCCTGAGTCAGACATCGCTGTCCTGGCCGAGGACCTGCACAAGTCCTTCGGCTCGACCAAGGCCCTGGACGGCGTGAGCTTCCACGTCGATCGGGCCAGCGTGGTCGGGCTGCTCGGCCCCAACGGGGCGGGCAAGACGACCGCCGTGCGGGTGCTGACGACGCTGGTCCGTCCCGACTCCGGCCGCGCCTTCATCGACGGGATCGACGTCCTGGCCGATCCCACGCGAGCCAAGTCGCGCATCGGCCTCACCGGCCAGTACGCCGCGGTCGACGAACGGCTGACCGGCTTCGAGAACCTCCAGCACGTCGGGCGCCTCTACCACCTGCCGATGGTCACGGCGAAGCAGCGCGGGCGCGAGCTGCTCGAGCGCTTCAAGCTCGAAGACGCGGCCGACCGGGTCGTCAAGGGCTACTCGGGCGGGATGCGGCGCCGGCTCGACGTGGCCATGAGCTTGATCGCCCGGCCGTCGGTGCTCTTCCTCGACGAGCCGACCACCGGGCTCGACCCGCGCAGTCGCGTCGACGTCTGGGACCTCATCGAGGAGCTCGTCCGCGGCGGCACGACCACCTTGCTGACGACGCAGTACCTCGACGAGGCGGACCGGCTGGCCGACGAGGTCGTCGTCGTCGACCACGGATCGGTCATCGCCACCGGGACACCGCAGCTGCTCAAGGAGCAGGTCGGCGGTGATCGCATCGAGCTGACGTTCCCGGATCCCGTCGACCTGGGAGCGGTGATGGAAGCGCTGCGCGGCCGCACCTGCGGCGAACCGACGACGACGGAGAGCGGCCGCCGCATCGTGGTCCCCGTCCACGATGTCCAGGGCATCGTGCCCGCGGCGGTGCGCCAGCTGGACGCCGCCGGCATCGCGCTCACCGACGTCGTCGTCCGCGAATCGACGCTCGACGACGTCTTCTTCGCCCTCACCGGCCACGCCGCAGAGGACGCGCCGGATGCTCCACCGACCGACCAGCGCGAGGAGGTCAACGCATGACGACCACCGAGAGGGACATCACCCCAGCCGCCGAGCGGATCGAGCGTCGGGACGCCACGACAACCGTCTCGACCGGCGCCAGCTGGTGGCTCAAGGACAGCTGGACCGAGGCAACCCGCCACCTGCGGGCGGTGCCGCGCAACCCCGAGCTGCTGATGTTCGCCACGATCCAGCCGATCATGTTCATCGTCCTGTTCGTCTACATCTTCGATGGTTCGATCCAGACCCCGATCCCGTACGTGCAGTACGTCATCCCGGGCATCTTCGCCCAGACCGTGGTGTTCAACTCGGCGTTCACCGGGGTCGGGCTGGCCGACGACTTGAGCAAGGGCATCATCGACCGGCTCCGGTCCCTGCCGATGTACCAACCAGCGGTGCTGATCGGGCGCACCCTGTCCGACGCGGTCCGCAACGTCATCACGTTCGTCGTGATGGTCGCCGTGGCGTTCGCCGTCGGGTTCCGCTTTGAAGGCTCGCTCGTCGGCGCGCTCGGCGCCACCGCGCTGATCTTCCTGTTCGGCTACGCGTTCAGCTGGATCCAGGCGCTCATCGGGCTCTCGGTCGGTTCGGTCGAGGCTGCCAACTCGGCCGGCTTCATCTGGATGTTCCCGCTGACGTTCCTGTCCTCGGCCTTCGTCGATCCGGAGCGAATGACCGGTTGGCTGCGCCCGATCGCCGAGCACAACCCGTTCACGATCCTCACCGACGCCAGCCGTGCCCTCTACAACGGCCAGGACCCGGGTTCGGACGTGTGGATCTCTGTGGCCTGGGCCGTCGGCATCACCGTCGTGTTCGCCGTGCTGGCCAGCCGCAAGTTCGCCCGCAGCACGTCGGCTTAGCCAGCTTCAGCGGCCGGTGAACTCGGCCTTGCCGGGGCCGTGCTCGAGGAAGCTGGCCACGCCGATGCGGCTGTCCTCGGTGCGGAAGACCTCGACGAAGGCCTCTTGCTCGCCGCGCAGGCCGGCGGCCAACGGCACCGACAGGCCGTCGTCGATCGCCTGCTTGGTCAGCGCCTGCGCCGCCAGGGCGCCCCTCGCGACCTCGGCCCCCAGCTCCAGCGCTCGCGGTAGCGGGTCGCCGTCGACCAGCTCGTCGGCCAGGCCGATGCGCACCGCTTCGTCGGACTTGACCTGGCGGCCGGTCAAACACAGTTCCTTGCCCCGGCTCGGCCCGACGAGCCGAGCGAGGCGCTGCGTCCCACCGCCGCCGGGGATGATGCCGAGCAAGATCTCCGGCTGGCCGAACACCGCCCGCGGCCCGGCGATCCGGTAGTCGCAGGCGAGCGCCAGCTCGCAGCCGCCACCGAGGGCGTATCCGGACACGGCGGCGATGACGAACCGCGGCAGGGCGGCGACGGCGTCCAGCGTGGCGTGGAAGGCGGCCGTGATCGGCCCCGCTTCGTCGGCCCCGCCGAACTCGGCGATGTCGGCGCCGGCGGCGAAGATCCGCTCCCCGCCGGTGACGACGACGGCGCCCGACGGGTCGGCCGCCAGCTCGTCGACCACGGTCCGCAGGTCGGCGAGCAACGCCTGCGAGAGGGCGTTGACCTTGCCGTTGGCCAGGGTGACGACGGCGACACCGTCGTCACGACGGTCGAGGTGTACGAGGTCCGGCATGGCCCGAGTCTTCCCGAACAACGTTCTGTCCTCCGCAACCGGCCGTTGTGAGCCGATCGCGCAGGACAGAACGGGCGCACTTTCCGCATCGCGCCGCTGGCGACGCCCATGGGGGTTGTGAGAGCTCTCTTCGATCTGATGGCGGCCCAGCACGGCGTGGCGACGACGAGGCAGGCCCGCGCGGTCGGCGTCTCGGCGCGCGTCGAACGACGTCTGCAGGCCGACGGGACACTGTGGTCGCCGTTCCCCGCGGTGCTCGCCGCCGGCGGCGCGCCGGTCACGTTCGAAGCGCGAGCGCTGGCGGCGGCCTGGTCACCCGGCGTGGTCGCCGTCTCCCACGCGTCAGCAGCGCGACTTCACGGCCTCGACGGGTTCGATGGGGCCGGGCGAGTCCCCGACGCAGCGCCAATCGACGTCATCGGCCAGCGCCACGCCACCCTGCACCGATCGCTCGGTGCGCGCCCGCACTACACCCGAGGTCCCATCGATCGGAGTATCACGAACCTCGGGCCGATCCCGGTGCTGAACGTGCCGGCGACGCTGGCCCTTCTCGCACCAGAAGTCGGCATCGGACCGACGGCGCGAGCACTGGACAGCGCACTCCGGATGGGTGTCACCGCAGACGAGCTGCGCGCCACCGCCGAGGCGTGGCGGCAGCGCGGCCGGTCCGGCCCACCCGGTCTCCTCATGCTGCTCGGCGAGCGCGTCGACCAGCGTCTGCCGCGCAGCTGGTTCCAGCGGATCGCCAGCCGCGTCCTCAGTCAGGCCGGCATCCGCCTCGTCGACGAGTACCCGGTCCGCGACGAGCGCGGAGTGCTGTTGGCCGAACTGGACCTCGCCGACCCACAACGACGAGTTGGCGTCGAGTGCCAGAGCTGGCAGTGGCACGCCACACCGGCCGCGCAGCATCGCGACGCCCGGCGGCGAGGGACACTACGCCAGCTCGGTTGGGAAGTCGTCGACGTGTGGTGGAGTGACCTGCGGGCTCCCGAGCGCGTCGTCGCCGAGCTGATGTACGTGCTGCGGGCCCGAACGCCCCGACCGGCCTACCCATCCGTTCTGTCCTCCGCGATCGACTGCTGTGAGCCGATCGGGGAGGACAGAACGGGGGCGAGCAGCTCGTCGGCGGCGGCCCACGGGTCGAGGCGGCGGTCGAGGACCTGGTCGACCAGCTCGTCCCAGCGCTCGCCGCGACACAGCTGGCGGGCTCGCTGCTCGAGGCGGCCGGCGATGATCGCGCCGAGCTCCTCGCCGAGGCGGGCCCGCCGCCGGCGCTCGAGCAGGCCGGATGCGGCGGCGTGCTGCTGGTGGTGCGTGATCGCCGCCCACAGCTCGGCGACGCCCTGTCCGTCGGACCCGTCGGACGCCACCGTGGCCACGATCGGCACCTGCCAGCCGTCGCCGTCCCCGCTCGTCTCGGCGGAGAGGGCAAGCATCTGCTGCAGGTCACGGCGAGTGTCGTCGACACCCTTGCGGTCGGCCTTGTTGATCACGAAGACGTCGGCGACCTCCATCAGACCGGCCTTGGCGGCCTGCACGCTGTCGCCCCAGCCCGGGTTCACGACGACCACCGTGGTGTCGGCCTTGCCGGCGATCTCCACCTCGACCTGACCGACGCCGACCGTCTCGACCAGGATCCGCGCGTACCCGAGCGCGTCGAGCAGCCGGATCGCCTCCGGCGTCGCCAGCGCCAACCCGCCGAGGTGCCCGCGCGTCGCCATCGACCGGATGAACACGCCCACGTCCATGGCGTGGTCCTGCATCCGCACCCGATCGCCGAGGATCGCCCCACCGGAAAACGGCGACGACGGGTCGACCGCCAGCACCGCGACCTCCTCGTCCTGGCCCCGCAGGAGGCCGACGATGGCACTCGTCAGCGTGCTCTTGCCGGACCCCGGCGCGCCCGTCAGCCCGACCGTGCAGGCCGCGCCGGCGCGCGGCGCGGCCAGCCGGCCGATCTCCCGCGCCGGCTCCCCGCCGCGCTCGATGGACGTGAGCAGCTTGGCGATCGCCGTGCGGTCCCCCGCCTCGGCACGGCGGAACAGCTCCTCAGGCGAGGACAGCGTCGAGGTCATTCGTGTTGACCACTTCGGTGACGCCGTCGACCCGGTCGCGCATGATCCGCTCGATGCCGGCCTTGAGCGTCTGGCTCGACGCCGGGCAACCGACACAGGCCCCGGTCAGCGTGACGGTCACGATGCCCGTCACCTCGTCGACGTCGCGCAGCACGATGTCACCGCCGTCGGCCTGCAGGGCCGGGCGGATCACCTGGATCGTCTTTTCGACCTGGTCACGCATCGTCGCTTCTCACCGTCGTGTCACCGTGAGGATGGAGTCAATCATCGATCAGTGGCTCCTACCCTCGTCGCATGACCAACGGCACGCTGGTCGCCACCGTTCCCGCCGTCGTGTTGGCCCACCAGGGCGGTTGGGACGAGATCCTGCTCGTCGTCGGACCGATCGCCGTCGTCGTCGGCCTGCTGGCCCTCGCCCGCCGTCGCACCCGCCGCGGCTCCCGCCCCACGAGCGGCGATTCAACTCCGGCTGATGTCGGCGCCGACTGAGCGCAGCCGCCCGACCAGGTCGTCGTAACCCCGGTCGATGTGGTGGGCGCCGCTGATCACGGTCTCGCCGTCGGCGGCCAGACCCGCCACCACCATCGCCGCCCCGGCCCGGATGTCGTGGGCCCTTACCGGTGCGCCCGACAGCCGTGGCACGCCACGGACCACGGCGTGGTGGCCGTTCGTGCGCACGTCGGCACCGAGGCGGATCAGCTCTTCGACATACCGGAAGCGCCCCGGGTAGAGGTTCTCGGTGACGATGCCGACACCTTCGGCGACGCTGAGCATCGTGATCATCAGCGGCTTGTAGTCGGTGGCGATCCCGGGGTACGGCAGCGTCTGCACGTCGATCGCCCGCAGCCGCCCATCGGCGACGGCGTGCACGCCGTCGGGAACGACGTCGACCGAGAGTCCCATCTCACCCATCCGGGCCAGCACGTTCTGCATGTGCTCCGGCCGGGCGTGGCGGACGGTCAGCTCGCCACCGGCCACGGCCAACGCGGCGAGGTACGTCGCCGCCTGGATCCGGTCGGCCACGGTGCGATGGTCCGCCGACCGCAGCGACCCGGGCGGCCGTCCCGTGACGACCAGCCGTGACGTCCCGATGCCATCGATCTCCGCGCCCATGCCGACGAGCAGCTCGCACAGATCAACGACCTCGGGCTCGCGCGCCGCGTTGTCGATCGTCGTCACGCCGTCGGCGTACACGGCCGCCGTGACGATGTTCTCGGTCGCCCCGACGCTCGGGAACCCGAAGGCGATGTCGGCGCCGTGCAGCCGATCCGCGAACGCCTCGACCTCGCCGTGGCTGAACTTGAACGTCGCCCCCATGGCCTCGAGCCCGGCCACGTGCAGGTCGATCGGCCGGGCCCCGAAGTCGTCGCCACCCGGCATCGACAGCCGCACCCGCCCGCACCGCGTGAGCAGCGGACCGAGCACGTTGATCGAGGCGCGGATGCGCTCGACCTGCTCGTAGGGTGCCACCGGCACGAGGTCCCCGCGGTTGACCATCCGCAGGCGCCCGCCACCGAGCGGCTCCGAGCTGACGCCGATCGCCGCCAGCAGCTCGCTCATGATGGCCACGTCGACGATGGCCGGGACGTTCGACAGCTCGTAGGTGCCGTCGGCGAGGATCGTCGCCGCCATCAGCTTGAGGATCGAGTTCTTGGCCCCGGGGACGTCGACGGTCCCGCGCAGATCGCCGACGCGTCGGACCACGATCTCCCCGGATGCTGCCGCCGTGCCCGTCACGGGTCAGCAGTATGCTCCGCCGGTGCTGGGTGGCGGTGACGCTCGCCGGCCGCAGCGCACCCGCCTGATCCTGCGCCACTGGCCAGATGCTCCGGGCGTCGTCGCCACACTCGAGCGACCACGCGACGACCTCCTCGCCGAGCGGCGCTGCGAGGGGGATGACGCCGGGGCCAGCTTCGAGCAGGCCGCCGGGCCCTTCACCACCTACCGCCGCGACGTGGTCCCGGTCGACGGCGACACCGGCCGGACCTGGCGGGAGACGACGCGCTACCGCCTGTCCATCCCGTGGTTCGGGTGGCTTTTCGCCCTGCCGGTGCGCGCCGCCCTGGCCCGGCGCGGCGCGGCACTGACCCACACCGACCACGGGACGATGCCGCCGACGCCCTGGTGGGCCCCGCCTGACCGGCTCGACCCGCGCGCCATCAGCGTGCTCGGACTGATGGCGGCGGCGTCCATGGTGTCCGCCTTCGTCAGCACGTTGTTCACCCAGACCGTCAACTTCGCCGCCGACGACTTCGGGGTCGGCGACGTCGGTGTCGGCGTGGCGGGCTCGATCGTGCGCGCCGGGATCCTGCTCGTCCTGCCCGTCGCCGTGCTCGCCGACCGGAGGGGTCGCCGGCGCGTCGTCGTGGCGATGGCGTTCGCCGCGCCGCTCGTCACCGCCTGCGGCGCGCTGGCTCCGACGTTCCCACTGCTGGTCGCTACCCAGGCGATCGGTCGGCCGCTCGGTCTGGCCCTCGACTTCCTCATCGCCGTGGTCGCCGCCGAGGAGATGCCGCGCAACTGCCGGGCGTACGCCGTGAGCCTGCTGGCCATGGCCAGCGGCCTCGGCGCCGGCGTGGCCGTGTTCGCGCTCCCGCTGGCCGATCTGTCGCCGGGCTCCTGGCGCTGGGTGTATGTCGTGGCGCTGGTCTGGCTGGTCGTCGCCGTCGACATCGCCAGGCGCCTGCCGGAGACCCGCCGCTTTGAGCGCCCGCACGTCGTGGCACCGCCGATCGACCGATCCCGCTTCGCCGTGCTGGCCGCCGTCGCCATCATGGCCAACTTCTTCGTCGCCCCGGCCAGCCTGTTCCAGAACGGCTATCTCGAGGACACCCGTGGGTTCTCGGCCGCCACCATCGCCGTGTTCACCATCGTCACCGCCACGCCGGCCGGCATCGGCCTGATCCTCGGGGGGCGCATCGCCGACATCGACGGCCGCCGCCGGATCATCGCCATCGGCGTCCCGTTGGCGACCGGCCTGGTCGTGCTGTCGTACACCTTCGGCGGACCCGGCATGTGGCTGTCGGTGTTCCTGGCCGGGATCCTCACCGGCGTCACGGTCCCGGCCCTCGCCGTGTACCGCACCGAGCTGTTCCCGACGGGCAACCGCAGCCGCGCCGCCGGTCTGCTCACGACCTGCGCGTTGCTCGGGGGCATCGTCGGCCTGCTGCTGATGGGCTCGCTGCTCGATCGCGGCTGGCCCCACGGTCAGGTGGTCGGCTTGCTCGCCCTGGCCCAGGTCGGCGTGGTGATCGTCGTCCTGCGCTGGTACCCGGAGACGGCCCATCGCGAGCTGGAGGAGCTGAACCCGGAGGACCGCCTGGCCTCGGCGCCCACCGCCCGGGGTTGCCGCCCATCGGACGTCGCCGGGTAGCCTCGTGCCGCCCACCGCGCCCCTGATCGTCGCGGTACCAGGGGAAACGGACCGCGCGGCAGCGTCGCCGCGCTGAGCACCAGGAGACGAATTGGATCTCTCATTGTTCGCAGCCGAAGGCGGCTGGCAGGACTTCGCATTGCAAGGCGGCGAGTGGGCCGTCCTGCTGCTGTCGGTGCTCGCCGCCCTGGTCGCGCTCGCCGTCGGCGTGTACCTGGCGCGGTCGGTTCTGGCCGCCGACCAGGGCACACCCCGGATGCGAGAGATCGCGGCGGCGATCCAGGAAGGAGCCTTGGCCTACCTGAAGCGGCAGTTCCGCACCATCGCCATCATCGTCGTGCCCGTGGCGGCGATCGTGTTCTTCACGTCCACGGAGATCCTGAGCCCCGACGAGCAGTCGGGGCTCTCGTTCCTGCAGTCGGGCCTGTGGCGGACGGTGGCCTTCGTGCTCGGCTGCGTCGCCTCCGGGATGACTGGCTACATCGGCATGACGCTGGCCACGAGAGGCAACGTCCGCACGGCCGCCGCGGCGCGCAACGGGAGCATGGCCGACGCCCTTTCCTTGGCCTTCCGCACCGGCGGCGTGGCCGGCATGTTCACCGTCGGCCTCGGCCTACTGGGCGCCTCGCTGATCATCATCGCCTTCCAGAACACCAGCTCGGCCATCCTGGTCGGCTTCGGCTTCGGCGGCTCGCTGCTGGCGCTGTTCCTGCGCGTCGGCGGCGGCATCTTCACCAAGGCCGCAGACGTCGGCGCCGACCTCGTCGGCAAGGTCGAGGCCGGCATCCCCGAGGACGACCCGCGCAACCCGGCCACCATCGCCGACAACGTTGGCGACAACGTCGGCGACTGCGCCGGCATGGCCGCCGACCTCTTCGAGAGCTACGAGGTCACGCTCGTCGCCTCGATCATCCTCGGGGTGGCGGCCTTCAACTCGATCGGGGCCAACCCGGCGCTCGGGCTCGTCTTCCCGCTGGCCGCCCGGGCCATCGGCGTCGTGGCGTCGATCGCCGGGGTCTTCGCCGTGCGGGCCCGCCAGGGAGAGACGAACGCCCTCAACCCGATCCGCCGCGGCTTCCTCGTCGCCGGTGTCATCACGCTGGTGGGGACGCTGCTCGTCGCCCTGTTCTACGTCGGCAACGAACAGGACAACGCCGGGTGGCGCTGCTTCGGCGCCGTGGCCATCGGCCTGATCCTGGCCCAGCTGATCAGCCGGCTGACCGAGTACTACACCGGCACCGAGTACGCGCCGGTCAAGGAGATCGCCGAGTCGGCCGAGACCGGCCCGGCCACCGTCGTGCTGTCCGGGACCGCGAGCGGGCTCGAGAGCTCGGTCTACGCCGTCATCGCCATCACCATCGCCATCGCCGTCTCGCTGGCCCTCGGCGGCGGCAACCTCACGTTCTCCCTGTACCTCATCGCCCTGACCGGCATGGGCATGCTCGCCGCCACCGGCGTCATCGTGTCCGAGGACACGTTCGGGCCCGTCAGCGACAACGCCGCCGGCATCGCCGAGATGTCCGGCGAGTTCCACGGCGAGCCCCAGCGGATCATGGTCAGCCTCGACGCCGTCGGCAACACGACCAAGGCCGTGACCAAGGGCTTCGCCATCGGCTCGGCCGTCATCGCCGCCATCGCCCTGTTCGCCAGCTACATCGAGACCGCCGGCGCCGAGCTGGGATTGGTGGCCGACAACCTCGCCGACGGGGTCGTCCGCCTGGCTCAGCTGCAGATCAACGTGGCCGAACCGGAGATCTTCATCGGCCTGCTGATCGGTGGATCCGTGCCGTTCCTGTTCTCAGCCCTGGCCATCCGGGCCGTGGGTCGGACCGCCGGCGTCGTCGTGCAAGAAGTGCGCAGCCAGTTCGCCGACGGCGGGATCATGGCCGGCACGAAGCAGCCGGACTACGGGCCGGTCATCGACATCTGCACCAGGGCGTCGCTGCGCGAGCTGACGACGCCGGCGTTGCTCGCCGTGCTCACGCCGGTGATCGTCGGGTTCGGCATCGGGTGGCAGGCGCTGGGTGGGTTCCTGGCCGCCGTGATCCTCACCGGCCAGCTGATGGCCAACTACCTGAGCAACGCCGGCGGCGCCTGGGACAACGCCAAGAAGTTCATCGAGGACGGCCACCACGGCGGGAAGGGCTCCGAGGCGCACAAGGCGGCGGTGATCGGCGACACCGTGGGCGACCCGTTCAAGGACACGGCCGGCCCGGCGTTGAACCCGCTGATCAAGGTGATGAACCTGGTGTCACTGCTCGTGCTGCCGGCGATCATCAGCCTCGAGATCGAAGAGAGCGTGTGGCGCTTCGTCGTGGCCATCGGCGCGGCGATCATCCTGATCGGCGCCATCGTGTACTCGTCTCGTCCGACCCAGGGCCTGGCCGCCGGCACCGTGCCCCACCAACCGCCGGCCAGCACGACGCCGCAACCGGCGGGCACCGTCACCACGCCGTACGCCGGCGATTAGCCCATGCCGTCCCGACTGCTCGGCATCGGGCTGGACTTCCTCAAGCCGGAGTGGTGGTTCGACAAGGCGGGCGCGGCCGCACTGCCCGTCGTCACGGCGATCGTGTTCGCCGAGTCCGGGCTGCTCATCGGGTTCTTCCGGCCCGGTGACTCGCTGCTGTTCTTCACCGGCTTCCTGACGTCGTCGGCGGCCAAGAGCGAGGTGCCGTTCAACGAGTTCGCCGAGCACATCCCAGCGCTGCCGATCGTGCTCGTGTGCCTGGCGCTGGCGGCGATCATCGGCGACCAGGTCGGCTACTACTTCGGCAAGAAGGTCGGCCCGGCGCTGTTCGACCGGCCGAGCTCCCGGTTCTTCAAGCCGGAGAACGTGGTCAAGGCGCACACGTTCTTCGAGAAGTACGGAGCCAAGTCGATCGTGCTGGCCCGGTTCGTGCCGATCGTGCGGACGTTCACGCCGATCGTGGCCGGCATCGGGCAGATGCGCTACCGCACGTTCGTCACCTACAACGTCCTCGGCGGACTCCTGTGGGCCGTCGGTGTGACGTCGCTCGGCCACTTCCTGGGCGAGATCGAGTTCGTCCGTGACAACATCGAGTTCGCCATCATCGCCGTGGTCGCCCTGTCGCTGCTGCCGATCTTCATCGAGCTGTACCGGGCCCGCCGCCACCGCCATCCCGACACCCCGCTGGCCGAGGCCATCCAGGAGGTCGAGGAGATCATCGAGACGCCTCCCGACCGCTGAGCCAGTCGCGAACGGCCGCCGAGACCTCGGCGTCCTTGCCCCGCAGGTCGTGGCGGCCGCCTTCGACGAAGTGGTGCGTGACGGGACCGGCGATGGTCGCCGTCCACGTGGCCAGCTCGTCCGGCGTGCCGAACGGGTCGCCCGTGCCGTGGACGAACAGGCACGGCACGGTGATCGCCGGCAGGTGCTCGACGCGCAGGGAGTCCGGCTTGCCCGGTGGGTGGAGCGGATACGAGATGAGCACCACGCCGGCCAATTCGGCTGGCGGCGGTTGGCCGTCGGCGCCGGCGGCGACCATCGAGCACATCCGCCCGCCCATCGACCGGCCGCCGACGACGACCGGGCCGTCGATCGCCCCGAGCTCGTCCCGCACGGCGGCGAGCAGCTTGGGTGGCCGGTCGGGTGCGCGGCGACCCTCCTTGCGGTAGGGGAAGTCGGCGCGGACCGTGGCCCACTCCGGTGCGACGGCTCGTTCGACGGCGACCAGCGTGGACTGGTCTCGGCTGGCGCCGGCGCCGGGGAACAGCAGCAGCGTTCCGCCGGATCGGCGACGCGTCGCCATCAGAGGTCGGCGGCGGCGACCAGCAGGATCTTGCGCGCCTCGGCCAGCTCGAAGACGGCCGTGCTGGCCTGCGCTTGATCGCCGCCGTGGTCGGGGTGCACCGTGCGCATCCGGGTGCGGAACTGCGAGGTCACCGCCTTCTTCGACGGCGTCGGGGTGCCGGGCGGGAAGCCGAGCACGTCGAGGGCCCAGGCCCGGGGATCGGCCAGGGTGGACAGCGTCGTCGAGTTCGTACCGGCCAGGTGGGCGATCAGCGCGCCGCCGACCGGGCCGCGCCAGCGCATCGCCTTGTGCAGCACCGGCGAGATGACGTGGCGGATGGCCGGGTCGAGGCGCTCGACGGCGTAGATCGCCCCGAGCACCTGGACCAGCGGTGTCCCCGTGGTGTGGAAGTCGAAGCTGATCTCCTCGCCGTCGCCGAGCAGGCGATGCGTCGACAGGGCCAGGCCGTGGCGGTCGACCTGGAACCGGTGGCGCAGCCGGGGCTGGACGACGCGCACGTCGCGGTCGACCTGGTCGATCAGCCGGTGGATGTCGGGGACGAAGTCGGGGGGCAGGTCGGCGCGGTGACGGGCGACCACAGCACCGAGCAGCAGCCCGCCGAAGCCGGGCGCCGGCTCGACCGGCAGCACGAGGTTGCCGAGAGCGATCCGCCTGGTCGGCGCCAGCGGCCGGGTGTGCCACACCTCCAGCTCCGCCAACAGCACGAGTCGACGCTACCTACCTAGCCTTGCGGGATGCGGCGGTTGAGCGTGCCGTCGTCGCGACAGATCGTGCGAATCGTCGACGGCTGGGGACACGTCGTCGTCGGCCCGCCGCTGCTGGCGGCTGGCCGCCCGCTCGCCGAGGCGGTCGGTCTTCCGGCCCGGGCGCTGCGGACGTTCCTCGGTGGGTTCGTCGCGTACGGCGGGCACGTGATGTACCGGACACGTCGAGGCGCTGGCGACTCGGTCCGCGGATTGATTCCCGTCGCGCTCGCCGCCAACATCAGCTTCGTCGAGCTGTGCGTCGCTGCCCTGCGTACCGACGAGCTCAAGCCGCTCGGCAAGGCGGCGGCATTGAACGGGATCGCGACCGGATCCGCCATGACAGCACTGCTGGCGACGTCCGGTGCCCGTGCGCCCCGTCTGCGTCGATGGCCTTGAGCGCGCTTCCCCCTACTCGCACGTCACGACATCAGCGAAGGCGGGTGCGCCTGGCTCGCGAGGCGTTCGCGCGCCGTTGGCGGCAAAGCTGATGGCGTGGTACCAGCCGCACAGCAGCAGCAGGTCCAGCAGTCCCGCCTCTCCCAGCTCGGCTTCGAGCTCGGCGCACAGCTGATCGTCGATGGTCGCAGTGTCGTGAAGTTGGTCGGTGGCGCGAACGAGGAGCCGATCCCGCGCGGATGACCAACAGTCGTCAGCGGGTCCGCCGACGGTGAGCGAAGCGATCTGCTGCGCCGTGAGCGCGACCCGCTGGGCGAACAACATGACGTGGACGCCCCACTCGTACTCGCATCGGCAGCGCGCGCAGGTGCGGTTGATGACGATCTCACGATCACGCATCGTGAGCGAGAGCTGTCGCCCGAGCTCGTAGCTGCCCCATTCGTGCATCGCCCGAGCCATTGGCATGTTCCTGACGAACGTGCGGAACAGCAGGATGGGCGGGACGCCTGGCGGCATCATCGCCTCGAGCTGGGCCTGCACGTCCGGCGCATAGGGTGGGTTCAAGGGTGAGATACCAGTCACGAGGTGCTCCTTCGTTTCTTAATTCGAAACGTAGTCTTCCTCCCATCGTTCTCGAAATCGAAACGCGATACGGTCGAGGCCGTGCCGGCGACGCCCCGCCCAGGACGGCCCGTTCGTGGGTCGACGAGCGGACGGGCCGTGATGGCCGCGCTGGATCTCCTCGGCCGCCGCTGGGCGCTCCGGCTGCTCTGGGAACTGCGCGACGGGCCTGTCGGCGCCCGTGATCTCCTCGGGCGGTGCTCACCGCTGTCGTCCAGCGTCCTGTACCAACGGCTGAACGAACTTGCCGACGCCGGCCTCATCACCAAGGTCGAAGGTGGGGGCTACACCCTGACACCCATCGGCAGCCGACTGGGCGACGCCCTGCGTCCGCTCGACGCCTGGGCTCGATCGTGGGCGAAGAGCGTCAGCGACACGACGGTGCACTGACCCGCACAGAATGAGGAGGCATGCCGAGCTCGACCGTTCACACGTTGAAGATCACCCTGCGCAAGGTGCGGCCACCGGTGTGGCGCCGGATCGTCGTGCCGTCGGAGATCAAGCTGTCCGCCCTCGCTCCTGTGCTCGAAGCTGCGATGGGCTGGATCGGTGGCCACCTCCACGAGTTCGAGGCCGGCGGGAAGCGCTACGGCGATCCTGATCCGGACTGGGACGACGACGTGATCGACGAACTCGGTCGCAAGCTCGCTGGCTTGCTGCCCCGGGTCGGCGAGAAGATGCGCTTCGACTACGACTTCGGCGACGGCTGGGAGCACGACGTCATCGTCGAAGCGATCGAACCCGCCGAGCGCAACGTCGCGTACCCGGTCTGCCTTGCCGGGAAGCGGGCCGGTCCGCCGGACGACTGCGGTGGGCCGTGGGGGTACGGCAAGCTGCTCGCGGCACTGGCCGACCCGAAGCATCCCGACGACGAGGACCGTGTGGAATGGATTGGCGAGGAGTTCGATCCCGAGCACTTCGATGCCGCCGAGACGACGGCAGCGATGCAGATGTCGCGACCGCTTGGTCGATGGTGAGGCACCGGGCGGACGGAGCAGCCGCGACGCGTCAGGCGGCGGGTTGGTCGGGGAACGTGATGCACCAGTGTTCCATGCGTTCGCCGAGGGGGTGTTGGTAGGGCTGGTCGGGGTCGGGTGGTGGCCCGGTGGGTTTGGTCGGGTGGGCGGCGGGATCGATGGGTCGGCCGTGGCCGTCGGTGAAGGTGAGTCCGTCGGGGTGGTCGGCGTTGCCGGTGATGCCGAGCAGGCCTTGGTGGTGGAGGCGGTGGTCGGCGGGGCAGATGCCGATCAGGTTGCAGGTGTCGGTGGGGCCGCCGTG
>JBPCJL010000266.1:0-11752 GCA_051005355.1 Ilumatobacteraceae bacterium
GTGCCGCTCTGCCGGGAGGACTTGTTGACGTCGAGCTCCTCCTCGGAGCGGGTCATCGCGTCGGCGGTCTCCGGGCCGCTCGTGTCACGACCCCCATCGCCAGCATCCATCCGTCGCTCGTCGTCACGGTCGCCGCCGTCGGAACCGGTCGTCGGCGTCGAACGCTCCGTGGACGTCGACTGACGGCCGTAGTGGGCATAGAGGGCGTCCTCCTCCTCGGCACTGAGCTGGCCGTCGGCGTCAGCTCGGGGCGCATCTTTGACCTGGTCCTTGGTGAAGGGGACCATGACATCGTCGTCGGACAGCGTTGCGTCAGCGAGCGGGACGAAGCTGATCTTGCCACCGAACATGCCGGTGCCGACGGCCAGCCATTCGGGCTGGTCGCTCTGGTTGTCGACGTAGACGTCGACGACCTGGCCGATCTTGCTGCCGTCGGGATCGACGACGGTGCGATCGATCAAGTCGCTGACCTGGGTGGATGTTGCGTCAGTCATGTTGTTCCTTCTGTTGCTCATGGGATGGTTCGGCGTCGTCAACGGCGTCGGCCGGGAGCCGGAGCCGCCCGAGGCGCTCGCTCAGCGTCGGGGCCCGGACGGGTCGGGCAGGGCGCGCGCGCCGTCGCGTGCACCACCGTCCCGGCCGCCGCCGTCGTCGGGTTTGGCTTGCTCGGCGCGCTGCTGCGCCCGCTCGCTGATGCGGCCCTTGGCGCCCTGCGACGCCTGCTGCACCTTCGGCTTCTCCTCGTCGTACTTCGCCAGCGCGTTCTCCCAGCGCCGACGCATCGGCATCACACCGCCACCGCCGACCGCGATCACCGTCACCCCGACCACGATGGCCAGCAAGGCGTAGAACAGCCCGCTCACGATGGCCGGCGCCAGCTGCAACTGGTTCAACGCCATGAAGATCCCGACCACCAGGATCGCTACGCCGACCCCGTTGGCCAGCGCCTTGCCGTAGCTCAACTCGCCGAGACTGGCGTCGATCACTTCCCGCACCGCCGCCCCGATGGCCGAGGCCACCACGATGATCAAGATCGCTGCGATCACCTTGGGCAGGTAGGCGATGACCCCAGCCAGCAGATCGCTGATCGGGTTGTCCCCGAAGACCCCGAAGGCCATCGTCAACACGATCAGGAACAAGGCGTAGAAGACCAGCTTGCCCACCAGATCGGAGGCGTCGTACTTCGAGCGCTCCAACGCCTTCTTCACCCCGCCGCGCTCCACCGCCCGGTCGAACCCGACACGCTCCAAGATCGCTCCCACCGCCTTGGCGATGAATTTGGCGATGAAGTAGCCGACCACCAGGATGATCAGGAACCCGACGAACTTCGGGACGAACGAGGCGATGTCCGACCATGCGTCCTCGATCCCTTGACTCCACTCGACCGCGATCAACATGTGAGGTTCCTCTCGATGGTCAGGCGCAGCGCCTGTGCGGGATGCCCCCCGTCATGAGATGGAACGTCGTGGGCGAGCTTGCGTCACGCGCGAATCTCGAACGGCGACGCACCATCAGGCGACGTCGCACCAAGTCTCTGGCCCGCCGATGCGCTACGAGGTCGTGATCTCGTCGTAGCCGACCTGCACGACGTGCGCGAGGTCACCGAGCGCGTCGTCGATCGGGGGTGGGGCAACGGCCGGGTCGCCGAGCACCCCGGTGATCGTCAGCTCGGCGCCGGCGACCACGCCGATGGGTGATTCGCCGTCGCCGACGAGCTCGACCCAGACCGAGCGGCCAGCTGCGGTCGCGACCCAGAACCCTTCGTCGGCGGGAACGTCCACGACGGTCACGGTCGACGGAGCGAACGAGCAGCCGGCCGACAATCCTGCGCTCAGATCGTCGAGGACGACGGGTGGCGGGCACGCCGTCGAGCTGGGGGCCGTCGACGCAGGCACGATCGGTGCCGTCGTCCCCACGGCCGAGTCGGTCGACGCGGTGGCCGAGAGGGTGGCGGGGGGGTCCGTGCTGGCGGGCGGCGTAACGCCCGCGGCGCCGGCCAATGGCGCGCTCGCAACCTGCCGAGCGGAGGTCGGTGCCTGCGCAGCGGCGGGCGCAGGATCGGCGGCAGGGACCCCATCATCGGACCGGGTGGCCACGACGGCGATCACGGCGGCCGTTGCCGCAATCGCCGCCACGGCGGCAACCGCCTGGGTTCGCCCGCTGCGGCGAATGGCACCCCAGGCGCGGCGCAGCACCTCGAGGCCGGGAACGATGAGCCAGGCCGCGATACCTCGTCGGCGCTCGGTCGCCGGCCTCGCCAGCTCGGCACATGTCTGGCATCGCAGCAGGTGCCGAGGTGCGTCCAGCGCGGCTTGGCGGCGGCGATCGCCGGCGGACAGCGCCTGGAGCACGTGCCGACACTTCGTGGTCGGTAGCTCGACGCGCCGGAAGATGAGCAGGAACTCGACCCGCAGGGTCGCTCGGGCCCGCGCCAGGCGCATCGACATCGCCGTTCGCGACACGCCGGCGTCGAGCGCCATGCGGTCCGTCGCCACACCGTCCACCTCGTGTTCCAGCAGGAGCCGGCGATCTTCCGGGTCGATCCGGCTGAGCGCAGCCGCCAGCGCCTCCGTCTCCTCCTGCTCGAGGGCCAGCTGCTCAGGGCCGTCGAGGTGCTTGTAGTCGACCAGCCGGTGGGCGTGACGATGGTGCACCGCCTCGCTCCTGGCGTGGCTCACGACGATGTTGCGAGCCGTCACGATGGCGTAGGCACGCTGGGCGTCGGGCGTGAGCAGTCCGGCCGATGCGGCGACCCGCACCAGCGTCTCCTGGGTCAGATCCTCGACGAGGTGACGATCGCTGACGCGCGCCGCGACGACTCGCCGGATGACACCGTCCAGGTCGGTCAGTTGATCCATCGGTGCAGCTCCGATCGACCGTCGGAGCGAACGAGAACGCTCGTGACGCAACGCGGCGCAAAGCGTTTCCTGAGGCGAGCGCCAACATCGCATCGGAAGTCGAGGACACGTTGAACGATGGAGCGAACCGTAGCCAGGAGTTGGCCGGCGACGTCTGGGTCGATCGGCTGGGCCGCGACAACCGCGGTGAGATCCTCGGCGTCGTCGTCGATGTCTACGACGATCCGGACACGCGACAGCCGACGTGGCTGGCCATCAGCACCGGCTACTTCGGCACGCGCATCACCGTCGTGCCGATCCGCGGCTGTTCCTTGCTCGGCGACGACGTCGTGGTCGCCCACGACCGGTCGACCATCACGTCGGCGCCAGCGGTCGAGATCAACGTCACGGTGGCCCCGGAGCACCATCGTCTCCTCGTCGAGCACTACGTGCGGTCGCGACTGACGTAAGACACCGGCTTGGTCAGCATTCTGGCGAGATGTCTCGCCAGAGCGCTGACCAAAGCGAGACTGAGATCAAGCGTCGTCGGCGAGGGCGCTCATCGCGGGGTCGAGCGGCGGCACGGCGTACTGCTCGTGCAGCTCGTCGAGGTCGACGCCCGTCTGGGCCCAGAAGTCCCGGTGGCCGTCGTACACGTTGGCCTCCATCGCCCGACCGCGCTGCCACGCCACCCACAGCGTCTCGGCGTCAAGGCCGAGGTGCACGTTGCCGGTGTAGCTGTCGCGCCACGACGGGTCGGCGGCCATCCGCTCCCGGTCGCCCTCGTTGAGTCCCTTGTTGATGTCGATGCCGAGGTGGTAGATGAGGCGGCAGGCCCGAGCGGGGAAGAAAAACGCCGGCAGTCGATGGCCGTCGAAGGCGATGGTCAGCGCCGCGGCCGGCCGGTCGAGCAACGCCATGGCCCTGCCGAGGGCCTCCGTCTGCAGCTCGAACGCGCTCGTCAGCCGCGGGTCGACGGGCTTGCCGTACAGCGGGTGGTAGGCGACCCCGGCGCACACCGAGGCGCGCCGTCTGCGGTCGGGCGCCGTCGGCGGCGGATCGTCCGGAATCGACGTGGCGGCCAGCGGCGGCCATCCACGCGTCGTAGAAGGCACCGTCGTCGGAGCCCTCCATGCTGGCGGCGATCGCCCGGAGCTCGCCGATGTCGGCGCCGTCCGAGCCGATGTACCCGAGTGCCCAGGCGGCGAACTGCTCGTGCGTCGGGTCGGCGTAACAGTTCGTCTCGGCCACCGGCGGGCGTGGGGACGAGGTGGGCGCTGGATTCGAGGGACCCGCAACGCCGGACTCGATGCCCTTCGCTCAGGGCCGATCCGGATGATCGTCGTTCATGTCGCGTGCATCGACGCGATCGGGTCGATCGGCGCGACATGAACGAGGTCCCGGGCTGGTCCAGTCCCAGCCGAAGCCAGCCGGGTCAGGTGCCGCAGAACGTGCGGTACGGGGCGAAGCTCGCCGGCGCCGGGGTGGCGTAGGCCTCGAGGCCGATGCGCTCCTCGAACGGCGAGGTGACCACGTCGACCAGGCGGTGGAACGGCTCGAGGTCGCCCTCACCCGCGGCGGACAGGGCCGCCTCGACCTGGTGGTTGCGGGGGATGTACAGCGGGTTGACGCGATCCATCCCGCTGGCGATCGCGCCCGGGTCGAGCGGGCGTGCCGACACCGCAATGCGCCAACGTCCCAGCCACGCGTCGATCGAGCACGGCGGCGACGAGCGGGACGGTTCGGCGAACAGGGCCCGCACCGGCGCCTCGTCCCCGCGTGCTGCTGCGGCGAGCGCCCGGAAGCAGGAGGTGAAGTCGACGCGGTGCGCCTGCAGCAGGCCCAGCAGGTCGCCGACCACGTCGACGCCACCCGGCGACCCGTCCTGCAGGCCGAGCTTCTTGTTCATCCCGGCCGTCCAGACCCGCTCGTAGCGTGCTGGGAACGACTCCAGCACGGCGGTGGCCGCAGCCACCGCTGAGTCCGGGTCGTCGGCGAACAGCGGCAACAGCGTCTCGGCCAGCCGGGCCAGGTTCCACTGCATGACGCCCGGCTGGTTGCCGAATGCGTAGCGGCCGCCGTGGTCGATGGAGCTGAACACGGTGGCCGGGTCGTAGGCGTCCATGAATGCACACGGCCCGTAGTCGATCGTCTCGCCCGAGATCGTCGTGTTGTCGGTGTTCATCACCCCGTGGATGAAGCCGACGAGCATCCACTTGGCGACGAGCGACGCCTGGGCGTCGACGACGGCCTCGTAGAACGCCAGGTACCGGTCATCGGCCTCTGCGAGCTGCGGGTGATGGCGGGCGATGGCGTGATCGGCCAGCCGCGGCACCAGCGTGGCGTCACCCCGCGCGGCTGCGTACTGGAAGGTGCCGACGCGCAGGTGGCTGGCCGCCACGCGCACGAGCACCGCCCCCGGCAACGGCGTGTCGCGCCGCACCGATTGCCCCGTGGCCACGACGGCCAGCGCACGCGTCGTCAGGATGCCGAGCGCGTGCATCGTCTCACCGACGACGTACTCGCGCAGCATGGGCCCGAGGGCCGCCCGTCCATCCCCGCCCCGGGCGAACGGCGTCGGACCCGACCCCTTGAGGTGGACATCGCGGCGACGCCCCTCGATGTCGACGACCTCGCCGAGGAGGAGGGCCCGGCCATCGCCGAGGCGCGGTGAGTACCCGCCGAACTGGTGACCGGCGTAGGCCTGAGCGACCGGCGAGGCCCCCTCCGGCGTGACGTTGCCGACCAGCACGGCGACGCCCTCCGGTGTCCGCAGCGCGTCGGCCTCGAGGCCGAGCTCGCCCGCCAACGACTCGTTGAGGATGACCAGCGTGGGTGCCGGCACAGGCGCCGCCCGCCAGGGCTCGAACAGGCCGTCCAGCTCCCAGAAGTCGGAGGTCGAGAGGGGCAGGAGCAACGGGCGGTCGTCGACCTGCATCGTCCTGAGGCTAACGACGGCGTCCGCCACGCCCTCGGCGGTGCGCCGAGTGGTCCGCGCCATGCCGCATGAGGTAGTGGTGTGCCCATGGCTCGTTCGGTGTGGACCGGCACGATCAGCTTCGGCCTCGTCAACGTCCCCGTCAGGGCGTTCACGGCGGTGCGCGACCACGATGTCCATTTCCACCAGTTGGAGAAGAAGTCCGGCTCGCGGATCCGCAACCGCAAGGTGGCGGAGAAGTCCGGCAAGGAGGTCGACACCGACGACATCGCCATGGGGTTCGAGGTGTCGAAGGGGCGTTACGTCACGTTCGACAAGGAGGAGCTGACGGACCTGCGACCGGAGTCGACCAAGGCCATCGAGGTCACCGACTTCGTCGCCCTCGACGAGATCGACCCGATCTACTACGAGCGCACGTACTGGCTCGCCCCCGATGGTGATCAGGCCAAGAAGGCGTACCAGCTGCTGTTGGCGGCGATGGAGGACCGGGCGCGAGTGGCCATCGGCACCGTCGTCATGCGCAACAAGCAGTACCTCACCGCGGTGCGCCCGCTGGACGGCGCACTGGCGATGTCGACGATGCGCTTCGCCGACGAGGTGGTGGCGCGATCGGACATCGACGACCTTCCGGCCCGGCGGGGCAAGCCCGACGCGCGGACGCTGAAGATGGCGACCCAGCTGCTCGATGCGCTGAGCGCGGACTGGGATCCGCGCCGCTACCACGACACGTTCACCGAGGAGCTGCGCGGGCGGATCAAGGCCAAGGATGCCGGCAAGGAGATCGTCGAGGAGACCGAGGAGCGTCGACCGGCCGCCAACGTCGTCGATCTCATGGCGGCGCTGGAGGCGAGTGTCGAGGCGGCCAAGGGCGCGAAGCGCACCCGACGACGGGCCCCGAAGAAGCGGACCCGCAAGAGCGCCTGAGCCGCGGCTGGGACGGGGTCGTTCCCGGCCGCCACCCTGGCGCCGAACTACATATTGCTCCGCCAAAATGGCGCTAGCCTGCGGTCGTGCCGACCATCCAGGTCAAAGGCGTCCCCAGCGCGGTCCATGTCACGTTGCGCCGCCGCGCCGCGGCGGCCGGGCAATCGCTGCAGGAGTACGTGCTCGGTCTGCTCCACGCCGAAGCGAACACGCCGACACTGGACGAGGTACTCGACCGGGCCGGCGGTCGGGCTGGCGGCCGCGCTGAGTTCGGCGCCGCCGTGGAGGCGGTGCGAGCCGACCGGGACGGGCGGTGATCGTCGTCGACGCCAGCGTCGTCGTCACCGCCCTTGCTGACGACGGCGACGACGGCGACCGTGCCCGCCACCGCCTCCGAGGTGAGCGCCTGGTAGCCCCTGACCTCATCGACCTCGAAGTACTGTCCGCGTGGCGCCGGTTGGCGGCGACCGGCGCGCTCGACGACCGCCGGGCCGGGTTCGCCATCGCCGACCTGACCGGCCTCCGGTTGCGACGCTTTCCTCACGCCCGGCTGCTCCCCCGGTGCTGGGAACTGCGGGCGAACCTCACGGTGTACGACGCCGCCTACGTCGCCCTGGCCGAAGCGTTGGACGCCGTCCTCTTGACGGCCGACCGGCGTCTCGCCGACGCGCCCGGTCTGCGCTGCTCGATCGAGGTGCTGCAGCGCTGACAGCCTGCGGCGCGAGCAATCTGCGGTCCGTGGGCGCACATCGCGCATCGCATTCGCCGGTGGACGCGAACGAGCCGGACGGTCGATGCCGTCCGGCTCGTTCAGCACGTGCGCCGTTGCGGCGCAAGAGGGGGGGGTGCGTCAGGCGTCGTCGCCGGTGTCGAGGTCGCCCTCGCCGCCCTTGTCCTTGTCGTCGTCGCGCTCGGTGGGCTCGTCACCGGTGTCGGCGTCACCACTGCCACCGGCGTCGAGGTTGTCAACGGCCTCGGTGGGCTGGCGGGTGATGTCGTCGTCGTTGAGGTTGCTCATGGCCCTCCTTTGCCCAACCGGACCGTTTCGCAATCCGTGGACGGGGACAAAGATGTCCCGTGCCCGGGGACGCCCTCACCCGCTGCGTTGGCGACGTCGATGCGTTCCGGCGCGACCACTGGGCCCGTCGACCGCTGCTGCGCCGAACGGGCCAGCGTTTCGACGACCTGCTCGACGTCGACGCCATCGAGCACCTGCTGACGATGCTCGGTCGGCGCCCCGTTTTTCGCGTCGTCAAGGACGGGGAGACGCTGCCCTTCGACCGATACACCGTGACGGCACGCGTCGGCGGGCGCGACGTGGCCGAGGTCGCTGACGTCGATCGCGTCATCCAGCTCGTCACCGGCGATCGCGCCACCATCGTGGTGCAGGGCCTCCAGCGCACCTGGCTGCCGCTGGCCCGCTTCTGCGCTGACCTGCAGGCGTCGGTCAGCCACCCCGTGCAAGCCAACGCCTACCTCAGCCCGGCGGGCGCCAAGGCGCTCAACCGCCACGCCGACACGCACGGCGTGCTCGCGTTGCAAGTCGCCGGCTCGAAGGCGTGGAACGTGCAGGGCTTGGGGGACGTGGTGCTCGAACCCGGCGACGTGATGTACCTGCCGGCCGGCACCGAGCACGAGGCGCGGGCGCAAGACGGGTTCAGCCTCCACGTCACGATCGGCATCCTGACCGTCCGCTGGCGCGACGTGGTCCAGCGCCTGCTGGCGGACGGCACCCTCGACGACCCGCTCCCCCTCGGCTTCGCCGAACCCGCGCGCGTGATGGAGGTCTCGGCCGCGTTGGACGACGCGCTCGACCGAGCCGGCCGGCGGCTCGCCTCCGTCGACCGGTCGGCCGTGGTGGAAGCAGAAGCAGACCGAGCCCGGCGACGCCGCCGGCAGCTACCCGGTCAACGCCTCCGGGCCACCGTTGACCCGATGTTGATCGGCAAGGGCACGCGCCTGCGCCGGACGGGCCCGGCGGCCGTGCTCGACGGCGACGCCGGTGACCGGATCACCCTCGACTTCGGCCCCGTGCGGCTCGGGCTGCCGGCGTCGACGCGGGCCGCGCTCGTCGCCGTCGCCGCGCTGGACGAGGTGGTCGTCGGCGACCTGCCTGAGCTGGACGTCGACGACCAAGTGGTCCTCCTGCGCCGCCTCGTGCGCGAGGGCCTGCTGCAGCCCGTCGATGTTCCGCCCGGCTGACCCGGACTGGCGTCAGACGGCGGCGAGCACGCCGTCGAGTGGGCGGGGTACGTGATCGAGGTCGAGTGCCTCCACCAGCAGCACGGCGTACTGACTCTTGCGACCACTGTGCGTGCCCATGAACCGGCGCAGCTGGGCGTCCCTGGACCTGGCCCGTTGCGCCGGTTGCTGCTGGAACGTGCGGAACGATCTGAGCTGTCCCTGCGCCGCGATCACGTGCTGCACGGTGTCGACACCGACGGCTCGGATCAGCTCGTCTTCGAGATCGGCGGCGCAGGCGAAGAAGCCGAGCCGATCCATCGCCTCGTCCGTGAGCACGTTGCCGAGGCCGGCCCGCTCGAGGTGATGCCGGACGATGTGGTGCTCACCAGCGTCGTAGAGGCCGGCGAGCCGGCGGTCGAGGCCGTGCGGCCCGAACTGCTGGAGGAAGCGGCCGATGCTGGTCACCCCACCCATGGCGACGACGGCCACGCCGTCGGCGTCGAGGTCGCGGCCCCGGCGAGCCGCCAGTGTCAGCAGCGTGCACCGATCGCTGACCCCTTCGACCAGCACGACCGCCCGCGCGTCGGCCGCCTCCACGGCGACCAGCTTGGTCGCCGAGTCCTGGCGCGGAGGTCAGCGATCGACTGAGAGCGACTTGACCTTGGCCGCCACCTCGTCGACCCAGAACCGGCAGAAGCCCTCCTGGTCCTGGCCGATCTGGTGCACGTACACGTGGTCGATGCCGGCGTCGACCATCTTGCTGATCATCTCGATCACCGGCTGCGGGTCCGGGCCGCACGAAACGGACTCGGCGATCTGCTCCTTCGTCACCACGCTCGACGCCTGCTCGAAGTGCGTCGGCGTCGGCAGGTCCTGACTGAGCTGCCCGGGCACGCCCGTGTTCGGCCAGATGCGGTGGGCGGTGGCGATGGCCTCGTCGCGGTCGGCGGCCCAGCAGATCGTCAGCTGGGCGTACACCGGGCCGGACCCGCCTTGGCGGTGGAAGTCGTCGACCGTCTCGCCGTCGGGTCCGGAGACCCACAGCCCGTCGCCGATCTTCGCTGCCAGCGCGGTGGCCTGCGGTCCGAACGCCGACACGACGATCGGCGGCGCTGGGTCGGGCGGGTCGTAGATCTTGGCGTTCTCGACCGTGTAGTGCTCGCCGCGATGCGTCACCTGCTCCCCGGTCCAGAGCTGGCGCACGACGTCGAGCGCCTCCTCCAGCATCGAACGACGTAGGTCGGACGGTGGCCAGCGCTGCCCCAGCACGTGCTCGTTCAGCGCCTCGCCGGTGCCGACGCCCCACGTGAACCGGCCGGCCAGCAGCTGGGCCGTGGTCGCCGTGGCGTGGGCGAGGATGGCCGGGTGGATGCGCATGATCGGGCAGGTCACGCCGACGGCCACATCGATGGACGACGTCCGGGCGGCGATGGCGCCAAGCACGGACCACACGAACGGCGAGTGGCCCTGCTCGTCGACCCCCGGGTGGTAGTGGTCAGACACCGAGACGAAGTCGAACCCGCTGTCCTCGGCCATGGCGGCGATGTCGACCAAGCGTCGCGGCGGGTGCTCCTCGCAGGACAACGTCATGCCGTACCAGACCTTCGTGCTCATGGCTCGCCGTTACCCCCATCGACCCCGGCGCAGACCCTCGGTACGGTGCGGACGTGGACATCGACGCGGACGGGATCGAGCGCCTCGCCGCCGAGCAGCGGTTCTCGGGCGTCGTGCGCGTCGACCGTGGCGACGAGCTCGTGTTGGCCAAGGCGTTCGGCTGCGCCGACCGCCGCCACGACATCCCCAACACGCCCGCCACCCAGATCGGCATCGCCAGCGGGTCGAAGGGCTTCACGGCCCTGACCATCGTTCGGCTGATCGAGCTGGGTGCGCTCGAGCTGGCGACAACGGCTCGGTCACTGCTCGGATCCGACCTGCCGCTGATCGACGATCGGGTGACGGTCGAGCAGCTGCTCTGCCACCGGTCCGGCATCGGCGACTACCTCGACGAGGACGAGCTCGGAGACATCAACGACCACGTGCTCACCCGACCGCCCCACGAGCTGGCGACGACCGAGGGCTTCCTGCCGATGCTGGACGGCCACCCGATGGCGTTCACCCCCGGCGAGCGGTTCGCCTACTGCAACGGTGGGTTCGTGGTGCTGGCGCTGCTGGCCGAGCGGGCGACCGGCGGTTCATTCCACGACCTGGTCGGCGAGCACGTCATTGACCGGGCCGGTCTTGGCGCCACCGCCTACCTGCGCTCGGACGAGCTGCCGGGCTCGGCCGCGGTCGGCTACCTCGACGTCGACGGCCTGCGGACCAACGTCCTGCACCTCCCCGTGCGCGGCAACGGCGACGGTGGGATCTTCACGACCGCCGCCGACGTCCACGCGCTGTGGATCGCCCTCGTCGCCAGCCGGATCGTGTCCCGACCGTGGGTCGAGGAGATGACTCGCGACCACCACCTCGATCCGGCGGCGAGCGACCAGTACGGGCTCGGCTTCTGGCTCCGGGCCGATTGCGGCGTCGTCCAGCTGGAGGGGTACGACGCCGGCGCGTCGTTCTGCTCGCTGCATCGGCCGCACGACGGGCTCACCTGCACCGTGCTGTCCAACACCTCCAACGGTGCCTGGCCGAGGACGAAGCACCTCGAGGCCGAGCTCGGCCTCTGACGCCGCCCGCCCAGGGGCCGGTCGGCCTGTCGCCGACCCAGTGCGGTCCCGGCGCCCGAATGGTCCACGACACGAATTTTGCAATATGGTGACGCTCGCTCAATGGGGAGCACCGACACCGCTCGAGCGTCCTCAACCGCTCCACACGACGAGGGCTGGTCCGATGCCACTACGCCACACCGCACTGCCGTTCGAGC
>JBPCJL010000267.1:0-4090 GCA_051005355.1 Ilumatobacteraceae bacterium
GGCGTGGGCGCGCCACGGACCGGCCCACAGCCAGTCCCCTGGAGCCGTCGGTTGATCGACCGACACGGTCGCCCCGCCGACATCGCTGGGGTGCAGGTGGCGGCCACGGATCTCCGGGAAGTCACCGGCCCACACGATGCGCACGCCGGCTTCCGTCATGAGCTCGACGCGACGGTCGAGGTCGTCGACCTCGAAGATCGCCATGTAGCCGCCATCACCACCGCGCTTGTCGAGCAGCCGGCCAGCGGTCGTACCGTCCCGGACCGGGCTGACCACCTCGATGAACTGGTCGCCGATCGTCACGAGGGCGTTGTGCAGCCCGAACGTGGCGATGCCCGGGTCCTCGAAGCACACAGTGACACCGAGGTGGGCGCAGAGCTTGGCGACCACGGGACCGCGCTCCCGAGCGACGAGCGCCACCTGCCGCAGCCGGATCACCGTCGCACGGTATCGCTGCGCCGCGACCGAGGCGATCAGTGATCGTCCCGTAGCGTCCTCGCCGTGGCGCAGCTCCTCGCCAGCCGATACGAGGTGGGGCCGCTGCTCGGCACCGGCGGCATGGCTCGGGTGGTGCGCGGGCGCGACACCCGACTCGACCGGCCCGTGGCCATCAAGCTCGTCCCCGCCGACGCCATCGACCCGGCCGGGCGGGAACGGTTCGGGCGCGAGGCGCGATCATCGGCCGGCTTCGACCACCCCAATGCGGTCACTGCGTTCGACGCCGGCGAGTCCGACGGCTACCTCTTCCTCGTCATGGAGCTCGTCGACGGCTCCTCGCTGGCCGAGCTGCTGGCCACCCGCGGTCCGCTGCCGTTCGACGAGGTCGTGCGCATCGAGGACGGGATGCTCGCCGCGCTCGGCGCCGCCCACGCCGCCGGCATCGTCCATCGCGACGTGAAGCCGGGCAACGTCCTGCTCGACGGTCACGGTCGCGTGAAGCTGGCTGACTTCGGCATCGCCCGCCGCTTGGACGACTTGACCTCGGACCTGACCGGGGTCGGTCGGTTCATCGGCACGCCGAAGTACCTCGCTCCGGAGCAGATCGCCGGTGACCCGGCCACTCCGGCGACGGACCTCTACGCCGCCGGCGTCGTGCTGTACGAGATGGTGGCCGGAGCGCCGCCGTTCGACGGGCCGTCACCGATGGAGCTGGCCTGGGCCCATCACCATGCACCGGTCCCGGACGTGCGGGTCGCCCGGCCCGACGTGCCTCCTGCACTCGCCGCCACGATCTCCACCGCAATGGCCAAGGACCCGGTGCAGCGGTTCGCCACCGCCGACGCGATGCGCCGGGCACGGATCCGCCCGCCGGCACCAGCGACGCCGGCTGCCGCGACGGCGCTGCTCGCCGCGCCGGTGCTCCCACCGACGGTGGTCGGTCCGGCCTCGTCACCGCCGCCGCCGCCGGCCGCGCCGCGCTCCGACCCGGGCCCGTCGCCGGCGCGCCGCCGCTGGGGCTGGATCTTGGCGCTCGCCGTCCTGCTCGCCGTGGCCGCGGCCGCCATCGTGCTGGGCCGGGACGACGACCCGACGGACCCGACCTCGCCGCCGACGACGGCGACCGCGGTGACGGCGGGGACCACGGCCACGGTGCAGAGCGCACCGACCACATCGCCGCCCGAGACGTCGCCGCCGGCGACGACGGTGGCCCCCGAAACGACCTCGGCGCCGACCGAGCCCCCACCGACCGAGCCCCCACCCACGGAGCCTGCGGTCACGGATCCGCCGCCGGCGGTCCTGCCGAACGACCTTGGCGACCTGCTCGGCGCTCCCGGCGACCTGTACGGGCCGCGCACCGAGGACCTGTTGGCCGAGCTCGGCGAGGTGGGTGACGATCCAGAGCGAGCGCAGCAGCTCCTCGAGCGAGCTGGCCAGTGGGTGGACGACGGCGAGCTGAACCCGCTGGTGCTCCCCGTGCTCGAGCAGCTGTACGGCGACCTCGCCGCCCAGGCCTCGAACAGCGGCCAGGGCAGTGGTGATGACGGTGGCGGCAGTGGTGGGGACGACGGCGGCGGCGGTGGTGACGATGGCGGCGGAGACGACTGACCGCCGGCACAAGACGTCCGCTCCGCCGACAGGATGACTTGGTGAACCCGCTCGGCGACGACCTGCTGGCCTGGCTCGTGCTGGCGCTCGGTGGCGCCCTCTTGGTCGGCAACGTGCTCGCCATCCTGCGGCCCCCCGGTCGCCCTGAGGAGGGCGCGCTCGAGCGGGCGCCGATCGGGCGCAGCGTGGTGATGGCCGTCGTCGGATTGGTCGCCGCCGTCTGGGCGCTGGCCTCGCTGCTCACCGGCTGACCGCCTTGGCCGCCAGGCCCGCCGGCCGCCGTCACCGCGCCGCAGCCGCACTCTGCGGCTGGGGTGGCAGGAAACTGGTACGTCAGCAGCACTCTGCGGATCGCGTGACGCCGGACGGGTAGGCACAGCACGGGGCGGGTGGGGCAGACTCGCGACCTGATGCCCCGCTCGACCGTGCCGGCATCGCTGGACCCGAGCGGCCCGGCGGCGGACTCCATCGCCGGACTGTGGTGGCTGCTGCTCGGTGCCGGGACGGTGATCTTCCTGCTCGTCGTGGCGTTGCTCGTCATCCCGATGCTCCGGCGGCGCCGGACCCCGGAGTCCACGATCGATGACGATCATCGCGAAGAGGTTCCGAGTCGCCTGGCCACCGGGTGGATCGTCGGCCTCGGCGTCGTGATGACGGGCGTCCTGCTCGTCGCCGTCCTCGTGGTGAGCGTGACGACGATGCGCGACGTCTCACGGGCGGCGCCCGCCGGCAGCCTGCGCATCGACGTCATCGGCTACCAGTACTGGTGGGACGTCCGGTACCCCGACCATGGCGTGACGACCGCCAACGAGATCAACATCCCCGTTGGCCAACCCGTCGAGATCCGACTGACCTCCGCCGACGTGATCCACAGCTTCTGGGCGCCCGAGCTGCACGGCAAGCTCGACGCGCTGCCGGACGGCACGAACGTGCTCGTGCTGCGCGCCGACCGCCCCGGCGTGTACGGCGGTGAGTGCGCCGAGTTCTGCGGGATCCAGCACACCAACATGGGGTTCCGCGTCGTCGCGCAGCCGCTGGAGCAGTTCAACGGTTGGCTCAACCTCCATCGCCAATCAGCCGCCGGAGCGGACCAGCCGGGGGCCCAGGTCTTCCGCGCCGAGGGCTGCGCCGAGTGCCACGTGATCCGAGGCGTCACTGCGGACATGGCGGCGCAGCCGGGGCCGGACCTGACCCACGTGGCGAGCCGGGAGCGGATCGCCTCGGACACCATCGACAACACTGCGACCAACCTCGCCGATTGGCTGCGCGACCCCGGCGCCGTCAAGCCGGGCACGACGATGCCGACGCCGGACCTCACCGACGAGCAGATCGAGCAGCTCGTCACCTACCTGGACGGGCTGACATGAGCGAGCGAGCGAAAGATCGACACGGTCTTGTCGCTCATGGCCGAGCAGCTGCTGTGCTCCGGCTCGGCGTCGCCGCTCACGGTGAGGTGCTGACATGAGCGAGCGAGTCTTCGAGCGAGCGAATCATCGTTGCGGTGCTTCTTCGTCGCCGGCTTTGCGGCGACTCGCTCGCTGGTGCCCGGTTTGTGGCGCTGCGTCGAACGCGTCGCATCCGTCGATGGTGCACCAGTGAGCGACCAGGCGCCGGAGCGCCCGGCCGACACACCGTCGGTGCACGAGCCGGAGGAGACGTCCGGGAAGCTCGAACGGCTGTGGGACGACCCGCCGGGGCTGTTCGGCAAGCTGATGGCGGTCCAGAACGACGCCATCGGCAAGCGGCTGCTCTACACCGGCTTCTTCTTCCTCCTGCTCGGCGGCAGCATCGACTCACTGGTGATGCGGCTGCAGCTGGCGTTCCCGGAGAACGACTTCGTCAGCCCCGAGCTCTACAACGAGATGTTCACCAACCACGGCTCGGTGACGATGTTCCTGGTGATCCTGCCGATCACCGAGGGCTTCGCCATCCTGTTCCTGCCGTTCCTGCTCGGCACGCGCGAGATGCCGTTCCCGCGCCTCGGCGCCTACAGCTTCTTCACGTACCTGATGGGCGGGCTCTTCTACTACAGCGGCACCCTGTT
>JBPCJL010000268.1:0-33918 GCA_051005355.1 Ilumatobacteraceae bacterium
AAGTAACCCTCGGATGGGGTGGGACCTGGATCTGAGCAATCCCGACCCGACAGGTAGACTTTGTTGTCATGGCAACGTTTCGTGACCTGCTCTCGAAGGCGAAAGCCGAGATCACCGAGGTCCAGACGGCCGAGGCGGCCGAGCGCATCGACGCCGGGGCCCGCGTTCTCGACGTCCGCGAGCCCGACGAGTACGACCAGGGCGCCCTGCCCGACGCCGTGCACATCCCGCGCGGCCACCTCGAGGCCCAGGTCGAGAACCGCATGGCCGACAAGGACGCGCCCGTCGTCGTCTACTGCGCCGGCGGCGTCCGCTCCGCCTTCGCCGCCCGCACCCTGCAGGAGCTCGGGTACACCGACGTCGTTTCGATGGACGGCGGCTTCGGGCGCTGGAAGGACGAGGGCCGTCCCTGGAAGCAACCCGTCGTCCTGACCCCCGACCAGCGCAACCGCTACCAGCGCCACCTCTTGCTGCCCGAGGTCGGCGCCGAGGGGCAGGTCAAGCTGCTCGACTCGAAGGTGCTGCTGCTCGGCGCCGGCGGCCTCGGCTCACCGGCTGCGCTCTACCTCGCCGCCGCCGGCGTCGGCACGATCGGCATCGTCGACATGGACGAGGTCGACGCCTCCAACCTGCAGCGCCAGATCCTCCACAACCTCGACCGGGTCGGCGACCGCAAGGTCGACTCGGCCAAGAAGACTCTCGTCTCGCTGAACCCGGACGTGGACGTCGTCACCTACGACACCCGCCTCGACGCCGGCAACATCATGGACATCATCGCCGGCTACGACGTGATCGTGGACGGCGCCGACAACTTCCCGTCGCGCTACCTGCTCAACGACGCCAGCGTGAAGCTGGGCATCCCCGTCGTCCACGGCTCGATCTTCCGTTTCGAGGGCATGGTCAGTGTGTTCCACCCGTTGGAAGGTCCGACCTACCGGGACATGGTGCCCGAGCCGCCGCCAGCCGAGCTGGCGCCGTCGTGCGCCGAGGCCGGGGTGCTCGGCGTCCTGCCCGGCATCGTCGGATCGATCCAGGCGCTGGAGACGATCAAGCTGCTCCTCGGCTTGGGCGAGACGCTGATCGGGCGCATCCTCACCATCGACACCACCGACATGACGTTCCGAACGTTCAACCTCAAGGCCGACCCGGCCAATGAGGTCACCCACGCCAACGCGGACCGCATCCAGGTCCGTGAGCTGGAGGGCCTCTGCGCCCCCGGCCTCGACCCCGCGCACTGACCAGCGCGGTTCTGGGTTTCCTCTGCCCTCGTCTTCGAGGGCGGATCGACCAGAGAACCTGGCGGACCGCTTGACCGGTCGTGGCATGATGTCCGTGAATGTCTAGACAACTCGCGCCGACTGGTCGATTGGCGGGGAGAGGGTGCGTCATCACTGGTGCGACGGGGATGGCGGCGGCCGCGACTCGCCGGTTCGCCGCCGAGGGCGCCGCCGTCGTCGTCATCTCGCGCGAACCCACCGGTCGTGTGGACGTCGGCGCGTCGTACGTGAGTGCCGACCTAGCGGACGAGGGCGCCGCCGAGCGAGCCTTCGCCGACGCCCACGGGCACCTCGGCCGCCTCGACGCCGTCTTCGCCGTCGCCGGCGGCAGCGGTCGTCGCTTCGGTGACGGTCCGCTGCACGAGCTGAGCCTCGCCGCCTGGGATGCCACGCTCGCCCTCAACGCCACGCCGGCGGTGCTGGCCGCCCGTGAGTCGCTGCGCTGGATGCTCGACCAGGAACGCGACGCCGACGGCGTGCGGGGATCGATCGTGCTGATGTCGAGCGTGTCGGCCTTCGATCCGGGGCCGGAGCACTTCGGCACCCACGCCTACGCCGCCGCCAAGGCGGCGATCCTCGGGCTGACGAAGGCGGCCGCGGCGCGCTACGTGGGCGACGGCGTGCGCGTCAACGCCCTGGCGCCGGCGACGGTCGACACGCCCATGGCCGCCCGCGCCGCCGCCGACTCGCCGACCGTCGAGTACCTACGGCACAAGCAGCCGCTGTCGGGCGGAATGCTCGACCCCGACGACGTCGTCGACGCCGCCGTCTACCTGTGCGGCCCCGAGAGCCGGAGGGTCACCGGCCAGACGCTCGTCGTCGACGCCGGCTGGACCGTGCGCGCGTGACCGTCGAGCGGCTGCGCACCACGGTCGTCGGCAGCTACCCGTTCCCGGGTTGGCTCGAGCTGGCCTCGGCTCACCTCGACCAGTTCGGGCCCGACGACCTGCGTGAGCTGCAGGACGATGCCGTCGTCGCCGCCATCCACGACCAGCTCGCCGCCGGCCTCGACGTCATCACCGACGGCGAGCAGACCCGGCTCGACTTCAACCTTTCCTTCTACGGGTATCTCAACGGCATCGAGCAGGATCCAGAGCCGCCCCGCCGCTTCGGACCACCGGCTCACGACCAGCGCGGCCGCCACGCCATCACGGGACCGATCGAGGCACCGTCCGGACTCGGCGCCGTCGTCGAGTATGAACGGCTGTGCCGCCTGGCGCCACCCGGGCCATCGTTGAAGGCCAGCGTCCCCGGGCCCTACACGCTCAGCGGTCGGATCGTCCCGAGCGGCGACCTGCCGGATCGCTGGGCTGTCACGGAGGCGCTCGTGCCGATCGTGCGACGCGAACTGGTGGCCCTGGCCGATGCCGGCTGCACCGAGATCACCGTCGACGAGCCCTCGATGAGCTGCTACGCACATCGCGAGGACCCGGTCCGCTTCGTCGACATCTTCAACCGCACGGTCGAGCCGGTCGTCGGCCGGGTCCGCCTCTCGACCCACCTCTGCTTCGGTAACTACAAGGGTCGTGCCGTCGGTCTGCGTCGATACGCGCCGATGTTCCCTGCCTTTCACCGCCTGACCGTCGAGGAGCTGCACCTCGAGATGGCCAGCCGCGAGCTGGCCGAGCTGGAGATCATCCGATCGGTGGCCGAGCACCACAACGTCGCCGTCGGCATCGTCGACGTGAAGAGCTACTTCGTGGAGCCGCCCGAGCTGACTGCGGACCGGGTGCGGGCGTGCCTGAAGCATGCGCCGGCCGACCGGCTGTCGTTCGCCCCCGATTGCGGGTTGTCGCAGACGGCACGCTGGGCGGCGCGGCAAAGGTTGGCCGACCTCGTGGCCGGCGTGCACCGTGTGCGCCAGGAGCTGGGATGGCGCGGACCGAGCAGGTGCAGCGCGACGACGTGCTGCTGGCCGACATCGCCGCCGGCCGGCGCGCCGACGACGACGCGCTGCGCCTGTGGTGGCTCGGTCAGGCCGGCTTCCTCGTGCAGTGGCGCGGTCACCACATGCTGCTGGACCCGTACCTCTCGGACTCGCTGACGGTCAAGTACGACGGCACCGACAAACCGCACGTACGTCTGACCGCGCGCGCCATCGATCCAGGAAGGCTGGACATGGTCGACGTCGTCACGTCGAGCCACAACCACACCGACCACCTCGACCACGAGACGCTGTGGCCCCTGATCGACGCTAACGAGTCCCTCGCAATCGTGGTGCCGGAAGCCAACCGGCAGTTCGTCGCCGATCGCCTGCAGACCGACCCCACGTGGCCGATCGGATCGGACCACGGGACCAGCACCACCGTCGGCCCCTTCACCGTCACCGGTCTCGCCGTCGCCCACGAGTCGCTCGACACCGACGACGCCGGTCGTCACCACCACCTCGGCTACCTCGTCACGGTCGGGTCGTTCACCGTCTTCCACTCCGGGGACGCGGTGCCGTACGACGGGATGGAGGCGGCGCTGCTCGAACTCGCCGGGGGGCGGCCGATCGACGTCGCCCTCCTCCCGATCAACGGCCGCCTCGCCGGGCGGCACGTGCCGGGCAACTTCTGGGGCGACGAAGCGGTGCGCTTCGCCCACGCCGTCGGCGCCCGCCTCGTCGTGCCGATGCACTACGAGATGTTCGCCTTCAACACCGAGACGCCCGAGCTGTTCGAAGCCACGGCCCGTGCGCTCGGCCAGCCGCACCGCACGATGCGCTGCGGGGAGTGCCTGACCGTCCGACCAGTCCCCGAGGAGGAGCCCCCATGACGTCCACTGCGTTCCCCGGCCACGCAGGCCGCTTGCAGCCACTCCCTCGCTGGCGCTCGGTCGCTCGCACAGGAGGACAACACCAGTGACCTTCACCGTCGACAACCTCACCGTCGAGCAGGTGGCCAAGACCATCGACCACTCGCTGCTCAAGCCCGAGCTGACCGTCGACGACGTGCTGGCCGGGTGCGTGGTAGCGGCGGACTACGACGTCGCCTCCGTCTGCTGTCGACCGCTGGACGTGGTGCGCTGCACCGAGGCGTTGGCCGGGACGGACGTCCTCGTCGGGACCGTCATCGGCTTCCCGCACGGCGCCCACCTGACCTCGACGAAGGTGATCGAAGCCCAACGGGCGATCGAGCAGGGTGCCGTCGAGCTGGACATGGTCATCGCCGTCGGCATGCTGCGCTCGGGGGAGCGGGAGTACGTGCGCCACGACATCGCCGCCGTGGTCGATGCGGCCGGCGGGGCGGCGATCGTCAAGGTCATCCTCGAGAACGCCTACCTGACCGACGAGGAGAAGGTGGCCGGCTGCCAGCTGGCCGAGGAGGCCGGCGCCGCCTACGTCAAGACGTCCACGGGATACGCGCCGACGGGAGCGACGCTCGACGACATCCGCCTGATGCGGGCGAGCGTCTCACCGGCCGTGAAGATCAAAGCCGCCGGCGGTGTGCGCACGCTCGACGCCCTCGTCGACTTCCTCAACGCCGGCATCGACCGCTGCGGCGCCACGGCGACCGCGGCGATCATCGACGAGCTGCGCTCCCGCCAGGGCGCCCGATAACCATCTCGATGTCCCGCTGGCTCGGACTCGACCTGGGCGGGACGAACATCAAGTCGGTCGTGCTGGAGGGCGACGACTTGGAGGTCGTCCACCGCTCCACCTCGGCCACCGACGCCGCTGACGGTCCGGCGGCGGTGATCGATCGGCTCGTCGACGCCAGCCGGCGAGCCATCGACGATCGCGGCGTCGTCGACGGCGTGGGCGTCGGCGTCCCGGGCCTGTTCGACGCCGAGGCCGGAACGATCGAGCTGTTCCCCAACCTGCCGGGACCGTGGCGCGGCCAGCCGCTGGTCGAGCGGCTACGCGACGGGCTCGGCCGACCCGTCTCGATCATCAATGACGCCAGAGCGTTCACGCTGGCCGAGGCCCGCATCGGCGCCGCCGCCGGCGCGTCGACCGTCGCCTGCCTCGTCCTCGGCACCGGGATCGGGGGCGGGATCGTCGTCGACGGCGCGCTGCACTTCGGGCGCCACGGCCGGGCGGGGGAGCTGGCCCACCAGGTCGTCGTGCCGGACGGACCACCATGCGGTTGCGGCAACCGTGGCTGCCTCGAGGCAGTGGCGACGTCGGGCGCGCTCGCGACGCGGGCTGGTCAGCCGACGGCCGAGGCCGCCTTCACCGCAGCTGCTCGCGGTGACGAGCGCGCCGCAGCGGCGATCGCCGAGGTGGCCGAGCACATCGGCCTGGCCATCGCCAACATCGTCACGGTGCTCGTCCCCGAGCGGGTCGTCATCGGCGGCGGCGTAGCCGGCGCCGGGACGGATCTGCTCGGCCCGATCCGCGCCGCCACCGCTCGCCACTGCACGCTCGTCCCGGCCGAGTGGTACGAGATCGTGCCCGCCGCGCTCGGCCCGTTCGCCGGCGCCATCGGCGCCGCCATCTGGGCCGCCGACCGCGCCGCCTGACGTCCGCCGTTGGTCATGGGTGGGCGTGCAGCACATCGATGACGTAGCGGTCCGCGACGTAGCGGGTCTCGGTGCGCTCGAACGGTCGCCCGTGCTGGTCGAGCAGCAGGCGCAGCTCGACGAGCAGCGCCGAGCGGGTCGGGATCTCCAGTCGTTGCGCCTCCGCCCGTGTGGCGATGCGCGCCGTGACCGTGCTGGACGCCGACGTGGCCACCACGCCGAGCCCCTCGAGCGCCCGGTGCAGTGACCCCTGGTCGAGGTCGGCTTCCAGCACGTCGGCGTGATCGATGAGCACGGCCGCGTCCTCAAAGGCGATCGGCACGCCATCGGCCAGGCGCACCCGCTCGACTCGCACCACCTCGCCCCCCGGCGCAACGCCGAGCGCATCGACCTCCTCCGGCCGCGCCGGATCGACCCGCGCCGACACCAGTCGCGAGCTGGCCACCTTGCCGCGCCACGCCATCTCGTCGGTGAACGAGAGGAACACGCCCGCCCGACGGTGCATCGGCCGGGTACCGACGAAGGTGCCACGACCGCGCTGGCGATCGACCAGCCCTGCGTTGCTCAGCTCCTGCAAGGCCTGGCGCACCGTCATCCGGCTGACCCCGAAGCGGGTGCAGAGCTCGGCCTCGGTCGGCAGGGCGTCGCCTGGCTGCGCCTCGGCGATCAGCGTGCGCAGGTAGCGCTCGATCTCGCGGTAACGGGCTGCGCCTCGAGCTGACGTTGACGGGTCGACCGGCCCGACTGTACGTTGCGCGGGTTGTCTAGACAATCGACACCATCGTCCGGTGGCAGCTGGCTGCCCGCCGCCTTGCGCTTGCTCGAACGGCTTGCGGCGACGCAGGCGCCAGCGATCGACAAGGCGGCGGCGATCTGCGCCGACGCCATCGGCGGCGGCGGCCTCGTCCATGTCTTCGGCACGGGTCACAGCCGGATCCCCGTCGAGGAGCTGTTCCCGCGCTACGGCTCGTATCCCGGCTTCCACCCGATCGTCGAGCTGTCGACCACGTTCCACACCCAGGTCGTCGGGGCCAACGGCCAGCGCCAGGCCATGTTCATCGAACGGACCGAGGGCCTGGCCGAGGTGATCCTGTCCAACTTTCGGCTCGGGCCGCCCGACGCGATGATCGTGTTCAGCGCCAGCGGCCTGTCCGCCAACCCCATCGAGATGGCCATCGGCGCCCGCCGTCGCAACCTGCCCGTCGTCGCCGTCACGTCGCTGGCCCAGTCGCACGCCGGCGCGCCGACGCACTCGTCCGGGACCCGCTTGGCCGACCACGCCGACGTCGTGATCGACCTCTGCACCCCGCCGGCCGACGCGTTGGTCGACGTGCCCGGCCTGGCCACGCCGGTCGGTCCAGGGTCGTCGATCGCCGCCATCGCCGTCGCCAACGAGCTCAAGGTGCAGACGGCCGAGCGGCTGGTCGCCCGCGGTGCCATGCCGCCCGTGCTGACTAGCGCCACGGTCGTCGGGCCGGAGGAGTCGGCGCGACTGTTCGACGCCGCCTACGCCGAGCACGCCCGACGCCTGGCGCGTGCTCTAACCGGCGACGGCGACGTAGCGGTCGACCGCGTCGGGGGCCAGCACCTGTTCGATGACCATGACGGCCGCCCCCACGACGCCAGCCAGGTCGCCGGCGCGCGCCGGGAGGATCCGGAGGTCGGCCGTGGCCAGCGGTAACGAGCGCCGGTACACCACCTCGCGCACGCCGGCCAGCAGTGGGTCGCCGGCCTGGGACAGCGAACCGCCGATCACGATCACGCTCGGGTTCAGCAGGCTGACTGCGCTGGCCAGCACCTCGCCGATCGTCCGGCCCGCCTCCCGCACCATCCGCATCGCCGGCACCGACCCGGCCCGCACCAGCGCGACGACGTCCCGGCTGGACGTGGCGTTGATCCCGGCGGCCTGCAGTCGCGCCGCCACCGCCGCCCCGCTGGCGATCGCCTCGAGGCAGCCGATGTTGCCGCAGCGACACAGGGCGTCGACGTCGTGGGGCACCTGGATGTGCCCGAGGTCGCCGGCCGCGCCCTGGGCGCCGCGGCGCAGCGCTCCGTCGCTGATGATCCCGCTGCCGATCCCGGTCGCCACCTTGACGAACAGCAGGTGGTCGACGGCGGCGAAACCCAGCGCGTGCTCGCCGAGCGCCATGATGTTGACGTCGTTGTCGACGGCGACGGCGCAACCCAGCTCGGCGCCGACGAAGCCGGCGACGTCGAAGCCGTCCCAGCCGGGCATGATCGGCGGGTTCGTCGGCCGGCCGGTGGCATGCTCGACCGGCCCGGGGAGTCCGACGCCGACCCCGGCCAGCTCGGACAGCGGGCGATCGACCGTCGCCAGCAGCTGCCGTCCGTGCTCGATCACCCAGCCGAGCACGACCTCCGGGCCGAGTCCGACGTCGAGGTCGACGACCTCCGTGGCCAGCACGCCGGCGGCCAGGTCGGTCAGGGCCAGCCGGACGTGCGTGGCCCCGACGTCGACGGCGAGCACGGGCCGGGCGGCGGCGTTGAAGGCGAACTGGGTCGGCGGCCGCCCACCGGTCGAGGTGGCCTCGCCGGCGGCGCCGACCAGCCGGCTGGCCAGCAGGGCGTCGACGCGCTGGGCCACGGTCGATCGGCCGAGCCCCGTGGCGGCGGCCAGCTCGCTGCGCGTGCGCGGCATCCCGTCGCGGAGGTGTTGCAGCAGCGTGCCCGCGCCGTCCACGTTGATCAGTGAAACACACGACACTTCTGCTTCGCTAGTGCAGCTTCTGCTTGACAATCGGCAGAAGTGTCGTAGGGTCAGGATCGCGGACCAGGGGGCAGGCGAGGCGCACCGGCGCTCGTCGCGTCCGCCCGTCCGGCTGCGGCACGCGCCGCTCGAGATCTCCTGGGGGATCCAGGGGGAGGACAAGCCGGGGCGAGACCCCGCAGAACGAAGGAGACCGAACCGATCATGAGAACCACGAAGGTGGGCGTCCTGGCGCTCGCCGCACTGGCGCTGACCGCGGCCTGTGGCAGCGACGACGATGAAGGTGGTGGCGAAGGCGCGGCCACGACCGCGGGCGGCGACGCGGCGGTGACCACGGCCGGCGGCGACGCGGCGACCACGACGGCCGGCGGCGACGCGGCGACCACGACCGCCGGCGGCGGTGGTGGTGGCGGCGGCTACGTCATCGGCGTCAGCAACACGCTGGCCGGCAACGGCTGGCGGGAAGAGATGATCTGCGCCGTCAAAGCCGAGTCGCTGGCCAGCGGCGACGTCAGCGAGGTCATCGCCATCTCCAAGAACGGCGGACCGACCGAGCAGATCCAGGACCTGCAGAACCTGATCTCCCAGGGCGTCGACGCCATCGTCGTCAACCCGTCCGACCGCGAACAGCTCAACCCGGTGATCGAGGAGGCCATCGCGCAGGACATCGTCGTGGTCGCCGTCGACCAGGCCGTCACCGCCGAGGGCGCCTACGTGGCCAGCAACGACCAGGTGGCCTACGGGCGCGTCGGCGCCGAGTGGTTGGCCGAGGAGCTGGGCGGCGCAGGCAGCGTGCTGTACATGCGCGGCATCCAGGGCGTCCCCGCCGACACCGACCGGGACACCGGGTTCCAAGAGGTGATGGCTGAGTACCCCGACATCGAGGTCAAGGAGGTCTTCACCGACTGGGACTACACCCAGGGTGGCGACATCGCCGTGCAGGAGCTGACGGCGGCCGACTACGACGGCATCTGGACGTCGGGCATCGACTACACGGTGGTCAACGCGTTCGACACCGTCGGCAAGGATCCGGTGCCGGTGGTCGGCGCCGACAACAACGGCTTCGTCAAGCAGCTGATCGACGGCACGCCGGGCGCCGCCGTCACCAACCCGGCTGTGATCGGGGGGGTCGGGACGAACATCGCCCTGCAGGTGCTCAACGGCGAGTCGCCGGACCAGACGACGCTGCTGACCCCCGAGGTGTGGGACCTGGAGAACAGCCAGGAGCAGCTGGAGTCGAACTACTTCGAGGACCGTGACGACACGTTCAGCTCGGCCGTCACGATCGAGGGCCTGACCAACTTCACGCCGGAGCAGCTCCTGGCCTGCAAGGGGCCGGGAGAGTGATGCCGTCGAGGGGGGAGGCTCCGCCCCTCCCCCCTCGCCGCACTTCAGACCGATGACCGAAGCGCTCCTGGAGACGAGGGCGGTCGCCAAGACGTTCGGCACCGTGGTCGCGTTGCGGGCCGTGGATCTCGACGTGCGCTCCGGGGAGGTCCACGCCCTCCTCGGGGCCAACGGCGCCGGGAAGTCCACGCTGGTCAAGATCCTCACCGGCGTGCTGCGCCCGGACGCCGGCGCCATCACCGTCCACGGCGCGCCGGCATCCTTCCGGCGCCCGATCGATGCCGTTCGCGCCGGGATGGCGCCCGTCTACCAGGACCCGGCGTTGGCCCCGGACCTCACGGTGGCCGAGAACCTGCGCCTCACAGGCGCCGACGTCGCCCTCGTGCGCCGGCAACTGGCCGACATGGACCTGGACGCGCTGGACCTCGGCGAGCAGGTGCGCGACGTGCCGCTGCCGTTCCTGCGCATGCTCGACCTGGCCCGGGCGCTGGCCTTCGACCCGCAATTGCTGCTGCTCGACGAGATCACCGCCGCCCTGCCGCCTGACCTGTCGGAGCGGGTCTTCGCCGTGATGCAGCGGTGGAAGCAGCGCGACCGCTCGGTGCTCTTCATCAGCCACCGCCTGGCCGAGGTGCGGGCGCACTGCGACATGTGCACGGTGCTGCGCGACGGTCGCGACGTGGCGTCGTTCGTCCCCGGCGAGGGCGGTGAGAGCCAGATCGTCGCCGCCATGCTCGGCGAGTCGGCGAACGTCGTGCGTGAAGAGGCGCGCGTCCGGGCCGAGACGGCCACCGCGATCGGCGAGACGCCGGTGCTGGCCGCCGAGGGCATCGGCGCCGGGCGCCAGCTCGACGACGTGTCGCTCTCGGTCCGCGCCGGCGAAGTGCTCGGCGTCGTGGCGTTGGAGGGCCAGGGGCAAGAGACGCTGTTCGACCTCCTCGCTGGGAACCGGGCGGCCGACCGCGGCCAGCTGCTCGTCGACGGCCGTTCCGTGCGCGCCCGGCATCCGTTCGACGTCATCCGACAGGGCGTCGTGCTGGTGCCGGCCGACCGCCTGCACGCGCTGCTGCCGCAGCGGTCGATCCGCGAGAACGTGGCCGTGCCGTTGTTCAATCGAGTGGCAAAGTGGGGGCCGATCAGTGGGCGTGAGGAGCGCCGACGCGTCGGCGAGGCCGTCGACCGCCTGTCGATCGACACCCGGGCGGCCAGTCAGGTCCGGCGCCTGTCGGGCGGCAACCAGCAGAAGGTCACCATCGCCCGCTGGCTGGCGCGCGGCCTCAAGGTCATGCTGCTGTTCGACCCGACGCGGGGCATCGACGTCGGCACCAAGCACCAGGTGTATGACCTCGTGAGGGCGCTGGCCGACGAAGGTGCGGCCGTCATCATGTTCACCAGCGAGCTGCGTGAGGTCGCGCTGGTGTGCGACCGGTCCGTCGTACTCCACGGCGGTCGCATCGTGGCCGAGCTCCCACCCGACGCCGGCGAGAGCGCGCTGCTGACCGCCGCCCACGGCTTGAGCGAGGACGTGGCGTGAGACTCGACGGAGAGTTCGAGTGACCACCGTCGTTCCTGAGTTCGACGGTGCCGTGACGCGGCTGCCGACGCCCTCGACGCGCTGGTCGCGCTTGGCCCGGCGCCAAGGGTGGGTGATCGGCGTCGCCGTGCTGTTCGTGGTCCTGCTCGTGTGGAGGATCTCGCAACTGCCCGACTTCGGCGCCTTCGAGATTCGGACCATCACGGCCGGCACGATGTCGTTGGCCTTCCTTGCCATGGCCCAGTCGATCGTGGTCATCTCGGGCGGCATCGACCTGTCGGTCGGCTCGATGATGGTGCTGGCCAACTGCTTGTCGGCGCTGTGGATGGAGGATCAGGGACTCGGCGCCTGCCTGCTGATCGCCGCCGGTGTCTTGGCCGTGACGGTCGGGCTGGCCGCGTTGACCGGCGTGATCATCACCGCGTCGGGCGTGCCCGACATCATCGTCACGCTCGCCGCCAGCTTCGTCCTGGCCGGGCTGGCGCTGTTCGCCATCGGCGGTCCGGGTGGTGGGACGGCGGCCGAGTTCCAGCAGCTCGTCGCCGGCGGACTGTCGGACTACTCGCCGTCGATCCTGTGGACCATTGGCGCGCTGGTGCTGATCGCCGTCCCGTTGCGCCGCACCCGGCTCGGGCTGGCGATCTACGCCGTTGGCAGCAACCGCAAGTCGGCGTTCCTCTCGGGCGTCGGGATCGCCAGGACGCGCATCGTGGCCTACGCCGTCGGCGGGCTGCTGTCGGGGTTCGCCGGTCTCGTCATCACCGCCTCGACGGGCGGCGGCGAACCACGGGCCACGATCGGCACCAACGCCACGCTGAACAGCGTCGCCGCCGCCGTGCTCGGTGGGGTGGCGTTGAGCGGAGGCGTCGGCGGCGTGGTGGGACCGGTGCTCGCCGCCCTCTGCCTCACGCTGATCCCGGCCATCATGCTCGGCCTCGGCTGGGACCCGAGCAACGCCGAGACGGCGCGCGGGGTGATCATCATCCTGGTCGTCCTCGTCGCCGGACTGCTCCAGGCCCGGAGGAAGTCAGTGTGAGCGAGCGTCCGAGGCACGGACCGCGCCAACGGTGGGGTCAAGCGAGCGAACGGGTGTGGTGGTGACGGAGGAGGTACGCGAGCGAGATGGTGGCGTCGCCGTCGACACAAGCGCCGAGGTCCCGACCGCCGCCGAGTCGACCGCCGTCGTCGCCGAGCTGGCCTCGAAGTCGGCCCGTCCGGGCTGGCGGGTGCGCCTGGCCGAGCAGCCGACGCTCGTGCTCGTCGTCGTGTTCGCCATCCTCTACGCCGTCACCGCTTGGCAGGACGACAGCCTCCTGACCACGGGGGGCGTGCGGTCGATCCTGCTGCTGGCGTGCCCGCTGGCCGTCTTCGCGGCCTGCCAGACGATCTGCATGCTGACGGGTGGCATCGACCTGTCGATCGCCATGACCGCCAACCTGGCCGCCTACGTCGCCGCCACGCAAAGTGACACCGGCACGGTTCCGGCCCTCGCGATGGCGCTCGGCATCGGGCTGGCCGTCGGCTTCGTCAACGGCCTGGCCATCGGGGTGTTCCGGGTCAACCCGCTGATCATGACGCTGGGCATGGCCAGCGTGCTGCTCGGCATCGTGACGGTCGGCCTGCGTGGCTGGCTGGCCGGCTCGACGAACGTGCTCGACCTCGTCCGCGAGGTCGGGTCCGGGACGCTGATCGGCCCGCTGCCGCGCAACATCATCGTGTGGGCGGCCGTCGCCCTACTCCTCGTGCTCGGCCTGCGGTCGTCCGGGCTCGGCCGCGTGATCTACGCCATCGGCGACAACCAAATCGCCTGCCGGCTGGCCGGCGTGCGGGTGTGGCAGGTGCTGTTGGCCGTGTACGTGCTGTCCGGCCTGCTGGCGGCGATCGGGGGACTGCTGTTCTCCGGCACCACCGGCTCAGTCGGCGTCGACCAGACCAACAGCTACCTGCTGCCGTCGGTGGCGGCGACCGTGATCGGCGGCACGTCGATCCTCGGTGGCACCGGTGGCTACGCCGGCACCATCCTCGGCGCGCTGATCCTCACCGTGCTCAACCGGCTGCTGCTGCGCATCGACGTCAGCGACGCGGTGAAGCAGATGCTGTACGGCCTGATCGTGCTGGTCCTGGCGTGGTTGTTCGTCCGCCTCACCGGCCAAAAGGCGGGCGAGGGCGAACGATGACGGCGGGCATCATCGGGACGGGCTTCATGGGCGTCGCCCACACGGAGGCGTTGCGACGCCTGGGCGTCGACGTCGTGGGGATCGTCGGCTCCTCGCCGCAGCGGGCCCGAGCGAAGGCGGCGACGGCGGCCAGCCCGCTGCCGCCGATCGTCGACACCGTCGAGGCGCTCGTCGCCGACCCGGCCGTTGACGTCGTCCACGTCACCAGCCCCAACCACCTACATGGAGAGCACGTGCGGGCGGTGCTCGATGCCGGCAAGCACGTCGTGTGCGAGAAGCCGCTCGGCGTGTCGTCGGCGGAGACGGCCGATCTGCTGGCTCGCGCCGAGGCGACGGGCGTCGTCCACGCCGTGTGCTTCAACCTTCGTCACTACCCGCAGAACCGCAACGCGGCGGCGCTCGTCGCCGACGGCGCGGTCGGCGAGCCGCGGTTCGTGACCGGGCGCTACCACCAGGACTGGCTGCTGCTCGAGACGGACTGGAACTGGCGCCTCGACGCCGGTCGCCAGGGCGCGCTGCGAGCCATCGCCGATATCGGGTCGCATTGGTTCGACCTCGTGCGGTACGTGTCGGGGCGTGACGTCGTCGAGGTGCTGGCCGACCTGCACACGTTCGTGACCGAGCGCGACCACCCGATCGGCGAGGTGGAGACGTTCGCCGCCGCCGCCGCCGACGTGGAGCGGGTGCGCGAGCACATGGAGAGCGACGACGCCGCCGGCGTGCTGCTGCGGTTCGAGGACGGGCTGCGCGGCGCTTGCACGATCAGCCAGGTCTCGGCCGGCCGCAAGAACACGATCGAGTGGCAGCTCGACGGGTCGAGCGACGCGCTGGCGTGGGCGTCGGAGGACCCGGAGCGGCTGTGGATCGGTCACCGGGGCCGGCCGAACGAGGTGCTGGAGAAGGACGCCGGCCTAATGACGGCGGCCGGCGCCGCCGCGGCGGGGTACCCGGCCGGTCACGTCGAGGGCTACCCGGACACGTTCCGCGGCCTGTTCGCCGAGGTGTACCGAGACGTCGCCGCCGGCGCGCCGTCGCCCCGCCCGTCCTACCCGACGTTCGCCGACGGCCACGACGCCGTGCTGGTGGGCGAGGCCGTTGCCGTCTCGGCCCGCACCGGCGCGTGGGCCAAGGTCGAACGATCTTGACCATCCACTGCGAGAGGAGCACGACATGAGGCTCGGCCTGTTGACCGCCGCCTTCCCCGACACGCCGCTGACCGAGGTCGCCGACTGGGCGGCCGGCAACGGGTTCTCCATGCTCGAGGTGGCGTGTTGGCCCCGATCGGACGGCCCGTCGCGCCGGTACGCCGGTGTGTCGCACATCGACTGCGCCGACCTGTCCGACGACCGGGCCAAGGAGCTGGTCGGTGACCTAGCCGAGCGGGGCATCGAGATCTCGGCGCTCGGCTACTACCCGAACCCGCTCCATCCCGACCTCGACCACCGGGCCGAGGTCATCGCCCACCTCGGGCTGGTCATCGAGGCGGCCGAGAAGCTCGGCGTGCCGGTCGTCAACACGTTCATCGGCAACGACAAGCACAAGCCACTGCCCGAGAACATGGCGGAGTTCAGGAAGGTCTGGCCGGACATCGTGGCCAGAGCCGCCGACCACGGCGTGAAGATCGCCATCGAGAACTGCCCGATGATCTTCAGCTACGACGAGTGGCCGGGCGGCGACAACCTGATGTACGCGCCAGCGACGTGGCGCGACGTGTTCGGGTACCTCGACGGCAACACGCTGGGGCTGAACCTCGACCCGTCGCACCTCGTGTGGCAGATGATCGACTACGAGCGGGTGGTCAAGGAGTTCGGCAGCCGGATCTACCACGCCCACGCCAAGGACATGGAGGTCGATCGAGACGGGCTGTACGAGCGCGGAGTCATGTCGGCCGGGTTGGGCTGGCAGATCCCGCGCCTCCCCGGGCTCGGTCAGGTGCAGTGGGACCGGTTCATCGCCGCGCTGTACCGGGCCGGCTACGACCACGCCCTCGTCGTCGAGCACGAGGATCGCGACTTCGAGGGCACCGACGAGAAGATCAAGGCCGGCTTCCTCATCGCCCGCAACGCCGTCGCCCCCTACCTGATCTGACGGCGCGTTCATCCGAGGGTTACCTGCATCCGAGGGTTTGCTGAGGGGAGGCCCCTCCGCAAACCCTCGGGTGGGTTCAGCGGTCGAGCCACCAGGTGACGTCGGGGTGGTGCTGGAGGAGGGAGGCGGGGACGGCGGTCGTGGCCGGGCCCTCGCTCGACCGGCGGACGATGTCGACCTTTGACTCGCCCGCCGCCAGCACCCACACCTCGCCGGCGGCCAGCAGGTCGCCCAGGCCGACGGTGACTCCCCACGTCGGGCGGACCCGACCCTCGAAGTAGCGCTGGGCGCCCTCGATCGTCGTCGGCTCCAGGTCGACGCGCGCCGTGCGCCCCTCGGCCGGTGCGCCCGGCTCGTTCATCCCGAGGTGGCCGTTGACGCCGATGCCGAGCACGACGAGGTCGAGGCGGCCGGCGTCGATCCAGGCGTCGACGGCGGCTGGCTCGCCCAGATGGTCGGTGGCGATGGCGCGATAGTCGGCCGGCCGGACGTGGTGGATCAACACCCGGCGCAGCGTCGCGTCGCAGCTGGCGGGCTCGTCGGCGGGCAGCCCGCCGAACTCGTCGAGCAGCAGCACCGACGCAGCTGCGAACGCATCTGGATGCTGCGCCAGTCGCGAGTACATCGGCAGCGGCGTCGATCCGGTGGCCAGGCACAGCCGCATCTGCGGCCGCTCTCGCAGCCGGCCGAGCAGTGACTCGGCGGCCTCGATCGGCCACGACCCGCTGCGGTGCAGCTTCACACGATGCGGTCGACGAACTCGCCGGACGCCGGATCCTTGAGGATCAGCTTGCGCCGCCCGTCGGGGAGGTGCTCCTCCTTGATCACCGTCAGCCCATCCTCCGTCCTGGCCGGCCGGCCGATGCGCTCGGTCGTCCCGTAGCGCCAGTCGAGCTCGACCGGCTCCCACTGCCGGCTCGTCGCCGAACGGAAGCAGGCGTCCATCACCGCGTTGACGACGTAGCCGTCGTAGAACGTCTCGACCGGCTCGCGGCCCTGGTCGATGGCGTCGAACATGTCCGTGAACATGTCGACGTAGCCGAGCTCGGCCACCTCGTCGCCGACGGGGAACAGCCAGCCGCTCTCGGTCTCGGCCTTCTCGGCCACGTAGCCGCCCTCGCCGCTGGAGAACATCTCGAAGCCCGTGCGCAGGAAGTGGTTCGTCCAGATCGTGCCCTCGGTCCCGGCGACCTCGTCGCGCAGGTCCATGCCACCGCGGAACGTCCAGCTGACTTCGAACTGGCCGACGGCGCCGCTCTCGAACCGGATCAGGGCGATGGCGTTGTCCTCGGCGTCGATGGGGTGCACGAGCGTGTCGCTCCAGCACATCACCTCGACGGGCCGGTTGGTCTTGCCCACGTAGCTGCGGATGATCTCGATGCAGTGGCAGCCGAGATCGACGATGCAGCCGCCGCCAGCCAGCTCGGCGTCCCAGAACCAAGCGCTGTGTGGGCCCGGGTGCGTCTCCCGGCTGCGCACCCACATGACGTCGCCGATGGCACCGCGGCCGACGGCGGCCAGCGAGGTGATCGTCTTCGGCGTGTAGACGAGGTCCTCGAGGTAGCCGGCGAAGACGCCGGCCGACTCGACCACGTCGAGGATCCGTTTGGCCTCCTCGGCCGACCGGCCCAGCGGCTTGGTGCACAGCACGGGCTTGCCGGCGGCGGCGGCGACCGAGATGGCTTCCTCGTGGAGGTGGTTGGGGAGCCCGACGACGACCGTGTCGACGTCGGGGTGCTGCACCGCCTCCTCGACGCTGGTGGTGGCGTGGGGCACGTCCCAGCGCTTCTTGAACGCGTCGCCCCGTTCGGTGCTCCGCGAGTACACCACATCGACGCGGTCACGGCTGCGCCGGCCGTGCAGGGTCATCGTGTAGAAGTCGCCGATCAGGCCGGTGCCGAGCATGGCGACGCGATGACCCTCAGTCACGTGATCTCCCCTTCGTCCGTTGCCGACGCAGCGTGTCGACAGCGAACCATAGGGCCCGGTCAGTCGGCGGCGAAGATGGTCCTCACGACGTCAGCGGCATCGGCCGGCGCCCGAACCTCAAGGGCTCGGCCGCGGTCGTCGATGGTGATGGCAAACGAGAGGAAGGCGCAGCAGGCCCGTTCGGCGGCCACCAGCTCGGCCAGCGGCGCGAGCTCGGTGGCGGCGCCCAGCTCGATGCGCAGGCCGCCGTCGGGCAAGGTGGTGCGGGCGCCGGCGGTAGCCAGCAGCTCGTTCCAGGCCGCCAGCCGCCGCTCGACGTCGGGAGCGTCCAGCGTGCAGGCGATGACCGGATCCACGACATCGACCGTACCGGTGCTGGCGATTCTTCTGTGGATCTCCGTTCACTGGTGAACACTGAAAACGCTGGAGAAACCGCCTGTCAGGACGGCTCGAGCCCGGCGGTCTCAACGGCCAGCTCGTCGCGCTCCTGGAGGAGCACGCCGACGAGGACGAGGGTGATGCCGCCGACGTCCAGCCAGCTCGGTCGCTGGTCGAGGGCGATCCAGGCGATCACGAGCGCCGTCACCGGCAGCAGCGCCATCAGCAGCGAGAAGCGGCGTACCGGGATGCGCCGCAGCACGTGCTGATCGATGCCGTAGCCGATGGCGTTGGAGAACACGCCGACGAGCAGGCAGGCGCCGAGCAGCGGCAGGCTGTTCCAGGCGGGGCCGCTGCCGGGGGCACCGAACGGGGTGAGTGCCAGTGCGCCGATGGCCAGGCCGATGCCGAGGCCGACGACGCCCTGGCTGACCTGGGCGACCCGGGAGCCGACGAGGATGTACGCGGCCCAGCAGGCGGAGGCGGCGAGGAGGAACAGCAGGCCCGGGAGGTTGTCGCCGAGCTCGACGCCACCGAGGACGACGACGCCGGTCGCCGCCAGCGCCAACGCCCCGGCGTTGCGCGATGTCCGGGTCAGCGCGGCGGCGACGGCGATCGGCCCGATGAACTCGATGGCCACGCTCTTGCCGAGGTCGGTACGGTCGATGGCGAGGTAGAAGAACGTGTTCATCGCCGCCGTGATGACACCGAACACGGCCGCCGCGGCCAGGGCCTGGCGCGTCCACCCCCGCCAGTGCGTCCTGGCGATGGCGACGGCGATGAGCACCGCCATCGCCGCCCCGATCATCCGCAGCCAGGCGACCGACTGCGGGGGCACCTCATCGAACAGCAGCACGGCGATGGTCGCGCCGATGTACTGGAACACCGCCGACAGGACGAACAACGCCTCCGGCGAGGCGGTGTCGAGGAAGCGCGTCAGCGTCCCCGATGTCGCGACCCCAGGGCCGCGGGCGGTCGCCGGCCTGGCTACTCGAACAGTTCCGGGTCGGTGCGGCAGATCTCCTGCCACAGCGGCTGGAAGCTGAACCACCCGGCCAGCGGGAAGCCGGTCTGTTGCGCCGTGTACTCGGCGTACTCGGGGCGCACCTCCTTGGGCTCGCCCGCTGCCATCGCCATCAGCTGGGCCTGGCACGAGCGCTCCATGGTGATGAACCAGAAGACCGCCTCGTCGACGGTCTGGCCGACCGTGAACAGGCCGTGGTTCTGGTGGATCGCCGCCTTGCCGGTCGGAAAGGCCGCCGCCAGCTCCTTGCCGGCAGCGAGGTCGAACACGACGGCGCCGCCCTGCTCGGTGATGACCGTGTGATCGCCGTAGAAGATGCAGGCGTCCTGGGTGAGCGGGGCGAGTGGGATGCCGAGCGACGAGAACGACTTGCCGTACGGCGAGTGCGAGTGGGCAGCGGCCACCACGTCGGGGCGGGCCTGGTGGATGGCGCTGTGGATCACGAAAGCGGCCCGGTTGACCGGCTGGTCGCCGTACACGACGTCGCCCGAGTGGTTGACGAGGATGAGGTCGGTCACCCGCATGTGGCGGAAGCTGAGGCCGAACGGGTTGACCCAGAAGCAGTCGGGGAACTCGGGGTCGCGCACGGTGATGTGGCCGGCCACGCCCTCGCCGAAGCCGAACCGGCCGAAGATGCGCAACGCACCGGCCAGCTTCTGCTTGCGGTGGAGGCGCTCCTCCTCGACGGTGTCGAACGTCGGCGGACCGGACAGTTGCACCGCCTTGGGCGTCAGCGGTACGCCGTCGATCGATCCGGTCGCCTCACCCTCTCCCGTGTGGCCGAGCCCGCTCGCGAAATCCTCGATGACAGCCATGCGGAGAGGCTAACGACGCCGACCCAGCGCCGTGTTTGCTGAGGGGAGCCGACAGCGATCACTCCGATGAGACGATGGGCTGGTGAACCGGGTCATCACCCCAACAACGATCGCCCCGCCGGCGGCGGCCTATGCCCACGCCGTGTTGAGCGACGGTCCGGCCCGGCTGCTACACACCGCTGGTGTCGTGCCCGTCGCGCCGGACGGCTCGGTGCCGACCACGCTGTCCGCACAAGCCACCGTCGTCTGGGCCAACGTCGCCGCCATCCTCGCCGCGGCTGGCATGACGGCCGGCGACGTGGTCTCGGTGACGACCTACGTCGTGGCGGGCGAACCCCTCGCTGACGTAATGGCGGCGCGCGACCGCTTCATGTCCGGGCACCTGGCCGCGTCCACCCTCGTCACCGTGCCGGCGCTGGCCCGTCCCGAGTGGCGCCTCGAGGTGGCGGTGGTCGCTGCAGCGTGAGCGAGCGAGCGAACCATCGACACGGTCTTCACCTCATTGGTGCCTAGCAACTGCCGGACGGCCGAAGTCGTCGGAAGATGCTGGTGGTGCACCAATGAGGTCAGCGGCGGCGGGTGGCGAGGGCGACGATGCCGCCGGCCAGGCCGGCCAGCGCGCCGATCAAGACGATAGGCAGCCCGACGCCGACGTCCACTCCGGAGAAGATGTCCGACAGCTCGGAGACATCGTTGAGGTCGGCGATCGAACCGAGCACACAGAACGACGCCAGGACGACGGCGAGGATGGCGATCGGCAGCAGCCGCCTGGCGAACAGCGTCGTGATCCCGAAGGCCAGGACGGCGAGGCCGAGGACGGCGAACACATAGCCGTCGCTGGCGTTGTCCTCGCCGCTGCCGCCGTCGAGGTCGGTGAAGCCGTTGACGGTCTCGCCGCCGATCGAGAACCACGGGAGGAAGCAGCCGATGATCACGGCGACGCCGCCCCCGATCATCAGCCAGGCCCCGACAGGGCACCGTGGCGGCGGCGGTTTCGTCTGACCCCAGCTGACGTTGGGTGGGGCCTGGTAGCTGGGCGGGGGCGGTGGCGCTGTCCCACGGTCGGCGCCGTACGGGTTCGGAGGTCCTGGCGAGCCGGGGGGTGGCGGCGGGGGAGGCGTCGACGACATCGGGGTGATGGTAGGCGGCGGCTGGGTTCGCTCCGGTGAACGCCGTCAGCCGGCGCTCGCGTCGTCGGCCTCGATGACTTCGATCTCGCCGTGCATGCCGAATGCGGAGTGGCCCGGGAGGTGGCAGGCCATCGCGACCACGCCGGGCTCGTCGAACACGTACGACGTGACGCCCTGCCCGTCGGGGCCGACCGACAGCTCACCGTCGCGCGCCTCGTGCTCCGGCTCGGTGCCGTGGCGATGGCGTTCGTGGATGTCGGGCGACCCGACGATCAGTTCGTGGTTGATCGGGTCGCCGTTGCGCAGCACGAAGCGGACCTCGGTCCCCTCGACGACGCGCAGTTCCGCCGGCAGGAACCGGCTGTGTTCGACGTTGACGAGCACGGGCACCGGCTCGGGTCCGAGCGCCTCGGCCGGCGGTGCGTCGGACGGCCCTGCCAGCGCGTAGCCACCAGCGGTGACCGCGCCGGCGACCAGGGCACCGGCGCCGATCCGAACGAGCAGGTTGCGCATCACGCCACCGGCCGGCGAGCGACGACCGTCAAGCCGACGACAGCGGCGAGCCCGGCGGCGACGCCAGCGGCGATCGGCCACCACGGCGCTCCCGGTGCCGGGGGGCCCACCGGGATGGCGGACTCCGGACCGATGCCGGCATCGGTGATGGCCGGCTCGCCACCGGGCTCGGCCGACACCGCGAGGTCGTAGTCGAGATCGCCGACGCTGGCGTCGAGCTGCAGGTACGACAGCCACATCTCGCCCGGCACCCACTCCATCCCGACGTCGGACCGCAGGTCGCGCAGCAGGTTGGTCGACGCCGACTCGCTGCGCTCGACGGTCAGGCCGGGTCCGCCGGCTAGCAGCTCGGGCTGCTTCTCGGTCAGCAGGAACACGTCGGCCTCGACGCGCCGGTCGTCCTCGAGGCCGAGGCCGAGGATGCGCACGGGCACCCACGGGTCGTCGGTCGGGATGGTGGCCATGATCGGCGTGCTGTCCCCGGCGCCCTGACCCAGCTGGCGCGCGCGGACGGCATCGAACTTGGCGGCCATGAACACCGGGCTGCGGTCGGCGTAGAAGTCGAGCACCTCGGGCGCGTCGGGCGACAGGAGGAAGCCGTTGTCGAGCGCCCACTCGCCGACCTCGTCGCCGCCGCCCTTGAGCACGGTGATGTCAAGGGCGTCGATCTCGGTCTCCAGGATGATCTCGACCTCACTGCCCGCGGCCGTCGTGGCGGAGAGGTCGCAGCCCGAGCAGTCCGCTCGCGCCGGTGGAGCAACCTCCTGGGTCAGGCGCTGCAGCGTCCAGTCGCCGCCGCGCTCGACGGCGGTCGGGACGTCGGGCAGCGGCACGATCGAGCCGACCGACTCACCCTCGCCGGTGAACTCGAACGAGGTGACGTAGCGCTCGACCCCGTCGTGGTACGCGGCGAGGGTCGTGGTGCGCACGAGCTGGATGGTGCCGTTCTCGCCGACGAGGCCGCCGCAGGCCTCGGCGACGGCCGGTGCCAGCGCGGCGACCGGCACCGACAGGAGGATGATGGCCACGGCCGTTCGACGTCGCATGAGGTTCCCCGATCACTCGCTGGAGACGGACCCTCATGTGACGTCGACCGCGCGGCCTCCGGTTCCCGCCCCATCGGAGGTTTTGCTGCATCGGAGGGTTTGCTGAGGGAAGGCCCCGCAGCAAACCCTCCCATGCAGCTAAACCTCGGATGGTTCGACGGTCAGTCAGCCTTCTTGCGGCTGGGGTTCACGCGGCGGGCTTCGTCGGGCATCTTGGGGTAGACGGGGGGCCAGGGGGCGTCGGGGATGCCGTTGGCGAGGTCGGCCGTGTAGCGATCGACGAGCGGCGTGATCGACTGGCCGACGTCGTCGATCGCCGCCCACGGATCGCCGTCGGCGACGACCCGCGCCGGCACCGTGGCCAGCGTCAACCGATCGGGGTGGATCGTCGGCAGCTCGTCCCATCGGAACGGTGCCGAGACCTGGGCGCCGACGCGCGACCTGACGCACCACGCGCCGAACACCGTCTTGTGCGGCGCGTTCTGGTTGAAGTCGACGAACACGCGCGCCCCGCGCTCCTCCTTCCACCAGGACGCCGTCATCAGCTCCGGACGTCGTGCCTCCATCGCCCTGGCCACGCTGATCGCCGCCTGGCGCGTCCCGAACGAGTCCCACCCCGGCTCCACGCGCACGTAGAGGTGCAGCCCCCGGTTGCCGGTCGTCTTCGGGAAGGCGGTGATCCCCTCCTCACCGAGGAACGTGCGCACCTCGGCCGCGGCCTCGCGCACCATCTCGAACGTCACGCCGGGCGACGGGTCGATGTCGATGCGCAGCTCGTCGACCGTCGCCGGGTTGGAGGCCCGGTACGGCCACGGATGGAACCCGAGGCACCCGTAGTTGGCGGCCCACAGGACGTGGGCCAGGTCGGCCATCACGATCGCTCGCGACTCGGTGCCGTTGACCGTGGCGACCGTCGTCGTCGCCAACCAGTCCGGCGCCGAGTCGGGGATCCGCTTCTGGAAGAACGACTGGCCCCCGACGCCGTTCGGAAACCGCTGCAGCAGCGTCGGCCGGTCCCGCACGGTGCGCATCAGCGCATCGCCGACGGACACGTAGTAGCGCGCCAGGTCGAGCTTCGTCTCGCCGCGCTCCGGGAACATCACCTTGTCCGGGCTGGTGATGGCGATCGCTCGCCCGGCCACCTCGATGTCGACCGGCTCAGCATGAGCGTTACGTGCCGCGGCCACTGCGCCCGACCGTACCGGCCGTGTCGCCCGTGAGCGAGCGTCCGGGCCAGCGCCACAGGCCAGCGGTCGTGTCAGGCGAGCGAACAATCGTGGCCCGTGAGCGAGCGTCCGGCCCAGAGCCACTGGCCAACGGTGGTTTCAAGCGAGCGAACAATCGTTAACGGTGCCAGTGTGGCGCCGTGACGACGACGACCGCGGCGCTCGAGGCCGAGCTCGACGACCTGTTCGCCCGCCCGGCGGAGGAGGGTGTGTCGCTGGCGTTCGTCCTGCTGCGCGGCGGCGAGCTGGTCGCCGAGCGCTACGGCGTGGCGCCGGGCAACCTGTTCGCGCCGGACGACGTCGCCGTGACCGCCGAGACGCCGTTGATCTCGTGGAGCACCGCGAAGTCGATGGTGCACGCGGCGATCGGCATCCTCGTCGGCGACGGTCTGCTCGACACCGCCGACCCTGCGCCCGTGCCGTCGTGGTCCGGGACCGAGAAGGCGGCGATCACCGTCCTCGACCTGCTGGAGATGCGTCCCGGCCTGCGCTTCGTCGAGGACTACTTGGACGGCGAGACCTCCGACGTGATCGACATGCTGTTCGGATCCGGCGCCGGAGACCACGCCGCGTACGCCGCGGCGATGCCGCTCGACCACCCGCCCGGGACCATGTGGAACTACTCCTCCGGCACCACCAACATCCTCTGTCGCATCCTCGGTGACGTCATCGGCGGCGGCCCGGCCGAGGTGCGGGCCTTCCTCGACCAGCGCCTGTTCGGCCCGGCCGGGATGTTCGACGCCGAGCCGACCTTCGACGCCGCCGGCACGTGGGTCGGGTCGTCGTACGTCCACGCCCCGGCCCGCCAGTTCGCCCGCTTCGGCGAGCTGTACCGCTTGGACGGCGTGGCCGGTGATCAGCGCGTCCTGCCCGAGGGGTGGCTCGACCACGCCCGCACCACGATCGCCCACGACCCCGAGAGCGGGTTCGGCTACGGCCGCCACTGGTGGACCTGGCCGGATCAGCCCGGCTCGGTAGCCGCCCACGGCTACGAGGGCCAGTACATCATCGTCCTGCCCCAGCACGACGCCGTGCTGGTCCACCTGGGCAAGACCGACGCCGCCGTCCGCGACCGCCTCGTCACCCGCCTCCGCCGGATCATCAGCACGCTGTGAAGCCGGGGACGTCAGTCGCTCGGACTTCTCCGCGATAATCATGTCGGCGTGACGGACGACGCGACCGGGCTGGGCGGTCTGGCCCCCGGGACACTCGAGACGGGCGAGCTGCCGCCGGTCCACCGCGACCCGTCGAACCCGGTGCGGCGCCAGCGCATCCGGCCGTTCCGCCTGACGATCAAGGTCCTCCTGGTTGTCGCCGTCTTCTACTTCCTGGTCATCCCGCTGATCCCGCAACTGCGGGCGGCGATGACGGACCTGAACCAGGTCCGGCCGATCTACCTGGTCCTCGGCGTCGGGCTGCAGCTGGTGTGTTGGTTCTGCTACTCGCTGCTCACGAGGTCGGCGTTGGGCGAGGCCGGCAAGGCGATCTCGCCGATGCGGATGTTCCGCATCCAGCTGAGCACCAAGGCGCTCGCCAACATCGTGCCCGGCGGCAGCGCGGCCAGCTCGGCCCTCGGCTACCGGCTGCTCACGCTGTCGGGTGTGAGCGGCCCCGACGCCGGGTTCGCGCTGGCCACGGCCGGGCTCGGTTCGGCGGTCGTCCTCAACCTCATCTTCTGGTCGGCCCTGCTCGTGTCGATCCCGGTGCGCGGTGTCAACCCGCTTTACGTGACCGCTGCGCTGGCCGGCCTGGCGGTCATCACCATCGTCGCCCTGCTCGTCGTCGGCCTGCAGCACGGCCAGGGACGGGCCGAGACGTTCGTGCGCTGGCTGGCCCGCAAGCTCCACTTCGACGGCGAGAAGGCCGCCGCCGCCCTGCGTCAGATCGGCACCCGCTTGGAGGACCTGGTCGCCGATCGCCAGCTGCTCAAGCGGGTCGTGCTCTGGGCTTCCCTCAACTGGCTGCTCGACGCCGCCTCGCTGTGGGTGTTCGTCTGGGCGTTCGGCGGCACGCTCGACATCGACGCGCTCCTGGTGGCCTTCGGCCTGGCCAACGTCGCGTCGGTCATCCCGATCACGCCGGGCGGGCTGGGCATCGTCGAGGGCATCTACATCCCCACCCTCGTCGGCTTCGGGCTGTCCACGGACACCGCCACGCTGGGCGTGGCGTCGTACCGCCTGGCTCAGTTCTGGTTCCCCATCCTGCTCGGCGGGGTCGTCTACGCCTCGCTGCGCGTCGGCCCGTGGTCGATCTCGCGTCGCGAGCGGCTCGACCGGCTGCGCGACATCGCCCAGCGAGAGACCGACGACAGCGAGCGACGGATCGACTTCGCGCTGCGCCACTGGGACCGCCATCAACCGGTCGACGTGGCGGCCGGCGCCGACGAGCGCGCCGACGGCTGATCAGACTGGCGCGGCCGTCAGAGCGGCGCGGCTCCGAAGGCGCTGTCGAAACGGTCGCACCAGATGACCAGGCTGCGGTAGCGGGTGAGGTCCGTGTCGGTGGGGATCTCGTAGTTCTGGTTGCCCAGGTTGCCTTGCAGCCCGCCCAGGTTCACGTAGTCGTCGTCGAAGGCTTCCTCGGGTCCGTCGATGGTGTTCGTCGAGAGGTAGACGAAGACGTCCGGTCCCTGGTCGGTGGCCAGCTCCTCGATGCGGGCGAAGCGCCGTCCGTCGGCGTCCTGCAGGATCAGCAACGAGCCCGACGTGCTGTGGTCGAGCGAGACGAACATCGACGCCGGAGGGGGCGGCGGCGCCATGGTCGTGGTGGGCGCCGCACTGGTCGTCGGTGCCGCCGTGGTCGGCGCGGCGGTCGAGGTCGGCGGCGCGGTCTCGGTGACTGTCGTGGCGGTCGGCTCGGTCGTCGAAGTCGCGGTGGTCGAGGTGGTCGGCGCCGGAATGACCGGAGCCGCTCCGACCGGGGCGGCGTCGTCGACGGTCTTGTCGAGGAACAGCTGCCACGGTTGGAACAGGGCCAGAGCGATGACCAGGACCACGAGCAGTGGCGCGCCGATACCGATCAGCCATGTCCAACGCCGCCGACGCGGTCGCTCGTCGGGCCGCGCGACGTCGAGGGGTTCGGTCATCTCAGCTCCTCTCGGTCAGCCAACGGGCAGTTGGGGGCAGTTCGAAGGCGACGTGCCCGCCGGGCGGTGGTTCGATCCAGATGCGTCCGCCGTGCGCCTCGACAAGGCCGTGGGCGATGGCCAACCCCAACCCGATCCCGCCGGTGGCTCGATTGCGGCTGCGGTCGGCCCGGGCGAAGCGTTCGAAGGCGTGCGGTGCGAACTCGGGCGGGAAGCCGGGTCCGTCATCAACCACGCGCACCCGTGGTCCGCCTGCGTCGCGGGTCACCTGGATGCGCACCACCGATCCGGCCGGGGCATGGTGGATGGCGTTGTCGAGCAGGTTGCGGATGACCCGGCTGATGGCGGTGGTGTTGCCGACCACTGGGGCCCGTACGCTCGCGTCGAGGTCGATGCCGACGCCGTGGGCGGCGGCCGTCGGCTCCAGCGCCTCGACCGCCTCGCCGGCGAGCTCCACGAGGTCGAGCTGCTGCTGCACGAGGTCCAGCCGTCCGCCCTCGATGCGGGCCAGCAGGAACAGGTCCTCGACGAGCGCCGACAGCGCCTCGATGTCGCGCTGCATCGCCCGCACGTAGCGCTCGGGTTCGGGCGCCACGCCGTCGGCCAACGCCTCGACGGCCGCCCGCAGCGCACTGAGCGGGGTGCGCAAGTCGTGACCGATGTTCGAGAACATCGTCAGACGCGCCTCGTCCAACCGAGCCCGCTCCTGCTCCAGCTGGCCGAGCCGCTCCGTCAGCTCGTCGAGCGCCCGGCCTACCTGACCGAGCTCGTCGGCCCGGTGCAGCCCGGCGCGCACCTCTCGGTCGCCGGCCTCGATCCGCCGCACGGTCTGCTCCAACCGACGGGTGTCGCGTCCCAATGGCGCCGATGCGATGAGCACCAGCACCGTGGCCAGCACGGCGGTCAGCAGCAGCACCCCGACGGCGGCCCGCACTCCGGCGTCGTCCAGCACCATCACCCACGCCAGCACCACGGCGGCCACGGCGCCGATGCCGATCGAGCCGAACGTGACCACCAGCAGCAACCGGCGCAGCGTGCGCGTACGGCGGGTGACGACGCGCAGGATCACGCCGGCGCCGACCGTCGCCGCGACCAAGGCCACGACGGCGAGCACCTGGAGGACTCGCTCGCTCATTGGTGCACCGACGACGTGTGCGACGGGTTCGAGGTTTTGCCGACAACCGGGCACCAATGAGCGTGTCGCCGCATAGCCGGCGACGAAGAAGCACCGTGCCGATGGTTCGCTCGCTCGAAGACTCGCTCGCTCACGGTTCGAACCGGTAGCCGACGCCGCGGGCGGTGGTGATCCAGCGCGGCTCTTCGGGGTCGGTCTCCAGCTTCTGGCGCAAGCGGCCGACGTGCACGGTGACGGTGGCCGGGTCCTGGTACTCCGGAGCCGAGTCCCACACCCGGCTCAGCAGCTCGCGCCGCGAAAGGACCTCACGCGGGGACCGGGCCAGCGCGTAGAGGAGGTCGAACTCCTTCGTCGTCAGTGCGACGGCTCGACCGGCAACCGCTACCTCGCGGGCGCGCGGGTCGATGTGCAGGCCGTCGAAGTCCATGACCTCACCATTGACGGGCCCGACGGAGCGCCGCAGCACGGTGCGCACCCGGGCCGCCAGCTCGCGCGGCGAGAACGGCTTCACGACGTAGTCGTCGGCGCCGAGCTCCAGGCCGCGCACGCGATCGAGCTCCTCGGTCTGGGCGGTGAGCAGGATGACCGGGACGTCGCCAGCGGTGCGCAGCCGACGCAGCACCTCCAGCCCGTCGGTGCCGGGCAGCATGATGTCGAGCACGACGAGGTCGGGCCGGTGCTCCGTCAACCAGTCGAGCGCAGCCGTACCGTCGCCGAGCGAGCAGACCCGCAGCCCGTCGCGCTGGAGGTACTGGGCGACGACCTCGCGCACCATCGGTTCGTCGTCGACGACGAGCACGAGGGGTGCCGGCACTCCGCCGAGAGTACGACGCCGGGTCCAGCGCACGGATCCGATCGCCGCAGAGTTTCGCCATCGTTTCGCGTTGCGGGCGTCGCTGGCGATCTGCGCCACCGTACGGTTCCGAACGATGGCTGTGATCGACCGGCGCCTCGCCACCGTGAGCGGCGTTGTCGCCGCCGGTGCCGCCCTCGGGGCCGGCGAACTGGTGACGAGCGTGGCCGGCTCGGGCCCGACCTTGGTGGAGTCCGTCGGCACCGAGTTCATCGACCGCTACGCCGCGTCGCTCAAGGACCTGGCCGTTCGGCTCTTCGGCGAGAACGACAAGGCGGCGTTGCTCATCGGGATCATCGTCGTGTCCCTGCTGCTCGGCGCCCTGCTCGGTCGGGCGGCGGCGCGCCGAAGCTGGGTCGGCGTCGCCGGCACCCCCGTCTTCGGCATCGTTGGCGCGCTCGCCTACTCCAGTGATCCGCAGGGGAACGCAACGACGGGCGTCGTCGCCGCCGTGGTCGCCGTCGCCGCCGGCTCGGCGACGTTGCTTGTGCTGCTGCGCCTGGCCGGCGCGCGCCACGACGCCACCACGACGACGACGACCACCGCCGAATCGCGGTCCAGCCGACGCACGTTCGTCGTCGCCGCCGGCGTGCTCGCCGCCGGGGCAGCCGGAGCCGTGATCGTTGGACGGCGCTCGGGCACCAGCGAGGCCGTCGACGCCACCCGCCGCAGCACCGTGCTTCCACGGGCTCGTTCGCTCGAGACCGTCCCGGCGAACACCGCACCGGCCCTCGACGGGCTGTCGCCGTACGTGACGCCGACGGCCGACTTCTACCGCATCGACACCGCGCTGAGCATCCCGCAGGTCGACGCCACCACCTGGCAGCTCGGCATCACCGGGATGGTCGACCGCCCGTTCACCATGTCCTATGCCGAGCTGCTGGCGATGGACGCCGTGGAGGACGTGGTCACGATGCAGTGCGTCTCGAACGAGGTCGGCGGCAACCTCATCGGCAACGCGGTGTGGCAGGGCGTCCCGCTGTCGGCGCTGCTCGAGCGGGCCGGCGCCCAGCCCACCGCGACGCAGATCGTCGGGCGGTCCGTCGACGACTTCACGGCCGGCTTCCCGACCGAGCTGGCGACGGACGGGCGGACCGTGCTCGTCGCCTACGCCATGAACGGCGAGCCCCTGCCGGCCCGTCATGGCTTCCCGGCCCGGTTGATCGTCGCCGGTCTGTACGGCTACGTGTCGGCGACGAAGTGGCTCCGGGAGATCGAGCTGACGACCTGGGAGGGCTTCGACGGGTACTGGGTGCCACGGGGATGGTCGAAGGAGGGTCCGATCAAGCCGCAGTCGCGCATCGACCTGCCGCGCGGTGGCGCCGGCCTGACCGCAGGACCGCAGCCGATCGCCGGTGTGGCATGGGCGCCGATCGACGGGATCAGCGGCGTCGAGGTCCGGGTCGACGAAGGTGAATGGCGGCCGGCGACGCTCGGCGAGGCGGCCAGCGGCAACACCTGGGTGCAGTGGTGGCTCGACTGGGAGGCCACGTCGGGCCAGCACGCCATCGAGGTGCGGGCGACGACGACCGGCGGCGTCACCCAGACGGATGAGCGGCGCCCGCCGGCGCCCGACGGCGCCAGCGGCTGGCACCGCCGGACGGTCAGTGTCGGCTGATCCGACGAGCCCGCCGTTCGATCCGGGCGCGGTGTTGGCGTGGGGCCTGCCGCGCCTGCGCGACCTGCCGTGGCGGACGACCCGCGACCCGTGGGCAATCCTCGTCGCCGAGGTGATGCTGCAGCAGACGCAGGCGGCGCGCGTGGCACCACGCTGGGTTCGTTTCCTCGAGCGCTTCCCGAGCCCGGCCGTCTGCGCGTCGGCTCCGCTGGCCGACGTGCTGCGCGAGTGGCACGGCCTCGGCTATCCCCGCCGGGCCCGGAACCTGCATGCCGCCGCGGCGCTGATCGTCGATCGCCACGGCGGCCGCCTGCCCGACGATCTCGACGGGCTGCGCGCCCTGCCCGGCGTCGGTCCGTACACGGCGCGCTCGATCCTGGCGTTCGGCGCCGGGCGCGACGTCGGGGTGGTGGAGAAGAACATTGCCAGAGTGCTGGCGTGCACATGCGGGCGTCGACTGACGCCGAAGGCGGCCCAGGAGCTCGCCGACTCGCTGGTGCCGCAGGGCGAGGGCTGGGCGTGGAACCAGGTGCTGATGGACCTCGGCGCGACGCGGTGCCGGCCCATGCCGCGCTGCGCCGACTGCCCGGTGGCGCCGAGCTGCACCTGGCACATCAGCGGGCATCCGCCGCCCGATCCCGCCGTCGGCTCGGCGGGCGTGAGCACCGCCCAGGCGCCGTACGAGGGCAGTGATCGCCAGGCCCGCGGCGCCGTGCTGCGCACGCTGCTCGACGGCGCCCGCCCCGCCGCCGAGCTCCCCGACCGCATCGTCGCCACCCTCGTCGCCGACGGCCTCGTCGAACGCACCCCCGACGACATCGTCCGTCTGCCCACCTGACCCGCCCACCCCCAGATGGTTCTCAAGCGTTTTTAGTAGTCACCAGTGAACGAAAATCACCAGAAGAACCATCGCGCCATAGCGCTTGCGACTGTTCCGGCACTTTTCGTTCACCTGTGAACACTGAAAACGCTTGAGAACCTTCTTGCGGAACGTCAGCGGGCGGGGGCGAGGGCGGCGACGGCGTGGGCGATGGCGTCGCGCATGGATGGTTCGCCGCCGCCGTGGCCGGCGTCGTCGACGAGGGTCAGCGCGGCGTCCCGCCAAAGCTGAGCCAGCCGCCACGGGACGTCGGGTGGCCCGCTGATGTCGAGCCGGCCGTGGATCAGGAAGCCGGGGATCCCGGCCAGACGGTCCGCCTCGCGCAGGATCTGCCCGTCGGGCAGGAACGCAGCGTGGCTCCAGTAGTGGGTCACGAGGCGGGCGAAGCAGAGGCGGAACGCTGGATCATCGTATCGGGGATCGTGTCGATGACCGGGCGTCGTGGCAACGTGGGTGTCCTCCCACTCGCACCAGGCCGTCGCCGCCCGCTCACGGACGTCCGGGTCGGGATCGTGGAGGAGACGGGAGTAGGCGGCGCAGAGGTCGTCATCGGCAGCGACGACCCCGGCGGCGGTACGGAAGCGCTGCCACTCCTCGGGGAACACCCGGCCCATCGACCGTGTCACCCAGTCGACCTCGGCGCGCGTCGTGGCGACCACGCTGACGAGCAGCAGGCCGGCGATCCGCTCGTGGTTCGCCTCGGCGTAGGCCAGGCCGAGCGTCGTGCCCCACGAGGCGCCGGCCACGACCCAGCGCTCGATCCCCAAGCGCTCCCGGAGGTGCTCGATGTCGGCGATCAGGTGCGTCGTCGTGTTCGCCGACAGGTCGATCGACGGCGCGCTGGCGTGCGGCTCGCTGCGTCCGCAGTTGCGCTGGTCGAACTGGATCACGCGCCACGCGGCTGGATCGAACCAGCGGGCCATCGACGCCGAGCGTCCCGACCCCGGCCCGCCGTGCAGGAGGACGACGGCCGGCGCCGCCGGGTCGCCGTCGACCTGCCAGGCGATCCGTTGACCGTCGCCGACCTGGAGCCGCGGCTCCACGCTTAGCGCCTCGCCCGTTCGAGCATGGTGATGACCACGACCACGGCGGCGCCGAGGCCGAGGAACACGGCGACGTTGAACGCCGCGCCGTGCTCCCGCGGCGGGAACAGCCCGACCTGGGCGAAGGCCACGGCGAACAACCCGAACAGGTAGACCCACAGCGGCGCCCACCAGGGCTGACGGCGCGCCATCGAGCCAGTCTGCACTCCGGTTGCGGCGACTCGCGGCAACCGTTCGTAACCTCCCCGGCGTGCGTCCCCCGAAGGACTTCTTCCGCCCGTTGGCCATCGGCGCACCCGAGCCGTTGCGGGAGATCCCGTTCCGACCGTCGCGGGTGATCCACTTCCTGCCGCCGTTCAACCCGAAGATGGTGGCCAAGGTGCCGTCCATCGCGCCGACGGTCGACGTGCTGCTGGCCAACCTCGAAGACGCCGTGCCGGCGGCGGAGAAGGAGAACGCCAGGGCCGGGATGGTCGAGATCGCCAAGGCGTGGGACCACCCGGACACGCAGCTGTGGACGCGCGTCAACGCGCTCGATTCGCCGTGGGGCCTCGACGACCTGGTCGCCGCAGTGACCGAGGCCGGCGAGGTGCTCGACGTGGTCATGGTGCCGAAGGTCGAGGGCCCGGAGGACATCCACTACGTGGACCGGCTGCTGGCCCAACTGGAGGCCAAGGCCGGCCTGACCCGGCCGCTTCTCGTGCACGCCATCCTCGAGACGGCTCGGGGCGTGGCCAACGTGGAGGCGATCTGCGCCGCCTCGCCCCGCATGCAGGGCCTGTCCCTCGGCCCGGCCGACCTGGCCGCCAACCGGCGGATGAAGACGACCCGGGTCGGCGGCGGCCACCCCGGCTACCTCGTCCGCCAGGACCCTTCGGCCGACGATCCCGATGCGCCGCGGCCGACCTACCAGCAGGACCTCTGGCACTACACCATCGCCCGCATGGTCGACGCCTGCGTCACCTACGGCGTGCTGCCGTACTACGGGCCCTTCGGGGACATCGCCGACACCACCGCCTGCGAGGACCAGTTCCGCAACGCCTACCTGCTGGGTTGCGTCGGAGCGTGGAGCCTGCACCCGGTGCAGGTCGAGATCGCCAAGCGCGTGTTCAGCCCGCCCGCCGAGGACGTCGCTCACGCCCAGCGTGTGATCGAGGCGATGGGCGACGGCACCGGCGCCGTGCTGCTCGACGGGAAGATGGAGGACGACGCCTCCGTGAAGCAATGCAAGGTGGTGGTCGAGCTGGCCCGGCAGCTGGCCGCTCGGGACCCGGAGCTGGCGGCCGCCTACGGGATGGAGTCCGCGTGAGCGACGACCGGGCGCGGCGGTCGGTCCTCTACATGCCGGCGGCCAACGCAAGGGCGTTGGAGAAGGCCAAGGACCTGCCGTGCGACGCCATCATCTTCGACCTCGAGGACGCCGTGGCGCCGGACGCCAAGAGGCTCGCCCGCGAGCAAGCCGTCGCCGCAGTGACGTCGGGCGAGTACGGCGGGCGCGAGCTGACGATCCGCTGCAACGGGCTGGACACGGAGTGGGGCGGCGATGACCTGGCCGCCGCCGCCGGCGCAGGTCCGTCGGCGGTCGTCATCCCCAAGTTCGGCTCGACCGGTCAGCTCTACGACGTGGCGGCGCGCCTCGACGGCGC
>JBPCJL010000269.1:0-10547 GCA_051005355.1 Ilumatobacteraceae bacterium
TCGTACAACTGGGCGGCCCGCCACGTCATCAGCGGGCCAGTTCGAGGTCGATCTTGGCCTCGGCGAGCGGGTGTGAGATCCCCTGTTGCGAGCCGATCGGCACCCCCCACACGGCCCGCTCGTTGGCGTACGCGGCGGCGCGATCGAGGGCGTAACGACCGATGCCGTTGAGCAGCGCGGCGCCCATGATCCGCTCGGGGTTGAGACCGGCGAACACCTGCCGCAGGCCATCGTCGGCCCGCCCGACGAGACGATCGTCAGCGAGCACGACGTCGTCGAAGAACAGCGTGTACTGCCGTTCGGGAGCGACGATGTCGGTGGGGATGAGCTGACGTTCGAGGCCCGGCGCATCCGAGTCGACGATGAACAGTGACAGCGTGGCCCGCCCGGTCCGGTCGTCGGTTCCGGTGCGGGCGACGACGAGGATCGCCTCGGACTCGTCGACACCGGAGATGAACGTCTTGGAGCCGTTGAGGATCCATGCGTCAGCGGACCTCGTGGCGGTCGTCGTGAGCTGGTGGGAGTTCGAGCCGGCGTCGGGCTCGGTGATGGCGAAAGCCATCTTGGCGGTTGGATCCCTGACGCCGGCGACCATCGGCAACCGGCGCGTCCGCTGCTCGTCAATTCCGAAGCGGGCGATGATCGAGCCGCAAATCGCCGGCGACACGAGCAGCAGCAGGAGCGGACACCCGGCGGCGGCAACCTCCTCGCAGACGATCGTCAGCTCGGCCATGCCACCGCCCCCTCCGCCGTGCTCTTCCGGCAGGTTGACGCCGACGAAACCGCCAGCGGCCAGCTCGGCCCACAATTCGTGGGCCCGGCCGTCGGGCAAAATCGGAGCGTTGCCGGTAGTACTCGTAGCCGTACGACCCGGCGATCTTGGCCACGCTCTCGCGCAGCATGCGCATCTCGTCGGTCTCGGGCACGACGTCCGACCGTGTGGGCACGACTCCGATTGTCGCACCTCACCGCCTGCCTGCATCGCGGAGTGCGCCGGTCGCAGAGCCGGGAGGAGTTCTCCGCGACGATCAAGTCCTCCGAGGATTCCGGTCGGCCTCTCGGAGCTGTTGTCCGGTTGCCGCATCCTGGGGCTGCGTCCTCGACTCGTCCTCACTCATCGGACGGCGATGGCCGTTGGGGTGGAGCCGGGGCTCGTCGACCTACTCTTGGGGCTGATCTGCGTGTACGTCGGTGGCGCCGACGGGGATGACGGGACGTAGAGCCGACGCGGACGCTTCGAGCGCTTGTTCGCGATCACTATCAGGCGATTGCTTCGTTCTATCTCCGGCGCAGTGACGACGAGGGCGCACGTGACGTGACCGCCGAGGTCTTCGCGACGACGTGGAGTCGGCTCGACGAGGTCGATGCCGGAGATGCCCGGGCGCGGTTGTACGCGGTGGCTCGTCACAAGGCGACGCGTCGTTGGAGGGACAACGGTCGCCGAGACGATGCAGTCGGCCCGAGCGGCCCGTAAACCGCCGGAGATCGCACCGCTCCGGCGGCAGACACGAGCTGCCGGTCGCGACGACGCCACGCGACCGTGCCGAACGTTGATCGAGGCCGGCCTCCGGAACAAGGAATACCGAACCATCACGAATCGGTCATCCCTGTGTTCTTCGTGGAGCCGACCGGGTGGGCACTGCACGTGGCCAGGACGTCCGTTCATGCCGCCGCGCCGCCAAGCGAATCCGTGCTTGCCGGGGTCATCTTCGCCGTCGTCACCGTTGCGGTCGCCGTGGTCGGCAGCCTCGTCAACGCTGGCGCTGACGACTGGTACGACGAATTGAGCAAGCCGGCGTTCACGCCGCCAGGCGCCACGTTTGGGATTGTGTGGACGATCTTGTACGTGGTGGGCCATCCAGATGACGCTCAACCTGGGCTGGACGACGGTGTTCCTCGGCCTCGAGTCGCCGGCCGGTGGCCTCGTCGCGATTGCGGCGCTCGTCGCCGTCATCGTCGTCGACGTGCGCGAGTCGTGGCGAGTCCACACCGTCGCCGGCGTGCTGCTGGTGCCCTATCTGCTGTGGTGTTGCTTTGCCGCTGCGCTGAACATCGGCGTGTTCGCGCTGAACTGAGCTTCGGGCTGCGAGCCGGCGGCCCGACACGAGGCGCTGTGAAGCGAGACGCTCACCGTCAACGACCCAGCAAACTTCGTCGTCGGACGCCAACAGGTCCTCGACATGGTTCGCAAGGGGAATGGCGTCGGGTGCACATTGCCGAGATCGGAGCCGAACGGTCGACGAGCGCGTGTCAGGATTGCCCATGAACACCTACGTGCTGGTCCATGGCGGCTGGAGCGGTGCGCACGGCTTCCGAACGGTGCGCCGGCTGCTCACGGTGGCAGGCCATGAGGTGTTCACACCGAGCCTGACGGGTGTCGGAGAACGGGTTCACCTCTTGAGCCCGATGGTCGATCTGACGACGCACATCCACGATGTCGTCAACACGGTGCTCTACGAAGATCTCGACGAGATCGTGCTGGTCGGGTTCTCCTACGGCGGCGCCGTCGTGACGGGAGCAGTCGATCACATCGCCGGGCGGATCCGGGAGCTGGTCTATCTCGACGCCTTTGTACCGGGCGACGGCGACAGCGTCGCCGGGCTCGCTGGTCGCTCGCGGACCCAGCTGCTGTCGCTGGCGCAGGAATGGCTGGTGCCTCCGCCACCGCGCCCGTTCGACGACCCTGAGGAAGGCGCCTGGCAGAACGCTCGCCGAGGATCGCATCCAGCCCGCTGCTTCACCGAGCCGGTGCGATTGACGATGCCGCTCGAGCAGCAGCGGTTCGGGCTCACCTTCGTCAAGGCGACGAAGGACGGGCGAGAATCGCCAGGCGGAGAGGCGTTCTGGACGGCGGCCGAACACGCCCATGGCTCTGACCGGTGGAAGTACTTCGAGATCGCCACCACGCACATGGTCGCCAGCAACCGACCCGACGAACTCGCCCGCATCCTGGTCGAGCTCGCCTGACCGCCCACTCTTGCCCTTCCGGCTCAAGATGAGAGGACGGCATTCGATCACGTCGAACCCGTCCGCCTCGAGTAGGCGCGGTCCCGGCACCTGCTCAGCGCCGGTCGTACTCGTCGTGGCGTCGGTACCAGGAATACGCCGGGTCCTGCGGCCAACCCTCCGGCGAGTCCTCGTCGTCGGATCGACGTCCGAACGGCGTCAAGTCGAGCAGGCTCCACACGTTCCCGACGCCTTCGACGGCGGGGCCTTCGAGGAGGTAGGTGCGGTACACGTCGTCGCCGTCCCGGAGGAAAACGTTGACGCCGAACCATTCCGCGACGCCGAAGTCGACCGTGAAATCGTCGCCAAGGATCGTGTACCACGGCACGTCCCAGCCCATGCGACGGGCGTAGGCCTGCAGCTTGTCCTGCGGGGCCGGCGACAGCAGGACCATGGTGACGTCGCGGTCGTGGAGGTGGGCGAGGTCGGTGCTCCCGTCGGTGAACATCGAGCACCCTTCGCACCCGGCGTCGGGCCAACCGCTGACTCCCTCGTCGAAGAAGAAGCGGTACGTGATCAGCTGCTGCCGGCCGTCGAACAGGTCGCGCAACGTGACCTCTCCTGAGGGCCCGTCGAAGCGGTACTCCTTGTCGACACGGACCATCGGCATGCGCCGGCGTTCGGCGGCCAGCTCGGCGCGCTGCTTCGCCGCCGCCTGGTCCTTGTCGCCGAGCGCCTCACGGGCCCGTGTCCACTCCTCCGGGGAGACGACGTTCGGCATCTTCATGATCGTGTCCTCCGATCGGTTGATCACACGGACTCCTCGTCCCCTCGAGACCCACATCGGCGTCTGCTTTGGTCCGCGAACAGGCGACAACGCTCCGCCAAAACGCTGACCAAAGCGCTTGGCCGGGTCGGTGAACTACGTGCTGTCGCCGAGGTGGGCGTGCTGGCCGTCGCGGTCGAAGATGCTCACCAGCTCGGCCGGCCCGTCGATGGCCGACAAGCAGTGCGGCGCCATGGTCGAGAACTCGGCCGCCTCGCCCTCCGTGACGACGATGCGACGGTCCCCGAGCGTCAACAGCACGCGACCACTGAGCACGAAGAACCAGTCGTGGCCCGGATGTACGCGCGGTTCGCCCGTCGCCCCTGGCTCGATGCGGACCTTGGCCGCGAACGTCGGGCTGGTCGGGCGGGACAGGGGCCAGGTCGTGCGGCCGGTGGAGGAGTTGGGCAGCGGCCTGATCACGACGTCCTCGTCGTCCTCGCTCGTGTCCAGCAGCGCGTTCACGTCGATCTGCAGCGCTCGGCACAGCGGTGCCAACACGTCCAGGCTGATCGTGCGGCGGCCCGTCTCGACCCGGCTGATCGTCGACGCGCTGAGGTGGGTCCGCGCCGCGAGGTCGTCGAGCGACCAGCCGAGCGACCGCCGCAGGCTGCGCAAGCGGGCCCGCACGACAGCGTTGATGTCGGCCTCGGGCATGAGCCAAGTCTGCCTGTTCTTGCGGATTCCGCAACCGTCGATGCAGCTCCTTCTCGCGCTCGTATCGTGCTCGGCATGGCGGCGAAGGACGCAGCAGTGCTCGACGTGGCGATCATCGGAGGCGGTCCGGCCGGCCTGGCGGCGGCGCTGATGTTGGGCCGGTCCCGCCGGTCGGTCGTGATCGTCGATGCCGGCGAACCACGCAACGCGCCGTCGGCCCACATGCACGGCTACCTCGGCCGCGAGGGGATGGAGCCGGCAGCGTTCCTCGCCGCCGGGCGCGCCGAGGTCGAGATGTACGGGGTCGAGCTGCTCGACGGCCGAGCGCAGTCGGCCGAGCGCGATGCCGACGGCAGCATCACCGTCACGCTCGCCGGCGGCCGGGTGCTCCACGCCCGCCGGCTGCTCGTGGCGACCGGGCTGGTCGACGAGCTCCCCGCCATTCCCGGCCTGGCCGAGCGGTGGGGTCGCGATGTCCTGCACTGCCCGTACTGCCACGGCTGGGAGGTGCGCGACCGGCCGATCGCCGTCATCGGGACCAGCGGCCGGGGTCCGCACAGCGCGTCGCTGTTCCGCCAGCTTTCCGACCAGGTGACCCTCATCGTCCACGACGGTCCGGCGCCGACGCCAACGGAACGCGAGCGGCTGCACAGCCGCAACGTCACGATCATCGAGGAGACGGTCGCCGAGGTGGTGGTCGAGGACGACCGCATCACGGGCCTGCGCCTGGCAACCGGTGCGGTCGTGCCGGCCGAGGCCGTCGTCGTCGCTCCGCAGTTCGACGCCCGCTCCGACCTGCTCGTCGGGCTCGGCATCGAGCCGGTCGAGGCCCCGCTCGGCGCCGGCAGAGCGTTCGCCCCCGTCGGTCCGATGGGCGCCACCTCCGTCGCCGGTGTGTACGTCGCCGGCAACGTCGCCGACGTCTTCGCCAACGTGCTGCAGGCCGCCGCCGCCGGCGCGATGACCGGCGCCGGGATCAACGCCGACCTCGTCGCCGAGGACTCCGCTCGCGCCGTGTCGGCGCACGTCTGGGCGCAGGACGAACCGCCGGTCATGGACGAGGCGTTCTGGGAGGAGCGCTACCGGACGAAGCCGCTGATCTGGAGCGGCCAGCCGAACCCGCAGCTCGTCAACGAGATGGGCGACGTGCCGCCGGGACGCGCCCTCGACGTCGGTGCGGGCGAGGGGGCCGACGCGATCTGGCTGGCCGAGCGGGGCTGGACGGTCACGGCCGTCGACATCTCCAGCGTGGCGCTGTCACGAGGCCGCCAGGAGGCCGAACGTCTCGGTGCCGGCACGGCCGAACGAATCGAGTGGATCCACGCCGACGTGACTGGGTGGGAGCCCCCGACGGCCGCCTTCGATCTCGTGACCACCCACTACCTGCACGGGCTGCCCGGCGACCGTGATCGGCTCTACGCCCGCTGCGCCGCTGCGGTGGCGCCGGGTGGCACGCTGCTCGTCGTCGGCCACCATCCGAGCGACCTGCACGCCGGCGTCGGCCGGCCCCAGTGGCCGGAGCTGCTCTTCACGGCCGACGACATCGCCGCCCTACTCGGGTCGCAGTGGACCGTCATCGCCGCCGACGCGCGGGCCCGTACGGTTACCGGGCTCGACGACGCGCCGGCCACCGTCCACGACGCCGTGCTCGTCGCCCGCCGCAACGATTGACGTCGGACCGCTGGTGGATCAGACGCCGGGCTGGTAGGTGCCGAAGCATCAGACGTTGCCCTCGTGGTCCTTGGCCACGAAGTCCCGCGAGCCGTAGTCCTGGTCGGTCGGTGCCATGAGGATCTCGGCGCCGGCGCCACGGGCTCTCTCGTGCATGCTGTCCACCTCGTCGAGGGAGATGTAGACGACGGCCGGGCCGGTGTCGAATATCGAGCCCTCGGTGTGAGGGCCCAGCCCGAGGTGCGCACCGTGAAGCGAGAGCTCGACGTACTGCACGGAGCCGTCATCGGCCTTGTAGGCCTCCCGCTGGTCGAAGCCGAAGGCATCGACGAGGAAGCGGGCGCCGGCCTCGAGATTGCGATAGTGGACGACCGGGTTGATGGTGGTGGGCAATGCAGTGATCATCGCTCCAAGCACCCGATCTCCGTCACGTAGCGGAGAGGGATTCCAGTCGATGGATCGCGACCTCGTCGATGCGGACGTCCCCCTCGCCGGCGCGCAACTCGACGCGCCAGGGTGCATCCTCGCCCTCCAGCGCCTCGCTGACGGCCCCGCAACCGCACCAGACCTCGATCGACGTCACGTCGAGCACGATCCGGACGTGTCGCATCGTCCTTCGCGAGGGCAGCTCGATGCGACGCACGCTCGAACCAATCGCGACGGTGAGCACGTCGGACCGCACCGAGACGACGATCTCGCGCCCGGCCCGGGTGCAGGCGATGTCGATGGTGGCCGCGGTTGCCTGCTCGACGCCGGTGAGGACCACGTCGAGGGCCCGACCGTCGACGCTGCCGCGCCATCCGCCCGGGCCCACCGTGATCGCCCGTTCGACCACCCCCGCGCGGCGAAAGCGTTCGAGCTCGTGCACCGGTGCCTGCACCAGCCGGTAGCCGTCGCCGTCGGCCTCGAGCGCAAGCTCGCGGGGGAGCGTCAGCTGCCCGCGCCACGGCGCCGGCACGAGCGACTCGGCACCGTCCGACCAGTTACCCATCCAGGCGATCCACACCAGGCGTTCATCGAGGTCGTTCCACGTCTGGGCGGCGTAGAAGTGGCGGCCGTGGTCGACCCAGCGCGGCGCCGTCGCGGCGGTGAACCGAGCCCCATCAAAGGCGCCGACGATGTACGCCGTGCCGGACCCACCCGCCGGCGCGCCGACCCTGCAGCCCCCCCTCCACACCCAATGCGACGCGCCGTCGTCGGCCCGCAGCTTGAACAAGCCCGGCACCTTAGGCAGCGCGCCGGCGGGGTCGAACGCGGCCACGACGTCACGGCGCTCCCACGCGCGCAGGTCTTCTGAGGTGTGGATCCACAACTCGTCTCCGGCCGCCAGCACCATGACCCAGTGGCCGTCGATGTCGTCGCCGAACCGGAACACCTTGGGATCGCGGCACATCGGGCGGTCGGGATCGGGCGGGAGGACGGGATTGCCGGAGAACTTCGTGAACGTGCGGCCGGCGTCGAGCGACCAGGCGAGGGCCTGCGCCTCGGACTGCTCGGTGTGGTACGTGAACACGGCGACCACGGCGCCCCGACCGAAGCCGGCCGTGTCCCTGCGGTCGATCACGGCCGAGCCGGAGTACACGATGCCGTGCTCGTCGGGCGCGAGGGCGCCCGGTAGGTGGCGCCACGTCACGAAGTCCCCGGAGACGGCATGGCCCCAGTGCATGGCGCCGAACGTCGTGTCGTTCGGGTTGTGCTGGAAGAAGAGGTGGTGTTCGCCGTCGACCGAGACGAGCCCGTTGGGATCGTTGAGCCAGCCGACGGGTGCGGTGAAGTGGACCATCGGTCGCGCCGTCTCGTCCGGCTCCGACCTCACCGCGGCCTCGGTCTCGGTCATGGTCTCCGGTGGGCCAGAATGCTGCGGGGACCGGCCGTGCGGCCGGGGAGGGAGGAGGTCCGGGTGGACACGTTCATCGTGGGTGTCGACGGCAGCGAGACGGCACACCGAGCCGCCGTGGCCGCCGCCGACCTCGCCACCAAATGCGGTGCGACGCTGCACCTGGTGACGGGGATCACGGGGCGCGCCGGCGGCGAGGTCATTGCCGGCAGCGACCACTGGCACGTCGATTCGCTGTCGCAAGGCGAACAGCTCCTGGCCGAGCTGCGCACCGAGCTCTCGGCGCCGGCCATCACCACCGCCGTCCTGTCCGGGCACCCCGCCAAGTCGCTGGGCGAGGAAGCCGTGCGGCTCGATGCCGACATGATCATCGTCGGCAACCGGCGCGTGCAGGGTGCCGCCCGCCTCCTCGGCTCGATCGCCACCGACGTCCTGCGCATCGCGCCGTGCAACGTGCTGGTGGTGCATACGACCTGAGCGGCGCCGGATGTCGCGCCGCCGTCACGCGGGGGCGACACCGCGCAGCGCCGGGAAGCGCGTCGGCAGGCCGGCGGCGCCGAGCTGGTAGAGGGGCACGGGATCGGGGAGCCCGCGCAGACGGTGGGTGCCGAGGCTGACGAACCGGAGACCGCCGGCGTCCGTGTCGCGCACGGCCTGCCGGGTGTTCTCCGTCACCACGATCTGGCCGCCGTGGCCGACGGCGCAGACCCGCGACGTCGTGTTGACGTCGAGACCGACGTAGTTGTCCTCCTTCGACGTCGGATAGCCGCTGTGGACCCCGACGCGCACCCTGACCTCGATGCCGCCCGGGTGCTCGACCGTCTGCAATCCACGCTGGATGGCGATGGCGGCGTCGACGGCACCCCGCGGCGCGGCGAAGACGGCGAAGAACTCGTCGGCGCGCGCCTCCACCTCGTCGCCACCGGCGTCCTTGGTGGCCTCCCGCTGCACCGTGCAGACCGCGTCGAGGACGGCCCGGTAGCGGTCGCCGAGCCGGTGCACGAGGCCGGTCGACCCCTCGATGTCGGTCATCACCATGGTGACGAACCCCTTCGGCAGCCGCCGCCGTCCGGACGAGCGTTGCCCCAGCTCGCTGTTGATGAACCCGACGGGCACGATCCGGAAGCGCTGGGCGGCCCGCAGCAGGCGGGTGCGGGCCGTGGTGCGGGCCGACTCGTCGTCGAACGCGACCCGCCCGAAGCGGGCCAGCGCGTTGCGGACGTGGGCAGCGTCGTGGATGGGCAGGCGCCGCTGGCCCCGGCGGTCGACGTAGGCGAAGGCGCGATCGGGCAGCTCGGCGCGCTCCGACGGGTTCAGGCGGGCCACGTCGGCGACGCTAACAACGGGGTGTCACGGTCGAGCCGGGCCCGTGGTCGGCCTCCTCGTCAGGGTTCTGGCCCACCGTCGGGCCACGAACCTGACCGTGAGGAGGCGGGCACGGGGGAGGCGCACGGGTACGGGGCCGACGGCGTGAGCCGGTCCGTCAGCACGTCGTCGGCGCAGCGCTCGCCGGCCAGCACGCGCCGGTCGTGTCGCGCCGGCCCGACCCACAGCAGCGCCAGGGCAAGGATGCCGAGCGACGTCCAGGCGATCGTCGCCCTGGCTCCGATCAGCTCCATCATCGGACCAGCGACGCCGTAGCCGGCGGCCATCCCGATCATCGTCAGCACGGCCATGGCGGCGAACGCTCGCCCGCGCACGTCCTCGGGCACCGATTCCACCACCAGCACCTCGCCGAGCACGAGCTCCGGTCCCATCGCCACGCCCCACACCAGCCAGCCGAGCGGCAGCAGCCAGGGCTCGAGGGCGATGACGCCGAGCACCGAGGACACCGCGTAGATCGGCGCCGAGATGATCAGGATCACGGCCAGCGGCAGTCGGAACGTGCGACCCCCGGCCCACGCGAGCCCAGCGGTCGACCCGATGCCGTAGGCGGCGATCGACAGGCCGTACCAGGCGTCGGCCACGCCGAGGTCGTCCTCGAACCACACGATGGCCGCCGCCATGACGATCGCCACCGTCGCCATCACGATCGTCCAGTACAGGATGAGCCGGCGGACGGTGCGGGTGCCGAGGAGGACGCGCACACCGTCGAGCATCGAGTCCAACCGCTCGCGCAGACCTTGGCCCTGCTGGGCCAGGCGTCGCTGGGCCACCGACCGATCAAGACCCCGCACCGTCACCAGCAGCAGGAGGGCGATGACGAACGTCGCCGCGTTGAGCAGCAGGGCGCGCCGGGGACCCGTGACGGTGACAGCGAGCGCGCCGACGGCCGGGCCGATGGTGTAGGAGATCGCTTGGACGAAGCGCCGCAGAGCGAGCACCTGCTGGAGGTCACCCTCGGCGTGCTCGGGGACCATGGCGTCGAAGGACGGGTTGTCGAGCTGGCCGCCGGCGCGGGCCAGCACCCCGAGCAGCACCGCCAACCACAGGGGGTCGACGGCGACGGCGGCGACCAGCAGCGCGGCTCGGATGAGGTACGACCCAAGCAGCACCTGGCGCCGATCGAGGGCGTCGGCGAGCATCCCCCCGACCACACCCAGCACGACGCCGGCGAGCAGCTCGGCCATGAACGTGAGCGACGTCGCCAGCGGCGACTGCGTGCGGGCG
>JBPCJL010000270.1:0-19908 GCA_051005355.1 Ilumatobacteraceae bacterium
GCGTGACGCCGCGCCGCCGCACCGCCCTCTGCGCCGGACAGCATGCGGGCCAGTTCGGCGACTCGCGCGTCACCGTCGACGACCGCCGCTGTCGTCGACGTGGCGCCGGCGGCGACGTGCTTGCGCACCACCACCTGCGTCGCCGCCAGGGCCGCGACCTGGGCCAGGTGCGTGACCACGAGGACCTGGTGGCGCTGCGCCACCTCGGCCAGCGCCCGAGCGACAGCACCGGCGGCGGCACCGCCGATCCCAGCATCGACCTCGTCGAACACCAACGTGCGGCCGGTGTCGTCCTCGATGCCGGTCAGGACGAGCCGCAACGCCAGCATCGCCCGCGCCAGTTCTCCACCGGAGGCGACGCGGTTGAGCGGCAGGAGCGGCGAACCGGGGTTGGCCGACAGGAGGAACTGCACCCGGTCGCCCGGGTGATCGTCGTCGTGCTCCCCGACGGTCACCGCCACCTCGGCGTGGGCCATGGCCAGCTCGCGCAGTCGGACCGTCACCGCGCCGGCGAGGCGTGGGGCAGCCTCCCGCCGCGCCCGGCCAACGGCCGCTGCCGCCATCCGCTCGGTCTGCAGGGCGGCCCGGCGCTCCTCGTCCAGCTCGGCCGCCCGTTGCTCGAAGCGCGCCAGCTCGGACAGCCGACGCGCCGCGTCGTCTCGATACGCCCGCACGTCGTCCAGCGTGTCGCCGTACTTGCGGCACAGGTCGCGCAGCTGCTGGCGGCGGGCCCGCACTTCGGCCAGGCGGGCGGGATCCTCCTCGATGCCGTCGACGACACGATGCAGCTCGCCGACGACATCGTCGAGCTCCGCCAGCAGTGACCGGGTGCGCTCCTCGATCGCGCCGTACGGTGCCCGCCCCGTGACGGCGCCGAGCGCGAGCGCCAGTGCGTCGCGCCCGCCGCCGTCGTCGGCCAGCGCCGCATGCGCGACCGCGCCGGCCTCCCGGTGCCCGACGGCGTCGGCCAGCTCGTCCTCGACGAGCGCCAGTCGCTGCTCCTCGTCGGAGTCGTCCAGCGCGGCCGCCGTCAGTTCCTCGACCTGGAAGGCCAGCAGGTCGATCTCGCGTGCCCGGGCTCGCTCGTCGCCGCCCAGCGTCGCCAGCTCGGCGTCCAGCTCCGTCAGACGGGCCCGCGCCGCCCGCAAAGGAGTGAGGTCGATGTCCCCGAACCGGTCGAGGGCGGCCCGCTGCGTCGCCGGCGCCAGCAGGCTCTGGTGGGCGTGCTGGCCGTGCAAGTCGACGATCGGCGCGGCGACCTCGGCCAGCGCGGCCACCGTCGAGGGCCGACCGTCGACGTAGGCCCGAGAGCGGCCATCGGCGGGCACGACCCGGCTGAGCACCAGCTCGCCATCTGTGCCGGCCGGCTCGACGGCCACGAAGCGGCCGTCGATGCGCACTTCCGGCGCACCGGGCCGCACGATCGACGCGTCGGCCCGACCGCCGACGAGCAGCTCGAGCGCCTCGACCAGCATCGTCTTGCCGGCCCCGGTCTCCCCGGTGACGGCGGTGAGGCCGGCCCCGAGCACGAGGTCGAGCCGTTCGATGACGCCGAGGTGCTCGACGTGCAGCTCGCTCAGCATCAGCGGTCGGCCAGGCCGAACTTGGCCTTGAGGATCTGGTGGAAGTGGTGCGGCGCCAAGCGCACGAAGCGGGCCGTCTCGATCGCCGCCCCACAGATGGCGACGTCACCACGTTGCAGCGTGGCGACGAGTTGACCGTCGACGGCGAGCTCGGCGGGACGGTGGCCGGCGACCTGGATCGAGACGGTCTCGGTCGGGTCCAGGACCAGCGTGCGGTCGAACAGCATGTGCGGCGAGACCGGTGTGAGCAGCAGGGCCCGGTGTCGCGGCGACACCACCGGGCCACGCGCCGACAGGGCGTACGCCGTCGAGCCCGTCGGCGACGCCACGATCAGGCCGTCGGCGGCATAGCTCGTGAACGGTTCGCCCGAGATGCCGGCCAGGAGGCTCACGGTGTGGCCTGACTCCTGCTTCTCGACGACCACCTCGTTCAGCGCTCGCCAACAACCTTCCACCGAGCCGGACGTGGCGACTTCGACCATCATCCGCTCGTCGAGCGACCAGCCGCCGGCTTCCGCCCCGGCGGCGAAGCGTTCCAGCGCCGCAGTCAGCTCCGGTGGCTCGATCTCCGTGAGGTAGCCCAGCACACCCAGGTTGACGCCGAGCAGCGGGACCGGCGCGCCGTCGAGCAGCCGCACGGCGCGCAGCATCGTGCCGTCACCGCCGAGGCAGACCACGAGATCGGCTGTGGCGACCGGGCGCTCCCCGACCAGCTCGGGCAGCCCGAGCCCATCGGCGTCCTCGGCGACCAACCATCCCGCGTGGCCGTTGCGGCCGAGCCACTCGATGACGTCACGGGTGTGGCGCGCCGCCTCCGGACGCTCGTGGTGGGCGACGACCGCGACGGCGATCAGGGCTGGCGCTCCGCGGTCATGGCGTGCACGAAGAGCTCCCGGTTGCCGCGGTGGCCGAGCAGCGGCGAATCCATCCACCCGGCGACGCGGCAGTCGGCCGCCCGCAGCGCCGCGTCGATCTCGGCTTGCACCCGTTCGTGCACGGTGTCGTCGCTGATGACACCGCGCCCACGCCCGACCTCGGCGCGGCCGGCCTCGAACTGGGGCTTGACGAGCAGCACCATCGGGCTCCCAGGGTGGCACAGCGCGGCCAGCACGGGGATGATCATGGTCAACGAGATGAACGACACGTCGGCGACGAGCAGGTCGACGCGGCCGTCGATCGTGTCGACGTCTGCGGCGCGCACGTTCGTCCGCTCGAGCACGGTCACGCGCGGATCGTCACGGATCCGCGGGTGGAGCTGGCCGTGGCCGACGTCGAGCGCGACGACGTGGGATGCACCACGCGCCAGGAGGCAGTCGGTGAAGCCGCCGGTGGAGGCGCCGACGTCGAGGCCCCGGAGATCGCAGACGTCGACGCCGAAGTGTTCGAGCGCGGCGTCCAGCTTCTCGCCACCGCGGCCGACGTAGCGCGGCGCCGGGGCGATGATGATGACGGCGTCGCCCGGGGCGACCAGCCGGGCCGACTTGTCGGCGACGGCCCCGTTGACGAGCACGGTGCCCGTGGCGACCAGCTCGGCGGCGCGCGCCCGGCCTGTCACCAGCCCCCGCCGGACCAGCTCGGTGTCGAGGCGGCGGCGGGCGACCACTCAGGTGGGTCGCGACGTGGCGACCTTGCGCCCGCGCCCGCCCGCCGACTTCTTCGCCGTCGACTTCGTCGCCGCTGACTTCTTCGCCGTCGACTTCTTTGCCGCCCGTTTCTTGGTCGGCGCTGTCTTCGTCGCCGCCGCCGCCGCCCGCTTCGTGGCCAGCACCGGCTCGGCCGCCGCCCGATCGGGCGCGCGGCGTGGCACGACGCGCGTCACGAAGCCTTCGAGCTGATCCTCCAGGTCGTCGACGCGATTGGCCAACCAGCCGAGCTGCTTGGCCACCTCCGACTGCACGGTTTCGGCGAGCTGCGTGGCCGTCCGTCGACCTCGGTCGAGCAGATCCTGCACCACAGCCTCGGTCTCGGAGCGGCGCACCTCGCCCGCTTTGACGAGGCTCTTGACCGCATCCTCGGCCTGCTTGCGGGACACCTCGGTGAGCGCCACGCTGTCGTCGAGCAGCTTGCGCAACGGGTTCTTCGGCATCGGGGCATGGTAGTGCCGGCGCCGGTGGCTACCGGAGAGCGTCGGCGGCGGCGATCGATTCGACGACGGCGGCCAGGTCCGCCTCATCGATCGCGACCGGCACGTCGACGGCCTGGCCGGGCTTCGTCACCCCCGAGCGCACGAGGGCGAAGGGGCACCCCAGGGTGACGGCGAACCGGCCGTCCGTGCTCGGCCGGTCGCCCACCATCAGCAACGCCGAGGGCGCGACGCCGTCGAGCATGGTCGTGATCGCCGCCGCCATCGGGGGGTACGGCTTGCCGGCGATGACGGTGTCGACCGGCGAGTCGGCCGCCGTGCGCACGCCGGCGAGGATGGCGCCGCCGCCCGGGATCGGCCCGCTGGGCGTCGGGTAGGTCGGATCGTCGTTCGTCCCGATCAGCAGCGCCCCGTTGCGCACGGCCGTCGACGCGATGCGCATCCGCTCGTAGTCGAACTCCCGGTGGAACCCGACCACGACGGCGTCGACGTGCTCGCCGTCCGGATCGTCGCCGGCGATGGCCGTGGCACCGACCGCGGTGACTGCTTCCGTCACTCCCGGGCCGCCACACGTGAGGACGCGCTGGCCCGCCTCGATGAGGGCGGCGGCGGCGCGCGCCGACGTCACCACGTCGCCCGTGGCGGGGATGCCGATCAGCTCGAGCGCGCCCTCCTGGTCGGCCAAGCGGGCGCCCGAGTTGTTGGTCACGAACACCACGCGCCGTCCGCTCGCCCGCAAGCGAGCGATGGCCTCGACCGACCCGGCGATCGGTTGACGCGAAAGCCAGACCACCCCGTCGAGGTCGAGCAAGACGACGGAAGGTGTGAGCGAGCGTCCGGCGTCAGTTCCGCAGCGATTGCCCGACTGTGCGAGCGAACAAGCGTCATCGTGCATGGGCCGCCATCATTGCCCTGTGCCTGCGCTCGTGCCGTTCCCCGCCATCCGCTACGCGCCCGGCACGGACCTCGAGGCTGTGATCGCCCCGCCGTACGACGTGGTGTCCGCGGCCGACGTCGCCGCACTGGCGGTCGGCGACGAGCGCAACATCGTCCATGTCGACGTCCCGCAGGGCACCGATCGCTACGCCGGCGCCGGCCGGACGCTGCGGCGGTGGCTGGCCGACGGTGTGCTCGTCGCCGACGCCACGCCGACGTTCACGCTCTACCGCATGCGCTTCACCGATGCGACCGGCGACCGGCGCGACCTGGTCGGAGTGCTCGGCGGGCTCGAGGTCGTCGACGAGGGTGCCGGCGGCGTCCTGCCCCACGAACGGACGACGCCGAAGGCGTCGACCGACCGGCTGGACCTCACCCGCGCCACCGAAGCCAACCTGTCGCCGGTGTGGGGCCTGTCGCTGGCCGGCGGGCTGACTGCGCTCCTGGCCGCACCGGCCGAGCCCGTCGGCGCCGTCACCGTCGACGGCGTCGAGCACATCGTCGAGCGCGTCACCGACCTGGACCGGATCGCCGCCATCCGCGCCCACCTCGCCACCGACGACGTCCTGCTGGCCGACGGCCATCACCGCTACGGGATCAGCCGCACCTACCGCGACGAGGTGCGCGCCGCAACCGGGCGCGACGACACCCCGGCCGAGCAGACCCTGGCCTTCGTCGGCGAGCTGGTCGCCGACCAGCTGAGCATCGAGGCCATCCACCGCCTCTACCACGACGTGCCGTTCGACTCCCTTCGCGCGACGCTGGCGGCGTCGTTCGAGCTGGTGCCGACGGATGCGCCGTCACCGGCGACGCTGGCGGCGATGGACCGCGAGGGTCGGCTCGTCTTGGTCGGCCCGGGCGGCGCAGCCGAGTGGATGATCCCGCGGCCCGGCGCCTTCGACGACGTCCGACCGCTCGACGGGGCGTGGCTCGAACACGCCCTGGCTGGCTCGCCGGCCGCCGAGCACATCACCTATCAGCACGGCCTCTCCGAGACCGTCGCCGCCGTCGCCTCCGGGACGGCAACGGCGGCCGTGCTGGTCCGGCCCGTCAGGCTGGCCGAGATCGAGCGCACAGCACGTGAAGGCGTGCTGATGCCACCGAAGTCGACGTTCTTCACCCCCAAGCTGCGAACGGGCTTCGTGCTGCGCGACCTGCGCACCTGATCAGCCGGCGCGAGCCTCGGCGCGACTCGATCTCGTCGATGGCGACGACGACGACGACGATGCCGGCTCGAGGCGGCCGCGCAGCGCAGCGAGCAGGCGGCCGATGCGCCGGCGGTCGTCGCCGGCCACGACGTGCTCGACCACCACCTCCGTGCGCGACTGTGTCGCCGCGCCGACCCTGAAGAAGCGGCGGTTGACGTGCCCGACGACCACCAGCTCATCGCCTTCGGCGACGGGCAGGCCGGCGGGTGGCGGGTCCATCCACGCCACCGGGACGGTGCGGGTGCCCAGCTCGTCGCGCGTGATGACGTCGAACTGGCTGACGGTGCCGCCCGAGGGCAGCTCCCTGACGGTGGCCTCGGCGGCGAGCACGCCGCGCAGGAGGACCAGGTTGTGCTCGCTCATCGGCGAGCCTCCCTTCCAACGGTGCCGGTCGCGGACCGGCGTGGGTGGTCGGGGGATGTCGGTACGAAGGACCCTACGCCGGGGGTGTCACGACGACTCGCCGCCGGCTCAGCAACCCGTCTATCCGAACACGAAGTACGCCTGACCAGGTACGATGGCCCGCAGGACGGTTGCCAGGTCACTCGCGGCCAAGGACACGCAGCCGCTGGTCGCCCGCGTCGTGCCGTCGCTGTCGTACGAGTGGCGGTGCAGGAAGATCGCCGCCGCCAGCGGCGGTTCGGCGGGGTCGTCGCCGGAGCGATCGGGCCCCATGTTGGCGTCGATGAGTGCGGCCGCCGAGTAGGCGCCGGTGATGTTCGGCAGGTACTCGTCCGGTGAGGTGCACGCCGCCGCCGATCGGGTGACGAGCTGGTTGTAGGACGCCGTGGCCGGGGTGGCGCCCCAGCAGTCACCGGCCTCGACCTGGCGCCAGTCGCCCTGCACTCCCGGGTCGGCGCCGTTACCGAAGAACTGGAACGTCCGGCCGTCGGGCGCCGTCATGCTGCCGACGCCGAACACCCCGCCCGGCGTCGTGCCGTCACCCGATCGTCGCTCGGCGAGGGCGCGCACGCCGTTGCGGCCAACCCGACCGAACAGGTCGTTCGCCGCGCAGTGCCAGCCCGAGTCGTCCTGGACGAGCAGGTCGACGTCGGCGGAGGACCCGGACGAGCTCACCACCACGACCTGGCGGGCGTCGGCCGGGACACCGCCCGGCGGGGCGCAGTCAGCCGGCGACGGTTCGCAGCCCGGCTGGCACGACGGGACCAGGGCCGCGGCGACCGTGGCGCCGATGCCGGCCCATCGGGTGAACATCGGGTCGAACGTAGCGGTCGGGCGTCAGGCCGGTGGCGGCACGACCCGGATGCCGAGGGTGGTCAGCTGCGCGGCGTCCACTGGGCGGGGCGATCGCGTCATGAGGTCGGCTCCAGACTGCGTCTTGGGGAAGGCAATGACCTCGCGGATGTTCTCCTCGCCGGCCAGGATCGCCGCCAGCCGGTCGATGCCCATCCCGAACCCGCCGTGCGGCGGCGCCCCGTACTCGAACGGGTTGAGGAAGAACCCGAACCTGCGGTCCGCCTCGGCGGCGTCGATGCCGAGGACGGCGAAGACCCGTCTCTGCAGCGCCGGGTCGTGGATCCGGATCGACCCCGAACCGAGCTCCCACCCGTTCAGCACCAGGTCGTAGGCCTGCGAGCGCACCGCCATCGGGTCGGTCGAGAGCAGCTCGAGGTCGTCAGGGTGGGGCATCGTGAACGGGTGGTGAGCGGGCTTCGGCCGGCCCTGCTCGTCGACACCGACGAACATCGGGAACTCGACGACCCAGACGTACCGATACGGGCCGTCGTGCACGGGCGGCTGGCCGAGGTCGTTGCGCAACTGACCGAGCACCTCGACGGCCGTCATCCAGTCGTCCGCCACGACGAGCAGCAGGTCCCCCGGCGCGGCGTCCAGCCGTTGCACCAGCGTGCCCGTCTCCTCCGTCGACAGGAACCGGGCCACCGGCGACTCCAGCAACCCGTCGGCGGCGACCTTGAGCCAGACGAGGCCCTTGGCACCGAGCGACTGGGCCCGGTCCGTCAAGCGGTCGAGCTGGTTGCGGCCGTACTCGCTCGCCGCACCGGGCACCCGGAGGCCCTTGATCGCCGCCGCACCGGCGAAGGCCTTGAACTCGGTCGCCGCGAACGCGTCGGTCAGCTCGACCAGCTCCATCCCGAAGCGCAGGTCGGGCTTGTCGACGCCGTAGCGATCCATCGCCTGCTGCCACGTCATGCGCTCGATCTCCAGCGGCCGTTCGCCCGTGACCGTCTCGGCGGCGTCCAGCACGGCCGCACCGATCGCGCCGAGCACGTCGTCCTGGCCGACGAAGCTCATCTCGGCGTCGAGCTGCGTGAACTCGTACTGGCGGTCGGCGCGCATGTCCTCGTCACGCAAGCAGCGGGCGATCTGGTAGTAGCGGTCGACGCAGGCCACCATCAAGAGCTGCTTGAAGAGCTGCGGCGACTGGGGCAGGGCGTAGAACGAGCCCGGCTCCTTGCGCGACGGCACCAGGAACTCGCGCGCGCCCTCCGGCGTCGACGGCACGAGCACCGGCGTCTCCACCTCGACGAAGCCCTGCGCCTCCATCGACCGACGCAGAGACGAGTTGATCGCTGCCCGCACGCGCAGGTTGCGCTGCATCCGCTGGCGTCGCAGGTCGAGGTAGCGGTACTGGAGACGGGTCCCCTCCTCGACCTCATCGGCCCGCGCGTCGATCGGGAACGGCGGAGGATCGGCGCTGCGTAGCACCTCGACCTTGCACTCGCCGACCTCGACCTCACCGGTCGGCAGGTTGGGGTTGGCTGTCCCATCGGGCCGCGCCCGCACGACGCCTGTGATGCGCACGACGTACTCGTTGCGCACGTCGATGGTGTTGTCGACGACGCACTGCACGACCCCGGTGTGGTCGCGCACGTCGACGAAGGCGAGATGCTCGCCGTGCTCGCGCCGGCGGGCAACCCACCCACACAGCTCGACGGATTTCCCGGTGTGCTCGGGCCGCAGCTCGCCGCAGAGGTGCGTGCGCATCGACGTAGCACTCAAGGTCGTGCTCCGATGCGAGCGAGCGAGCGCAAGCGAGCGAGCGACCAGCAACTGCGCAGGCAGCAGGTGTTGTGGCCGGGGAACGCAATGAACGTCATGTCAGGACCTTCTCGAGGTGGTCGAGCAGCTCGTCACGCGGCACGACGACTTGCTCGGCGTCGGAGGTGCGCAGGGGACGAACGACGGCGGTGCCGGCAGCACGCTCGTCGTCGCCGACGATCACCGCTACGGCGGCGCGACTGCGGTCGGCCGCCTTCATCTGCGCCCGCATGCTGCGCCCGTCCCACGCCCGATCCGCCGAGCGCCCCGCCCGGCGGACCTCGTCGGTGATCGCCAGCGCCTCCCCTCCCCCGGTCGTGTCGACGACGAACACGTCGACGGACAGGTCGAGCGGCGGGAACACGCCCTCGTCGTTGCAGGCCAGCAGGGTCCGATCGACGCCGATGGCCAGCCCGATGCCACCCGTGGCCGGCCCGCCCAGTGCCTCGACGAGACCGTCGTAGCGCCCGCCGCCACCGAGCGCGTTCTGGGCGCTCTGCAAGGTCGCGCCGGCGTACTCGAACGTGGTGCGCAGGTAGTAGTCGAGGCCGCGCACGAGCCGAGCGTCGATGGTGTACGGGATGCCGAGCGCGTCGAGACCGGCGCGGACAGCGGCGAAATGGTCCGCAGCGCCGGCGCCCAGGAACTCCTGCATGTGCGGCGCCAAGGCGATCAGCGGCTGGTCGGGCGCCCGTTTGGAGTCGAGCACGCGCAGCGGGTTGCGGTCGAGGGTCTGCACGCTCTCCTCGCTCAGGGTCTCGCGGCCCGCGTCGAAGTGGGCTCGCAGCGCGTCGACGTAGCGGGCCCGATCGGCCGGCTCGCCGAGGCTGTTCAGCCGCAGCTCGACCTGGCGCAGTCCGAGGGCGGCGAAGAAGTGCCAGCCGAGGGCGATGACCTCGACGTCGAGGGTCGGATCCTCGACGCCGAGGACCTCGATGTCGACTTGCTCGAACTGGCGGTACCGGCCGCGCTGGGGCTTCTCGTAGCGGAAGTTGGTGCCGGCGCACCACACCTTCCAAGGTGTCGGCGGGCGGTGCTGGACGAAGGCTCGGCACACACCGGCCGTCAGCTCGGGACGCAGGGCGACGTCACGACCACCGAGGTCGGTGAAGCGGTACATCTCCTTCGACACGATGTCGGTGGCGTCACCGATGCGCCGGAAGACGCCGTAGTCCTCCAGCAGCGGCGGCAGGATGAACCCGTACCCGGCCGGCTCGACGACCGAGGCGAACACGTCGACGAACCGTCGCCACCGCGCCGCCTCCGGGGCCAGGATGTCGCGCATCCCCGGGCTGGTGGTGAACTCGGGCACGGCGGCGCAGGTTACCGGCGGCCCGAAAGCGGTGATCTGTGAGTTCAGCTACGGCTCGTCGATCCGCCGGACTGCGACACCGACGAGCTCGTAGACAGGTGCGGCTCGCACGTCAGCGGTGACGAGGACCGCACCGGCGCGCGCCGCGGTGAGCGCGACGAGACCGTCGTACACGGCCCCTCCCGTACGCCGGCCGTCGGCGAGGCTACGTAGGAGGTCGCGATGGGCGGCCGGCGGCGGCGCAGCCAGCACGCGTCGGAAGCTGTCCTGCAGCCAGGTGACGACGAGATCGGGCGGTGCGCGGTGAGGAGGAGGGAAGCCAGTCAACACCGAGTACGTCTCGAGCATGGCATGAGCAGGTAGCGCGGGCCCTTCCTCGAGCACCGCGAGCGCCGCGTGGTGGGACAGGTGCCACGAACCGAACGCCGCGATCGCCACCGAACTGTCGACGGCGATCACCGACGAAGTGCCTCCATCACCTCACGAACGTGGTGGGCGTCGATGGTCGGCAGCGGATCGTCGGTGGTCGCGACGAGCCGGCTCCCACGCCGCTCGAGCCGCATCGGCGTCGGCGTCGGTTCGAGCTCGATGTGCCCGTCGCGCACCCTGACGTCGAGCAGCGTCCCTGGCTCGAGATGAAGCTGGTCGCGCAGCGCCTTCGGCACCACGACCCGTCCCGCGCCGTCGATGGTCGTGCGCATGCCAGAAATCTACCATGGCAGAAAGATGGCAGCATCGGCAGCGCCTCGACGGCGCCAGCAGATCCTCAGGCGGTGGCCGACTCGGGCGTCGCGTTGGCGTCTGCACCGCCGCCGGGCACCACGCGATAGGCGTCGTAGACGGCGTCGATCTGCTTGATGGTGCGCAGCACTGCGGCCAGGTGGTTGGGGTCGGCCAGCTCGAACTCGAAGCGCATCTTGGCCACCCGGTCGTTCCCGGTCGTCGTGTCGCAGGCCACGATGTTGACGTGGTGGTCGGACAGAGCGTTGGCCACGTCGCGCAGCAGCCGTGACCGGTCGAGCGCGACGACCTCGACGCCAGCCCGGAACACCGCCGCCGTGCGCTCGTCGTCCCAGTCGACCTCGATCAGCCGCACGGCGTGGTCGCTCATCAGCGACACCGCATTGGCGCAGTCGGCCCGGTGCACGCTCACCCCGCGCCCGCGCGTGACGAACCCGATGATGTCGTCGCCCGGCACGGGCGTGCAGCAGTTGGCCAGCCGCACCAGCACGTCGTCCAGGCCCTCCACGTGGATCCCGACCGTGTCGTCGGAGCGCTGGCGGCGCGGCCGCAGCACGGTCGCCGGTAGCTGATCTTCCTCGTCGCCGCCGCGGAAGCCGCGCGCCACCCGGTGAGCGACACTGCGCGCCGACACGTGGTGCTCGCCGATGGCCGACAGCAGTGCATCGAGATCGACGTAGCTGTGGTCGTCGATGACCTGCTGCACCTGGTCCGACGCCCACATCCGCGCCACCGGCAGCCCCTCGCGGCGCAGCTCCTCGGCCAGCGCCTCGCGGCCGGCCTCGATCATGTCCGCCCGCCGCTCCCGGCTGAACCACTGGCGGATCTTGTTGCGCGCCCGCGGCGAAGCGACGAACTTCAGCCAGTCCTGCGACGGCCCGGCCGTCTCGACCTTCGACGTGAAGATCTCGATCGTGTCGCCGCTGGCCACCTGCTGATCGAGCGACACCAGCCGGCCGTTGACCTTGGCGCCGATGCAGGCGTGGCCGACCTCCGTGTGCACGGCGTAGGCGAAGTCGACCGCCGTCGACCCGACCGGCAGCGTGATCACCCGGCCCTTCGGCGTGAACACGAACACCTCGTCCTGCTCGAGGTCGGTCTTCAGGCTCTGCATGAACTGCGCCGGGTCGCTGACCTCGGCCTGCCAGTCGCTGATCCGGTTCAGCCAGTCGATGTCCGAACCGGGTGTGCCGTCCTTGTAGGCCCAGTGCGCGGCGACACCCCACTCGGCGCGCTGGTGCATCTCGCGCGTGCGGATCTGCACCTCGATCGGCTTGCCGGTCGACCCGATCACAGTGGTGTGCACGCTATGGTACGGATTGAACTTGGGCATCGCGATGTAGTCCTTGAACCGGCCCACCACCGGTCGCCAGCGCCCGTGGATGCACCCCAGCGCGGCGTAGCAGTCCTTGGTCGATTCGACGATCACCCGCACGGCGACGAGATCGAAGATGTCGTCGAACTCACGACCCTTGACGACCATCTTCTCGTAGATGCTCCACAGGTGCTTGCCCCGCCCAGTCACCTCGGCGGTGATGCCGAGCTCGTCGAGGCGCGTCCGCACCTCCTCCAAGGCGGCGAGCAGGAACATGTCCCGCTCGGGCGAGCGCTCAGCGACGAGGTGGTCGAGCTCGGCAAAGCGTTTGGGGAACAGCGCGGCGAACGAGAGGTCCTCGAGCTGTTGGCGGATCTCCTGGATCCCGAGGCGGTGGGCCAGCGGGGCGTAGATGTCGATCGTCTCCTGGGCGATGCGCTGCTGCTTGTCGAGCGGCATGGCGGCCAGGGTGCGCATGTTGTGCAGGCGGTCGGCCAACTTGATGACCAGCACCCGCAGGTCGCGGGCCATGGCGACGAGCATCTTGCGCATGGTCGCCGCCTGCTGCGCCTCGCGCGAGTCGAAGCGGATCCGCTCCAGCTTGGTGACGCCGTCGACGATCTCGGCCACCTCGGCGCCGAACTCGCGATCGACGTCGCCAAGGGTGATCTCGGTGTCCTCGACGGCGTCGTGCAGCAACGCCGCCGCCACCGACACCTCGTCCAGACCGATGTCGGCGACGATGCGAGCCACGGCCAGCGGGTGGTTGATGTAGCTCTCCCCGCTGTTGCGCAATTGGCTGCGGTGGGCCTCGGCGGCGACCTGGTACGCTCGGCTGATCGTCGCCACCGGTGCCTTCGGGTGACGGCGGCGGTAGCTGGTCAGCAGCGGGGTCAGCTCGGCCGGGGGCGCCGCCTCGTGGTTGCGTCGCCACGGCAGGACGCGATCGACGGTGCCCATCAGTCGAACCGGACCAGCGACTCGACGAGGCGGTCTCCGAGCGCAGCTCGTCCACCCAACGCGGTCAGCTCGATCAGCACGCCGAGCCCGACGATGTTGCCGCCGAGCGTCTCGATCAGCCGGCATGTAGCCGCCGCCGTGCCGCCGGTGGCCAACACGTCGTCGATGACGAGCACGCGCTCGCCGGGGCGGATGGCGTCGCGGTGCAGCTCCAGCTTCTCGGAGCGGTATTCGAGGACGTACTCCTCACGGGCCACCGCCCACGGCAGCTTGCCGGCCTTGCGAACGGGGACGAAGGACGCGCCGGTCAGGTAGGCGATCGGCGCGGCGAGGATGAACCCGCGCGCCTCGATGCCGACCACCGTGTCGACCTCGTGGCTGGCGAACCGGTCGATGAGCTCGTCGACGCAGCGCCGGAACGTGTCCGCGTGGGCGAGCAGCGGCGTGATGTCGCGGAAGAGCACGCCCGGCTCCGGGAAGTCCGGGATCTCGCGCACCAAAGGTCGCAACCACGCCCCGTCGAGCGCGGCCGCCGCTGGGTCCTCACGCACGAAGACGCCGGCGTCGCCGCTCATGTGAGCACCCCACGATGGCCGGACGCGCCGAGCCGGAGCGCAGCAGCAGCTCGGCCATGAGCGAGAAGACCGTACTGATGATTCGCTCGGTCGAGGACTCCCTCGCTCATGAACGCCAGTGTACGAGCCCCGTTTCGAGCGGTGGTGTTCCGCTAGCGCCGCTTCTTCTTCCTCGGCCGCGGCGGGTGGCTGAGCAACGTGGAGGCCGGTGCGCCCGGCACGCTGCGTGCTTTCGGCGCCGCAGCGGGGCTGGGGGGCGCGGGTGCGGTCGCCGTCGACGTTGCCGTCATCGGCTCGTCGGTCGGTGCCGGCGGCTGCCCCGGCGCGGCGTCGCTGACGGGTCCGGCGCGTCGGCGGCGGCCGGCCGTCGAGCGTGCCCCGCCGGGCCCGGCGATCACGATCGCCCGCAGCGCCTCGCCCGTGAGGTGGTCGCGGGTGGTCCGGTCGGCGGCGCGGAACTGCGGGCTGCGCCGTTTCAGCCACCCGAGCAGCGGGGCGGCGACGAACAGCGACGAGTAGGCGCCGGTGACCATGCCGACCAACAGGGCGATCGCGAACTCGCGCAGCGTCACCTGCCCGAACAGCCAGGCACCGACGACCAGGAGGGCGAGCACCGGCAGCGCGGCGGCGATGGTCGTGTTGATCGAGCGCAGCAGCACCTGGTTGGTCGACACGTTGATCAGGTCGCCGGCGGTGAAGCCAGCCGACGCCATCCGGCGCTCGTTGTCCTTGATCCGGTCGAACACGACGATGCTGTCGTAGAGCGAGTAGCCGAGCACGGTGAGGAAGGCGACGACCGTGGCGGGCGTGACCTCGAACCCGAACACCGAGTAGATGCCGACGCTGACGGCGACGTCGTGGACCATGGCCAGGATCGCCGTCAGGGCCATCTGCCACTCGAAGCGCAGCGAGATGTACAGGGCGATCAGGGCCAGGAACACCACCAGTGCGACGATCGCCTTGCGCGTTATCTCCTCGCCCCAGCTGGCGCTGACCGACTCGACGCCGACCTCGTCGGGGGTCACACCGGCGGCGGTGGCGAACGCCACCTGGAGCCGGCCGCGCACGTCTTCGGGCTGGTCCTCGACCTGCACCTTGATGATGTCGCCGCTGTCCGAGGCCCGCTCCTGGATCTTGGCGCTCGTGGCGCTGAGGCCGTTCTCCTCGAGGATCGTCTCGGCCTGGTCGATGGTCATGTTGGCCGCCGGCACGTCCCACGCCACGCCGCCGGCGAAGTCGATGCCCAGCACGAGCTGGCGGACGCCGAGCGACAGGCCGGTGATCGCCAGCAGCACCAGCGAGATGGCGAGCCAGAGCCGCCGGCGGCCCCAGAAGTCGATCGCCGTCTGCCCGAGGATCAGCCGCCGCCAGCGCGTGTCCCCGATCAACCGACCCGCCCCAGGCGCGGTGGGGCTCGGCGAGATCTCGGCCGTCGTCACGACGTGACCTGCCGCTGCGCATCCGAGTGTTTCGTGAGGGTCCCCCCTGCACCAAACACTCGGACGCAGGCAAACACTCGGATGATCATGATCTGACCAGGCCGAGGCCGAAGGTGTCGCGGCGGTCGAGCCGGCCGGTCTCGGCGAGCAGGATCACGGCGGGGCGGGTGAAGAAATACAGCACGAGCACGTCGCAGATCGTCGTGATGCCGAGGTACAGGGCGAAGCCGCGCACCGATCCGACGCTCAGCACGAACAGGACGGCGGCGGCGATGAAGGCCACCAGGTTGGCGGCGAGGATCGTTCGCCATGTCGACTTGAAGCTGCGCCCGGCCGAGTTGCGCAGGGTCCGGCCGTGCACCACATCGTCCTTCAGGCGCTCGAAGTAGATCACGTAGCTGTCGACGGTGATGCCGATCGACACGACGATGCCCGTGACCCCGGCCAGCGTGAGGGCGAAGTTGGTGGTCTGCGAGATGATCGCCGCGATGCTGTAGATCAGCATCCCCCAGACGGCCAGGCCGAGGGCGATCAGCAACGTCAGGCGCCGGTAGAAGACGTACAGCACGCCGAGCAGCGCCACGATGCCGACCAGCCCGGCGAACACCGAGGCCCGCAGCGAGTCCTCGCCGAGAGTGGGCGAGACCGTCTCCACCCGGCGCACCTCGACGTCGACCGGGAACGCACCGCGGTTGAGGACGCGGGCCAGCGAACGGGCCTCCTCCTCGGAGAAGGTGCCGTTGATCGAGACCTCACCGGAGAAGGACGGCGCCCGCACGACCGGGTTCGTTTGCACCGTGCCGTCGAGGACGATGGCCAGCTGCCGGCTCGGGCAGCTGCCGATCCCGTTGAAGCACTGGGCGGCCAGCGCGTTCCAGGCGCTCTCGCCGGAGCCGCTCAACCCGACGTTGACCGTCCATCCCTCCTGCGGACGCAGCTCGACCCCGGCGCTGTCGCGAGAGAAGATCTCGCCGGTCCCACCGGGCGGCCCGACCAGGCAGGTGCCCCCGGTGAGGTCGGGCAGCAGCTCGGTCTGGCTCTGCTCGGCCGGGACGGTGGTAGAAGGAGCGGGGGCGGCGTCTACGGTGGGGGTCGTGGTGGAGCCGTCCGGTGCCGTCGTCGAGCTGGCGGTGTCGTCCGTCGTCGACGTCGGCGATGTCGTCGAGGTGGCGGCGCTGGTCGTCGACGGATCGGTCGGCTCGGTGGGCGTCGTCGTCGTCGGTGCGGCCGCCGGTGACCGGAGTCCGGCCGGCAGTTCGCTCGTCGTCGACGCGTCCGAGCTCGACGTCGGCACCGTTGTCTCCCCGGGCACGGTGGTCGCGCCCGGCACCGTTGTCTCCCCCGGCACGGTCGTCCCGCCCGGCACCGTGGTCGCGCCCGGAACGGTGGTGGCCGTGGTGGCGGCATCAGTACCGGGGATGCACTGCACGACCGGGCGCAGCGTCACGATGCCGGCGACGTCGGCCGCCTCGAGCGCATCGCGCTGGTCCCGCACGCCCGGCAGGTCGACGACGATGTTCGAACCCTCGACGCGCACGTCGGGCTCGGCGATCCCCCGGTTCTCCAGCTCGTTGCGCACGAGGTCACGGATCACGATCAGGTCATCGTCGCTGGCACCCTCAGTCGGGGCCAGCACGACCGACAGCCCACCCTGCAGGTCGAGGCCGAGGACCGGTGCGTTGCCGACCGCCAGGTTGAGCCCGAGGGCGACGACGGCCACCCCGACGCAGACGAGGAGCGACGTCCAGAGCCGCCGGCGCGTCATCCGGCGTTGTCGCGCGCCGGTGTATCCGTCGTGGTGGCGTCAGCGGTGGTCGTCTCGGCCGGCGTCGACGTGGTCGCGGCCGGCTTGATCGAGGCGGGCGGCTTGGGCTCGGCGGCGAAGCTGCTCGTATCCACCTTGCCCTGGATGGCGGCGCGGCTGATGCGCACCTGCACGTCGTCGTCGATCTCGAGCCAGATGCGATCGTCGTCGAACCCGGTGATGAAGCCGTAGACCCCAGAGGTGGTGATCACCTCGTCGCCGACGTCGAGCTGCGATTGCATGGCCGACTGCTCGCGCATCCTGCGCCGCTGCGGCCGGATCATGAGGAAGTACATGGCCAGCGGGATCAGCAGCAGGATGCCGAGCGAGGCCAGCTGTCCGCCGCCGCCGCCACCGCTGTTGGCCAGGAGGTTGAGGTGCATGAAGTTCCGTGTTCTCGATCCGCGCCCGGACGGCGCCTGGGCAGCGATGCATCGTACTCAGCCCGCTTTCCAGACGGACAGCACCTCGCTGTGCAGGCGATCGAACGCCCCGTCGACGATGGCGGCGCGAATCTGATCCATCAGTGCCAGCAGCCAAGCCAGGTTGTGCAAGGTGAGCAGGCGCGAGGCCGTCGGCTCGGCGACTACGAACAGGTGGCGGAGGTAGGCGCGCGAGTGACGGGCGCACACGGCGCAGCGGCACGCCTGGTCGATCGGCGCGTCCTCGTCGGCGTAGCGGGCCCCCTTGAGCTGGAGGCGACCGGCCGTGGTCAGCGCCGTGCCGTGGCGTCCCAGACGGGTGGGGAGCACGCAGTCGAACTGGTCGACGCCGAGCGCCACCGCCTCGACGATCGAGGCCGGGTCACCGACGCCCATCAGGTAGCGCGGACGGTCGATCGGCAGGGCGCCGGTGGCGGCGGCCAGGGCCGGGAGCATCTCCTCGCGCGTCTCGCCCACCGAGAGGCCACCGATGCCGTAGCCGTCGAAGTCGAGATCGACGCACGCCGCCGCGCTATGCGTCCGCAGCGCCTCCGACGTGCCGCCCTGGACGATCCCGAACAGCGACTGGCCCTCCCGTCGATGGACGCGACGAGCCCGCGCCGCCCACGCTTCCGTTCGCTGGACGGCGAGCTCGATCACGTCCGGTGGGCTCGGCAGCGCGGGGCAGACGTCGAGGACCATCTGGATGTCGGCGCCGAGCAGCTCCTGCGTCGCCACGGCCGACTCCGGCGTCAGCCGGTGGGTGGAGCCGTCGTACACGCTGCGGAAGGTGGCGCCGTCGTCATCGACCTGCGGTGACAGCGAGAAGACCTGGAAGCCGCCCGAGTCGGTCAGGGTGAGGCCGTCCCACCCGGTGAAGCGCCCGAGGCCGCCGAGCCGCGCGATGCGCTCCGCACCTGGTCGCAGCATGAGGTGGTATGTGTTGGCGAGGACGATCTCGACGCCGAGGTCGTCGTAGTCGGTGGCGCTCAGGTACTTGACAGCGCCACGGGTGCCGACGGGCATGAAGCACGGCGTGCGATAGGTGCCACGTGCGGTGGTGGCCACCCCGGCCCTGGCGCCGCCGTCGTGCGCGACGACGTCCAACACGACCGGGCGCAAGGCGGCGACGCTAACGGGGCGCGCCGGTCGCCGTGACCGGTCGCGCACGATGGAAGCGACGACTACCCTGCATCAGGGGACTCACAGGAGGACTGCGATGTCAGCTTCGATCGACCAGGTGCTGCAGGACGCCGTCGCCAACGGGGCGGTGCCGAACGTCGTGGCGATGGCCGCCGACCGCGACGGCATCGTCTACGAGGGCGCCGCTGGTCCCCGCGTCGGCGGCGAGGACGAGCCGGTCGCGCCGGACACCCACTTCCGGATCATGTCGATGACCAAGATGGTTGCCACCGTCGCCGCGCTGCAGCAGATGGAACAGGGTCGCCTCGAGCTCGACGCCCCGATCGACACCTACTGTCCGCAGTTCGCCGACCTCCAGGTGCTCGACGGGTTCGACGGCGACGAACCGCGCCTGCGGGCACCGGCAAGCCGAGCGACGATCAAGCAGCTGATCACCCACACCACCGGGCTCGGCTACTGGTTCTGGAACGCCGGCCTCGTCCGCTGGGAGTCCGCCACGGGGACGCCGAACGTGCTCTCGGGCTCGAACGTGATCTTCACGGCGCCGTTGCTCGCCGACCCCGGCACCACCTACGAGTATGGGATCAACACCGACTGGCTCGGCAAAGTCGTCGAAGCGGTCAGCGGTGTCGCGCTCGACGTCGCCATCAAGGAGGGCATCACCGGCCCGCTCGGCATGGACGAGACGACGTTCATCATGTCGCCCGAACAGCGCGCCACGTCGACGCCCATCCACCTGCAGAGCGAGGACGGTGCGTGGGCGGCCAGCGGGGTCGATCTGAACCAGGGGCCGGAGTAATACGCCGGTGGGCACGGGCTGCACTCGACGCCCCGCGATTACATCAAATTCCAACAGGCGCTGCTCCACGACGGCACGTTCGCCGGCGCCACGCTCCTGCAGCCGGCCACGGTCGTCGCTGCGTTCACGAACCAGATCGGCGACCTCGACTTCCCGGCCTCCATCACGGCCGCCGACCCGACGGCCTCGCACGACTTCGCCGCCGGCGTCGGCTTCAAGTGGGGCTACGGGCTGCTCCTCAACACCGATGACATCCCGGGCCGGCGCCGGGCCGGCAGCGGTGCGTGGGCCGGGCTGTGCAACACCCACTTCTGGGTCGATCGTTCGAAGGGGATCACCGGCGCCGTCTACAGCCAGACCCTGCCGTTCGTGGCGCCCGAGGTGTACCAGGTGTACCTCGACTTCGAGGCGGCGGTCTACTCCGAGCTCTGACCGACGGGCGGCTGGGGTGCTCGTTGACGAGTGAGTGCTGCGTCAGGGCCGGACTCGATTATGGCACCTGCGGGATGCAGGCTCTGGAGCGCCTGGCCGATCACGTACGTGCCGATATCGGACGGTCGAGCCAGG
>JBPCJL010000271.1:0-5391 GCA_051005355.1 Ilumatobacteraceae bacterium
CGCTGGAGGAGTACTGGTGGTGCACCGACCAGATGATGAGTTGGCCTGACTTCGACGCGAACGGCGGGCCGAACATGATCCTCGACGACGGCGGCGACGCCACGCTGCTGCTGCACAAGGGGGTCGAGTACGAGAAGTCAGGTGAGGTCCCCGACCCGACCAGCGCGTCCAATCCGGAGCTGGCCATCGTGCTCGGGCTGCTGCAACGCTCGCTGCGCACCGATCCGGACAAGTGGACGCGCATGGCGGCGGGCATCAAGGGCGTTTCGGAGGAGACCACGACCGGCGTCAAGCGGCTGTACAAGATGCACGCCGAGGGCGAGCTGCTGTTCCCGGCGATCAACGTCAACGACTCGGTGACGAAGTCGAAGTTCGACAACCTGTACGGCTGCCGGCACTCGCTGGTCGATGCGATCTGCCGGGCGACCGACGTCATGATCGGCGGCAAGGTGGCCGTCGTCGCCGGCTACGGCGACGTCGGCAAGGGCTGTGCCCAGAGCCTGCGCGGCCAGGGGGCGCGAGTGATCGTGACCGAGATCGATCCGATCAACGCGCTGCAGGCGGCGATGGAGGGCTACCAGGTGACGACCCTGGAGGATGTCGTCGGCACCGCCGATCTGTTCGTCAGCGCAACGGGCAACGCCGACATCATCACGGCCGAGGACATGGCGGCGATGAAGGAGAACGCCATCGTGTGCAACATCGGCCACTTCGACAACGAGCTGGACATGGCCGGTCTGGCCCGGTCGGGGGCGACCCGGGACGAGCTGAAGCCGGGCACCGACGTGTGGCGGTTCCCCGACGGTCACCAGGTGATCGTGCTGGCCGAGGGCCGGTTGGTGAACCTCGGCTGCGCCACGGGCCATCCGAGCTTCGTGATGAGCTGCTCGTTCTCCAACCAGGTGATCGCCCAGATGGAGCTGTTCGGCCACACCGAGCGCTACCCGGTCGGCGTCTACGTGCTGCCCAAACACCTCGACGAGAAGGTCGCGGAACTGCACCTCGGCGCGCTCGGCGTCAAGCTGACCAAGCTCACCGACGAGCAGGCCGAGTACCTCGGCATCGACCCGGGCGGACCGTTCAAGCCCGAGCACTACCGATACTGAGATCGGCCCGCGCCGCATCCATGTCGAAGCGCGGCAGGAAGATGTGGACCAGCGGGCCGATGCCGAGGGCGAACACGGCCGTGCCGAGGCCGATCGTGCCGCCGAGCAGGACACCGGCCACGAGCACGCCGAGCTCGATGGCCGTGCGGGCCAGGCGGATCGAGATTCCACGCCGGGCGATGCCGGTCATCAGGCCGTCGCGCGGACCCGCACCCAGCCCCGTCCCGATGTAGATCCCGGTCCCGAGGCCGAACAGGACGACACCGGCGAGCATCAAGGCGACGCGCGCCAGCAGGTGATCCGGTTCGGGCAGCCGCGGATCGAGGACGTCCACGCTGACACCGATCAGCACCGCGTTGAGGAACGTCCCGAGCCCCGGGCGCACGCGCAGCGGGATCCAGGCCAGCAGCAGGGCCAGCCCGACGATCACGATGACGGTGCCGATCGGGATGCCGGTGCGGTCGCTCAGGCCCTGGTGGAAGACGTCCCACGGCGCCAACCCGACATCGCCGTTGATGATCAGCGTCAGCCCGGTCCCACAGATCAACAGGCCGACGACGCAGCGCACGATGCGCTCGGTCAGCCGGTCGCGGGGCACGGCGCCGGACGCTAACGAGCGACACGCCGATCACGGGATGGCGACGAGCAGCGCCCTCGGTCGCTTGGAGATCGTGAAGTGAGTGCCCCCGTCGATGGTCTCGCCGTCGACGGCCAGGCGCAGCGGACCCTCGGGCGAGCGCACGTCCAGTTCGCGCACCTTCAGCTCGCGGTAGAACGGGCAGTGGCGCAGGCGGCCGGTCAGGACGTCGAGCAACAGCCGCAGCCGGGCGCCTTTGCGTCCGCCGAGCACGAGCCGCACGTCGAGCTGCCCATCGTCCAGGCGTTCGCGCCACGAGGGGCCGAACCCATCCGGTGCGTAGGCGCAGTTGCCGATCCAACCCAGCCAGGCCACGGTCGGACGCCCGTCAACCTCGAGGTGCAGTGACTGCATGCGCGGGAGCTGGGTGGCCAGCGCCACGACCAGCGCCAGCCACTTGCCGAGCCGCGGCTCCATCCGCTCGCGGGCGTCGACGATCTGCGTGTAGCCGCCGAACGACAACGTGTTGACGAACGTGCGCGACCCGCCGGCGAGCTCGACCACGCCCAGGTCGATGCGTGTCGCCGTCCCGGCACGCACCGCGGCGATGGCGTCGGCAGGCTCCTCGAGTCCGAGGTCACGGGCGAGGTGGTTGAACGTTCCGGTCGGGACGGCGACGAGCACGAGGTCCCGCTCGACGGCGACGGCGGCCGCCGCACTCAGGGTGCCGTCTCCGCCGGCCGCCCCGATCACCTGCGGATCTCCGTCCGCCAGGATCTCGGCGAGGTCGTCGTCCTCGCCGAGCCGGTGGATCCGCGCCTGCGGCAGGCCGGCCCGCAGCTCGTCGGTGGGGTCCTGCGTCCATGCCGGGCCGGAGCCGGGGTTGACGGCGATGGTGACGCCGGCGCCGTCGGGCGACGGCCGCTGCTCGGGATCGCGCACGAGGTGCGGCTGCGCCGTCGGCGCCTTGTCCGGACGTGGCGGCAGGACGACCCGGCGCAGCCAACAGGCGCCGGCGGCGAACGCGGCGACCGCGGCTGCGGTCAGCGGCACCGCCCGTCGACCCACGGCGACGGAACCTACTGCGCCATCCGTGCCCGGATCGGTCAGTCTGCGGCGGCGGCGGCGAAGGCGGCGATGACCGGGGCGAAGGCGTCGAGCTGGTCGGTCGTACCGTCGAGGTGGAGCCCGACCATCGCTTCCTGCACGCCCGCTTCCGCCCACGCCCGGTACCGCCCGATGTGCTCGTCGACGGTCGCCACGACGTCGGCGTAGCGCTCGGTCGCCAACGCCGAGCCGCCGAGCACGGCGGCCTCGGAGAGGTTGGTCACCGTGACCGTCGACGGATCGCGGCCCTCGGTGGAGCAGTGGCGGTGCAGCACGGCCACCTTGTGCGCCACGGCCTCCGGCGGGCCGAACAGGTTGCAGGCCTCGGCGTGGCGGGCGACCAGGCGCAGCGTCGTGCGCTCGCCCGAGCCTCCGACGAGGATCGGCACGCGCTCCTGCAGCGGTCGCGGGTAGCACGTCGCCGCCGGGATCGTGATGTGGCGCCCCTCGTACGGAGGCGTCCCCGGTCCCCACATCAGCGGCAGCAGCTCGAGCGCGTCTTCGAGCATGGCGTACCGCTCGGCGACTGGCGGGAACTTCCACCCGTAGAGCTCGTGGTCGCGCCGAAACCAGGCGGTACCGAGCCCGCAGAACGCCCGGCCGCCGGACAGCACGTCCAGCGTGGCGACGATCTTGGCCACGTGGGCGACGTTGCGGTAGGTGATGCCCGTCACAAGCGTGCCGAGCCGGGCAGTGGTCGTCGACGCCGCCAGGTAGCCGAGTGTCGCCGTGCTTTCGAGCATGTCCTCCCACTCCCGCCCGACCTGGGGGATCTGGACGAAGTGGTCCATCACGGAGATCGACGAGAAGCCGACCTCCTCGGCGCGGCACGCGATCGCCGCCAGCCGGGCCGCCGTCTCCTCCGGTGCGCCCGGCCAGGTGAACCGCCCGATCTGCAGCCCGAAGCGCAGTTCCATCGGATCATCCTCCTGCCGCCGGGCCGCGGTCGGTGCGCCGAGCAGAGCGGCGGGGACGACGACCACCGGCTCGTCGGACGCCCGGTACACGCCGTCGAAGCCCTCACCAGCCTCGATCGACGGGATCGCCGTGGCCATGCTGCGGAGCTGCGCCGTCAGCAGCGACGACGGGACGGCATCCGGCCGGGACCGGTTGCGGCTGCGGCACTCCCGCTCCGGGGTGTCGACCAGGACCGTGTAGCACGGCACGCCGGCCGCTTCGGCCAGGGCGCGGAAACGGCGCCGCACGTCGCCGTCGACGGCGGTGGAGTCGATCACCGTCAACAAGCCCCTGGCCAGGCGTTTGGCCACGATCAGGACGAGCACCTCGAGCGCGTCGGCACTGGCTCGGAGGTCGTGGCGGTGGGCGCCGACGGTGGCCCGTAGATCATCCCACGACACGATCGACGGCGCCGGGAACCAGCGCTTGGCCCACGTCGACTTGCCCGCTCCCGCCGCGCCGACGAGGACGACGAGACACGGGTCCGGCAGCCGGATCGTCACCGCCCGCTGGCCCGCTCGACCTGTGACACCCCTTCATCATGATCGAAGCATGTTGCTCACCACCTCGTGTGCCGGCTGCGACGCCCCGGGCGCGGTCCTGTGCCGCACCTGCCGGTTCGCCCTGATCGCCCGCTACGACCCACCGGCTCCACCGGGGGTGCTCGTGGCCGTCCCGTTCGTCGGGCGGGCCCGTGACGTGCTGCTCGGGTTCAAGTACCGCAACCGGCGCCAGGTGGCCGGTCATCTGGCTGGTCTGCTCGTCAACCGGCTGGCCCGGGCCGGCGAGCGGGTCGACGTCGTGACGTGGGCGCCGACCGGGCCAAGGCGGCGCCGGGGCCGCGGCTACGACCAGGCCGAACTGGTGGCCAGGAAGGTCGCCCACCAGCTCGGCGTGCCGTGCCGGCGGCTGCTGGATCGCCACGCCGCCGCCGGTGCGCAGACCGGCCGCACGCGCGCCGGGCGCCTGACCGGCCCCTCGTTCCGCGCCAGTCCGCGCGTCCCGGCGGCCACCGTGCTCGTCGTCGACGACGTGGTGACGACCGGAGCCCCCCTGCGGGCTGCGGTCGACGCGCTGCGCGCCGCCGGAGCCAGCGCGGTGGTCACGATGGCCGTCGCCGCCACTCCCGGCCACCGCTCGATGGCCCAGGTGGCGTGACGCCATGGCGGTGACGACGCCACGGCTGAGGTCCGACGCCACTCGCCGCCCCGCGCCTACGGTGCGGGGGTGCACGGGCGACCGGCGGGAGAGTGTTCGTGAGCGACGCGGGCGGGGCGGTCCCGCCACCGCCGCCCCCAACGTCGGGCCCGCCACCGCCACCGCCGCCGTCGGTGCCCCCGCCCCCACCGCCATCCGGCGCTCCGCCGCCGCCCCCTCCTGGCGGTTCACCTCCGCGGCCGCCTGGTGGTGGGTCCTCGCCGTGGCCGCGCGGCATGGCCTCGCCGGGTGGTGCGACGCCGCCGCAAGGGGCCACCGCGGGAGGCCGGGCGGCTCGAGGTGGTGGCAACGTGGCGCTTATCGTCGGGCTGGTGGTCGCCGCGCTGGCGATCGTCGGCGTCGCCGCCTTCTTCCTCACCCGCAGCGACGAGTCGTCCTCTGCGCCCGACGACACCGAGGCCACGGTCGAGCGAACCGCGCCGGACG